>JALONI010000061.1 GCA_025455015.1 Cyclobacteriaceae bacterium | reverse complement strand
GCTGTAGAAATTGGGGAAACTGTTTTTCCAGTTGTTGCAGCTCGGCCAGCAGGCCGTCAAATTCCAGGTCCGAGATTTCGGTTCTGCTTTTCTGGTAATACAGCTCGTTATGGTAGTGTACCAGGCGCGTCAGTTCCTCTATGCGTTGGCGGGCTTCGTCAGCTTTCATGGATCAAAAATAGCAGAAGGAAAGGTCAGGCGTTCACAAAGTGGAGTGTTTGGCAAGCCACCCAACCGGCCGTTTCGGTGCGCAGCCGCGTGGGCCCTAAGCTCACCTGAGTAAAACCGGCTTGCTGCGCGGCTGCGACTTCTGCCTCGGTAAAGTCGCCCTCGGGGCCGATCAGCATCAAATACGAGGTACGCGGCCTGGCCACGTGTTTGAGGTGCGCGGGAGGTTGGGCGTTCATGTGACCGATGAATTTTTGCCCGGACTCATCGGCCAATATCTTTTCAAACGACACCGGGCCTTGAATGGACGGCAGGAAGACTTGTTGCGACTGCTTCAGGGCACCCACAACCACCTTTTGAAAACGCGCCAGGTTGATCTTCTCGCGTTCGCTACGCTGCGTGGACACGAACGTTACCTGATCAACGCCCGTCTCGGTGAGCTTCTCCAGCATCCACTCGGTGCGGTCATTGTTTTTGGTGGGCGCAATGGCCAGATGAATACGGTAGGGGCGGGGCGTTTGCTGCTGAGCCGACAGCACCTCCACCCGACATTGCTTGTTCGAGGTTTCGCGGATGCGTGCCAGTACGAGCAGCCCAGTTCCGTTGGTTAAGGCAATGTCATCGCCCGGCTGCAAGCGCAGCACGCGCAGCGCATGGTGCGATTCCTCGGCAGAGAGCTCGGTGCTTTGGGGGGTGATGTCGGCTTGAAAGAAAAAAGGCGCAGTTACGAACATGACGCCTACGCATAATTTTCTTTAAGGGTGCTCACGAAAGCGATGTATGTTTCCATGGCCTTCTCTTGGGCCATCCCCTTTTTCTCTTCCCACGCCTGGTATTTGGCAATGCCCCGGAAGTCGAACCCGCCCGGGCGCTCACCGGACACGTCTCCTTCGGTAGCCTGTTTGTACAGCGCGTACAACTCCAACAGTTCTTCGTTGGTGGGGCGTTTTGTCAATTTTTGTGAATGCGCTACAGCCGATTGAAAATCGTCAACCAATGCCATGGGATCGGGTTAAGTGAATAAAGCGATGTCGGTTTCTTTGCTGCGTGGCAGCCAGCGTCCTACTGGCGATTGGCCAACGGCACATACGGGCGCTGGGTGGCACCCGTATAGATTTGCCGCGGGCGCCCAATGGGCTCTTTGTTTTCGCGCATTTCTTTCCACTGGGCAATCCAACCGGGCAGTCGGCCCATGGCAAACATGACCGTAAACAGGTCCACGGGAATGCCGAGTGCGCGGTAGATGATGCCGGAGTAGAAATCCACATTGGGGTACAGTTTGCGTTCCACGAAATACGGGTCTTTCAACGCGGCCTCTTCCAGTTTTTGGGCGATCTCCAACACGGGGTCGTTCACGCCCAGTTTCTTCAACACATCGTCAGCGGCCTTCTTGATGATCTTGGCGCGCGGGTCAAAGTTCTTGTACACGCGGTGTCCAAAACCCATCAGACGGAAGCCGCTGTTTTTGTCCTTTGCTTTGTTGATCCATTTCTCGGTGTCACCACCGTCTTTCTTGATGTTTTCCAACATCACGATTACCTCCTGGTTGGCACCGCCATGAAGCGGCCCCCACAGGGCATTGATGCCGGCCGAGATGGACGAATAGATGCTGGCTTTAGACGAGCCGACAATGCGCACCGTGGAGGTGGAGCAGTTTTGTTCGTGGTCGGCATGAAGGATCAGAAGTTTATCCAACGCGTCAGCCACCACGGGGTCTACATGATATTGCTCGGCCGGCAAGGCAAACATCATCTTCAGGAAGCGGGAGCAATAGTCGAGCGAGTTGTCGGGGTAGTTCACGGGATGGCCCACGGCATTTTTGTACGCCCAGGCAGCAAAGGTTGGCATCTTGGCCAGCGAGCGCACGATGCTGAGGTAAACGCCCTCGGCTGACCGGTTGGGATCCAGCGACTCGGGGTAAAAGGCCGTTTGCGCACAGAACAACGATGCCAACACGCCCATGGGGTGCGAAGTGGACGGGAATCCATCCAGGATTTTTTTGATGTCCTCGTGTACCAGTGTGTGCGTTTTGATGTCGTTCGTGAACTTGTCCAACTGCGGCTTAGAGGGCAGCTCACCAAAAATGAGCAGGTAGGCCACTTCAATAAAGCTGGATTTCTCGGCCAATTCCTCGATGCCATATCCGCGGTAGCGCAAAATGCCTTTATCGCCATCCAGGAAGGTGATGGCACTTTTGGTGGCGCCCGTGTTTTTATATCCAAAATCCAGTGTGACGGCCCCTGTTTCCTCCAACAGGTTACTGATGTCAATGCCGATCTCCTTTTCTGATCCTTCCACCAAGGGGAACGTGTACGATTTGCCGTCAATGATGAGTTCTGCGGTCTTGGACATAAAAATGGATTATTAGTTAGCCTCTAAAGTATGATTAACAGTTGTCAGTAGAAAATAGTTGGCGTCAAAAAAATCAAAAGCCCGGTGGATTTTAATTGTTTCCTAAAATGAGCGGCATGCCGTCTTTGCCGCTGCCTACTACCACCACTTTGGTGTTGGGCGATTTGGACAGTTCCAGGGTGGCTTCAATCCCTCTCATTTTCAATAGCTTGTCGGTCAAGCTGTTGTTGATGATGTTGTTGGCCCGCGACTCGCCCTCGGCAGCGATTCGCTTGCGCTCTGCTTCGCTTTTCTCTTTGTCCAGGCGAAACTGATAGGCCAGTGCCTCTTGTTCCTGTTGCAGCTTGTTTTCAATGGCTTGCTTGATCTGTTCGGGCAAGGCAATGGAGCGGATGAGCACGGCTGTGGCGTGCACGTTGTTCCGGTTCAGAATGTTTTCGGTTTCCGTCTTGATGGCGGTTTCTACCTCGGCCCGCTTGGTGGAGTAGATCTCCTCGGCCGTAAAGCGGCCCATCACCTGGCGAACGGTGGAGCGTACCTCGGGGATGACCAAGCCGGTTTCGTACGATTGCGTGAACTGCTCGTGGATATAGCCGATTTTGTCGGGTATGGGATAGTACCGCACGGTAATGTCCACGTGAATGGACAAGCCGTTTTTGTCGAGGATGTCCATGTTTTCGTCAGACGACATCTCATTCACCTTGTAGATGTACACATCGTTCCAGGGCGCTTTCAGGTGCGTGCCGGGCCCAATCACGTTGTCTTTGTCAAGACCCCGGCCAAACGGATAAAAAATGACCGCGCGCTCGGTAGCTGAGATATTGTAAAACAAGCTGGACGATAAGGCCAACAAGACAATCAGCGCGATAATGCCCAGAATGATGAAAGGAAGTCTGCGGTTATTCATATGTAAGTGATTTTTCGGTCGGCCAAATTAGGCAAAAGAACTCCGGAGAAGGGGTAAGGCTGAAAAAAAATTTGGGCTGCGGGTGGCACGCGACCCAAAACAAAGGGCCGTCCCGAAAGACGGCCCTCTGGCTTTTTGCCGGATGGCGGTTGCTCAGCTGGAAAGATCGGATTTGATGTCCTGGATTTTGTTCTCCACGGCTTCTTTGGCGGCCTCAAAGTTTTCCGCCACGGTGGCTTTCACTTCTTCGGCTTTGTTTTCCACCGCTGCGCTCACCGCGGCTGCTTTTGCCACCACGGCTTTTTTGGCGATGGTGGCCCTTTTAACCACCGCCTTCTTCACGGTGCTGGCCTTTTTCGCCACGTTCTTTTTCACCGCGGCTGCTTTCTTTTTCACCACCTTTTTCGCTTTTGCGATCGCCCGCCCGGCCGACTTGGCCTTGGCTTTCACCTTGCGCACGAGCGACTTCTTTGCTGATTTTTTAGCCGCCTTTTTGGCCGCTTTGCGGGGGGCCGATTTCTTTACGGCCTTCTTTGCTTTTTTTGCCTTCTTTGCCATAGCTGTAACTCGGTTGGTTTTTTTTGATGATTGCGGTTATCAAATGTAGACAAATGGGAGCGACAGATGCCACAGTTGGCCGCGAAAATTTTGCAAAAAACAACCCCGGCATCTGAACCGACACCGGGGTTGCGTTCGCAGGGGCTGTGCCCTACCGTCAGGATTCTTCCTTCACGGACAGGAGCGAACTGTGGTACCGGGCTTCGCGCCACTCGCCCGCCTCCAATTTCCACACAATGGTCGCAATCACGGCAAAGCGCAGGCGTTTGCCCCCGGCAATGAAAAGCTGGTCAAAGTCCACTACCGTGTACCCCATGTCGCTGCCTTTCACCGCCTCGTAGCGCGTAATCTCCGACCATGTTTCGGCCCCCATCGCCCGAAGTTTTTCGAACAGCGACCGAAACCAATGTTCCCACCCCGCGCGGTCGCGGATGACTTCTGACCCACCTTCGGTGTTGATGTCGATGATGCCAAAGTCATCATCGCAAATGGTCGCCAGGCGGTCAAAGTCATGCAGGTGCACGCAGTCAAACATCGCGCGCGTCAGTGTGTAGAACGGTTTGTCGGCAAAGGCCAACTCCCGTTCGGGAATGGCAAGGGTAGCCGTCATTTGCCCGGCTTGCTGCTGACCGCAATGTTGTACACCACCAGGCCAAAGCCGATCTTATTGATGGCATCGGCAATGTTGTAGAACAAGTCCACGTTGGCCGAGCTCCAGCCCAAACCGGTATTCAACCAGCCGCCCGGCATGCACATATAGCCGATCGGATAAATGGCCCACCCAACCAACACAAACCACGCCAGCGTGCGGATGCCGCGAATCACCACGGGGTCGCCCGATTGCTTGGCCAACTGTGCCACTTCGCCCACCCAGGCGGTGTACAACACATACACATAACCAAGGGTAGACAACACACCCCACAGCACGCTATGGCCGGTAGAGCCATCTGTAAAGGCTTCGCCAATGTAGCCGGTCACCAGCATCCACACGGAGGCCACGATGAGTTTCCACATCAAGCCGATTTTGGCCCCTGCCGGGCGCGTGAGCAGGAAGAATTCCACGCACATCAGCGGCACCGTCAGCGTCCAGTCAATGTAGCGCAACGCGGTCGGGTTTTGCCCCGTAGCCAGATAGTAGTCGCGCATGTAGAAGTAGTGAACGGCTGCGATGCCCGTGATCAAGGCCGACACGAGCAAGGACAGCTTCCATTTGCCTTCCACACTGCCGCGTTCCACAAAGAAAAAAACCGAAGCGGCCAGCATGGCCATGTATCCGGTGAAGAACGTAAATGCGATCGGGTCATCCACTGGAATGGCCACGATATCAGCTAAAAGGGTCTTCATAAAATTTGTTTAAGAGTTTAGTTCAAATCTTAAACATGGGCTTCTGTGCCTTGTTCAACCGTTTGCAAGGGGCTTTGAGGCCCGTTAATCAAAACGAAGGCTTTGTTGGGACTTTTACCCGCGCCCATCGGTTTGTTCAAAACAAAACGCACTTACTGCACGTATTTTGTTTGGGCCGCTCCGATGAAATAAAATCGTTGACGCCTACCGAAGCGCGCGCAACCGCTGCAGCAGGGGCGGATGGGAATAGTGGAAAAAGACGTACAGGGGGTGCGGGTGTAAGTGGCTGAGCGTATCCACCGATAACTTCTTCAACGCGCGGGCCAGCGCTTCGCCCGAATACTGCGCCCGTGCATACGCATCGGCTTCAAACTCGTTTTTACGGCTGAGCATGTTTGTCAACAGGCCGATGGCGCCTGACACGGGCGTAAACAGAAGCCCAGAGGCCACCAGGTTCAAATGAATGGCCTCGTACTGGCCCCCCAGGGCGAACGACAGGTTAGCGGCAAAGACCACACGGGACAACACGAACAGCACCAGCACCAGTTGGCACACGGACAAGACATAGCCCATTCGTATGTGTTTCTTCTGGTAATGACCTACCTCGTGTGCCAACACGGCAATGAGTTCTTCGGTGGTATGGTTGGCCAACAGGGTATCATACAACACAATTTTCTTGCGGCCCCCCAGCCCGGCAAAAAAAGCATTGGCTTTGGCCGATCGTTTGGAGCCATCCATGACCAGCACTTGATCCAGCGGAAAGTTTACTTTTCGGGCAAATGCCTCGATGGCTGTTTTTAGCTCGCCCTCGGGCAATGGCGTCAGTTTGTTGAACAACGGCAGCAGCCAGGAGGTGTAGAAGACGTTCATCAGCAGCATAAAAGAGGCCGCCACCAAGGCGAACCAAATCCAAAAGGAAGGCCCCCATTCTTCGATCAGAAAAATCAAACACGCCAACAGCGCTGCGCCCACCAGGCCGCCCAGCAGATAGCCCTTGGCTTTGTCAAGAAAAAACGTGCGCCACGTGGTCTTGTTGAACCCGTAGCGCTCTTCCAAAACAAAGGTATGGTACCACTGAAAGGGCAACGAGAGCCAATCGGACACAAGCACGATCACCCCAAAAAACAGCAAGGCCAGGCCGATGGGATTGTCTGTCACCTGGCGCAAGATACCATCAAGCCAGCCGAAACCGCCCCCCGCCAGAAAGGAGACCGAGACCAGAAAAGAAAAGCCGCCCGAGATGAATTCGAACCGAGTTTGATCGCGCTGATAGGCCAGCGAGCGTTGGTACTTCTCGGCCGGGTAGTAGTCGGCCACTTCCGCGGGAATGTCCGTGCGGGTGGCTTTCAGGTTGAGCCACTCGAGCGCTTGTTCAAAAACAAAACCCGCTACCGAAAGGCCCACGAGGATGTACAAGAGGGTGTGTGCCGCCATTTGCTACTTTTACAGTCGCAAAAATACGGCATGGCCTTCTCGATCAATACACCCGCGCTCCTTTTTCCTGCCATCACCTTGCTGATGCTGGCGTACACCAATCGCTTTTTGGCACTGGCCACGCTTATTCGTAACCTTCATGGCAAGTATAAGCAACTGCCCGAGGAGCGCGAAATCATACGCGAGCAGATCAAAAACCTGAAGCGAAGGCTGATCTTGATCAAGCAGATGCAGGGCAGCGGTATTTTGAGTTTCTTTTTGTGCGTGTTGTGCATGCTGTTTGTGTATGCCGCGCACGAGCCGTGGGCCTTCGCCACCTTTGGCCTGAGCCTCGGCTTTTTACTGCTGTCACTCGCCCTTTCGCTCAACGAGGTGTACATCAGCACGCGGGCGTTGGAGATTGAACTCCAAGACATGGAAGAAGGCCGCTAGGCAAGCAGCCGTGTCAGCGCTTCGTCCACGGTAGCGAACGCAAAGCGCTCCAGTTGCGCCTGCATCAGCGCACGCACTTCCGCGTTGCACAAGTTGCCGATGCTGCCTTCGTGTGTGTGGTGAACGCGGGGCGTATGGCTGAACGTATCATGGGCAATGGCGTGGCCCACCTGCCGGTAGGCATCTCGGAAAGGTACCCCCTGCAACACCAGGCGGTTTACTTCTTCCACGCTGAATAAATACCGGTATCGGGGGTCGTCCAAAATGTTCTCGCGCACGTGGATGGCGGAAAGCATGAACGTGGTCATGCGCAAACAGTCGCGCAGCGTGCCGATGGCGGGAAAGAGCTTTTCTTTGAGTAACTGCCAGTCGCGGTGGTAGCCCGAGGGCAAATTGGTGGTGAGCAGGGCCAGGTCGTTGGGCAAGGCTTGCAGCAGGTTGCACTTGCCGCGGATCAACTCAAATACGTCCGGGTTTTTTTTGTGGGGCATGATGCTGCTGCCGGTTGTCAGCTCATCCGGGAAGGAGATAAAGGCAAAGTTCTGATTGAGGTAGAGGGTAACGTCCATCGCCAACTTGGCCAGGGTGGCTGCGGTGTTGGCCATGGCTTGAGCAAACATGCGTTCTGTTTTTCCGCGGCTCATTTGGGCGTACACCACGTTATAGTGCAGCGTTTCAAAGCCCAGCAGGCGGGTGGTCATGGTTCGGTTCAGCGGAAAAGAAGACCCATAACCGGCCGCGGAGCCCAGCGGGTTTTTGTTTACGATGGTGTAGGCCGCATGCCACGAGGCCACATCATCCACCAGGCTTTCGGCATACGCGCCAAACCAGAGGCCAAAGGAGGAGGGCATGGCCAGTTGCAAATGGGTATAGCCGGGCAGCAGGGCGTGCCGGTGCTGCTCGCTTTTGGCTTGCAACAGCCGGAAGAGTTCCTCCATATCGCTGATGATCAGCCGTAGCTGCTCGCGCAAGAAAAGTTTGCAGTCTACCAATACCTGGTCGTTGCGGCTGCGGCCGCTGTGGATTTTTTTTCCGGTGTCGCCCAGGGCGCGCGTCAGCAGCAGTTCCACTTGCGAGTGTACGTCTTCCACACCCTCTTCCAATTGAAACTGACCCTGTTCTATTTGGCGATGGATTTTTTTCAACTCACGCGCCAGGGCTTGTTGTTCGTCATGGCGCAAGAGGCCAATGGACTCAAGCATGGCAATGTGAGCCAGTGATCCGAGCACATCGTATTTGGCCAAAAATAAATCGAGGGTGGCGTCCTGCCCCACGGTAAAGGCCTCCACTTCTTTTTGGGTGTCCATGTCTTTTTGCCAAAGTTTCATACGGCAAAGGACGCACTATTTCCGAACGTTTGGACAACGAAAGGGCAAACAAAATCACCCTGCGCCCGGCCGGTCTGGCGTTAGCAAACATCGGGCCCCGGTTAAAGAAAATGAATTTTCCCCTTTTTCGGGGATGTGATGAGCGGCCTCAATGGGCGACCTTTCGATAGAAATAGTTTATCCAAAAAAGCATGATGAAAGTGGGTTGGGAGAGCAGCAGACGCCTGTTGGCGTTGGTAGGTTTTGCGGTGATGTCGGATTGGGCGATGGCCCAGCCACTGGCCGGTAGTTTTACGGTGGGCAGCGGGGGCACCTATGCCACGCTTACAGCCGCCATTGCTCAACCCGCTTACGTTTGCCGTGCGCGTGGACAACATTGGTGGCGTGAATACCACCGGCCCGTTTGATGTGCGCGTGTACATCAATGGCACGCTCATCCATACCGAGACTGTGGCTACGCTGGCCGCTTGTACGGGCTACTCCTTTGCAGTTACCTACACCTTTGGCAATTTGCTGGACCACGTAGTGGATATTCGCGTGGACGAACCCATCGGTTCCGGGGCCATTGATGAATACCGCGAAACCAACAACGAACTTTCGCGCACGATTCGTCACGTGCCACCGCCCCCGGTGCTACCTAATTTGAACGTGCGCAACACGGATATTTCGGTAACGCCTGGATTACCTCCGGCAGGCACCAACTTCAACGTGGACGTCACCTACCGCAATTCTATGTCAGTGCCGATTAATCCTCCGTATGAGGTGGAGTTAACCGTTATTGAAGGCGGCATCCCGCGCATTGAAAATCGCACGATCACCAGCGCGTTGAATGTGGGTGCATCCGCCAACATTACGCTTACCACGAGCCTGGCTACTGATGGCGACCATGCCTTCCGCATCCGGTTGGATCCCGCGGGTTTGATTACCGAGGCATCCGAAGCGGACAATGTAGCCCAGATGCCGCTATGTGTTGATTTTTCCGTGAGTGCCGTGGGCGGTGCGTGGAGTGGTGGTTTTTATCAAGGCTCCGTTCAACCCCTAGCTGCGTTGATTTACAACAATGGTTTGTTTACCGCTACCAACGTCACTGTTTCCTTTTTTGTCGATAATGTACGAATTGCGTCTTCTACGTTACCCACGGTGGCTCCGGGGTTGCAGGCCGGTAGCTACGCTGTATCGGTGGATCATCTATTTGCGAATGCCGGCACGTTCGAACTGAAAGTGGTGGTAGATGAGTTTGGGACTTATACGGAATGCCGTGAGGACAACAACGCGTTTACCCAGACTATTCAAGTGCGTGCGCCTGCTCCGGATTTGCGCATCGTGTCCGAATACATCGCGCCCAGTAAAATCAATCCGGATGTAGACGAGCCGATTTTGTTGTTTATTTCCTATGACAATCTGGGTATTGCTGCCTCGGGTGCTTTCAAAGCGCGGGTGTTAGTGGATGATGTTCCGCTGGGTGTGGACGTGGATATCCCCTCGGTACCGCCCGGAGAAGATGGGACTATTCAATTGCCCACGCCTTACCGAAGTTCGCTGGCAGGCATTCGCGTGGTGCGTGCACGGCTCGATCCGGACGATCAGCTAAATGAGACAACGCGAACCAACAATGAAGCGTCACGTGCGCTGGTGGTGGGGCAGGCTCCGAATCTTCTCTTCACACAACTACTTCCCAACGTTATCTGTCCGAGCGATGGTGACGATGTCGTGTTGACGGCTACTGTGCGTAACGCAGGTGACCTGGCGGCCGATGCGGAAGTGCATTTCTTTTACATCACGCCCACGGACACCATCCCGGTTGACATCCGGCCGATCTCGGTGCCAGCCAAGCAAAACGCTTCTGTACAAACCAATTGGTTGGTCATCAACAAGACCTTTGGTCTCTATGCCGAAATACGCAATAGCAGCCCGCTTGAATTTGACCAAACAGACAATTCCATTCGCACCGAGTTTTGTGCCGGCCCGTACTTCAATCTGTTGGTCTCGGCCGTGGGGCAAGGTATTGTGCAGCGTACGCCCAACCAGAATCGGTTTGAAGGAGTGCAAGTGGTGGAGATGACAGCCGTGCCAGCCGCGGGATGGAGCTTTGCCGGTTGGCAGGGCGATGCCACCGGGAACACCAATCCATTGACGATCAACTTGACGAGTGATCAAACCATTGAAGCGCTCTTTGTGGAGTCGGTGGGTACTCCCTCGGCTACCGGTGCCAGCCGCTGTGGCCCTGGTGAAGTGACCCTAAGCGCTTCGGGCGCGGTGGGTGCGCAGACGTATGCGTGGTACACCCAGCCGACAGGCGGAGTGGCGGTTCAAGAAGGGCCGAGTGCCGAGTTGGTAACAGAGCCGCTCACGTCCACC
Organism: Cyclobacteriaceae bacterium; assembly: GCA_025455015.1. GTDB lineage: Bacteria > Bacteroidota > Bacteroidia > Cytophagales > Cyclobacteriaceae > ELB16-189. The sequence goes on along the minus strand of JALONI010000061.1, from coordinate 8,023 downwards.
ACGAGCTTCTATGTGGCGATACGATCGGCTACGCTCGAGAGTACCCGAAGCGAAGCGGTGGCGACCATCACCTTGGGCGAATGCCAGCCGCTGATTTTCTACAATGCCGTTTCCGCCAATGAAGATGACTTGAACACGTATTTCCGGGTTGAAAACATCGACATCAACCCCGACACCCGCGACAACCGGTTGCGGATTTTCAACCGCTGGGGCGACTTGGTGTTTGAGGTGCGCAACTACGACAACCTCAACAACCGCTTTGAAGGCATCAGCCGGAAGGGAGAACTACTGCCCGGTGGGATCTACTTCTACAAACTGGAGTTTACCTCGGGGCGAGCTTCGGAAGAGGGGTATGTAACGTTGAAGAGGTAGCTGCGGGGGTCTGGTTGCTGGGTACTGTTCTCTGGTTTCTGTTCTCTGGTTTCTGGTCTCTGGATGCTCGTCTCTGGATGCTCGTCTCTAAGGGACAACCCGACAAGGGCGTCCGTTATGCGCGGGCCAGGTTTTCGATGAGCGCGACATAGCTCGCTATCCCTTCGCGGATTTCGTCCAGATAGATAAACTCATCGGCACTGTGCGAGCGGGCCGAATCGCCCGGACCCATTTTGATGGAGGGCACGGGAATGAGGGCTTGATCAGATGTAGTAGGGGAGCCATACAGTTTTTTGCCCAATGCTGCACCGGCTTTTGCCAACGGGTGTGCAGGCGAAATACCGGACGGCTGCAGGCGCAACGAGCGGGGCACCACCTGGCATCGCACGTGGGCGCGGATAACAGCCAGCACTTCGTCCAGCGTGTAGGCGTCTGTCACGCGCACGTCCACCGTGAATTGGCATTCGGGCGGCACCTGATTGTGCGCTTGGCCCGCGTGGATGACCGTGACCGACATCTTCACCCGGCCCAGCGTATCGGACACCTTGGGAAATGTATAAGAACGAAACCACTCGATATCACGCAGGGCCTCGTAGATGGCGTTGACCCCTTCCTCGCGTGCCGCGTGGCCCGCCTTGCCCACGGCCGTGCAATCCAGCACCAACAATCCTTTTTCGGCAATGGCTATGTCTGTCAAGGTGGGCTCACCGACTATCGCAAAGTCGACTGTGGGCAGATCAGGCCAGATCAGTTCAATGCCCCCCGTGCCTGATATCTCTTCTTCGGCTGTGGCTGCCAACACTAGGTTGAACGGCAAGACCTGATCATAAAAATGCAAAAACGCAGCGATCAAGCTCACTAATGGCCCACCCGCATCATTGCTGCCCAGGCCAAACAGTTTGCCATCTTCAATGCTCGCCTGAAAAGGGTTGCGTGTGTACGCGGGGTTGGGTTTTACGGTATCGTGATGCGAGTTGAGCAGCAGTGTGGGCTTGGCGCCCTCAAAGGTTTTGCTGCGCGCCCATACGTTGTTGCCTTTTTGGTGTGAAGGAATGCCATGCGCAGCCAAGAAATTTTTCAGCACTGCGGCCGTTTTTTCTTCTTCGCGGCTGAACGAAGGCGTTTCAATCAACTGTTTCAACAAGTCGATGGCTTGTGAGGCGCGCATGTCCGCAGCTAAACTCATTTGGTAATCAAGGTGCCGATGGTTTCTTCTCTCGTGTTTTGGATCAGGTCGAGGGCATCGCCTATCAATACTTCACGTACGCCTGCCTGAAGGGCGCTAAACGCATTTTCCAATTTCGGCAAGATGCCGTCTGTCAACGCTCCGGCAGCGAGCAATTCCTGATAGGTGTGGGAGTTGAGCGTGCGGATGACGGAGACGGGGTCATTGACGGCTCGCAGCACGCCCTTTTTCTCAAAGCAAAAGATCAATCGCACATCGAAATGCTTGCTCAACGAAATTGCCAGCACGGAGGCGATGGTATCCGCATTGGTATTAAGGATAGTTGAATCGGCATAGGTGAGCGGGGCAAAAACAGGTGTCACGTTCTGCTTGAGCAAGAAGTACAGCAGCGTGGAGTTAACGCTGTCAGGAGTAATGTCCCCTACGAAGCCGTAGTCGACCTCTTTCACCGGTCTTCGCACGGCCTTGAGGAGGTTGCCGTCCGCGCCCGTTACCCCCAAGGCATTGCATCCCAACCCTTGCAGCGCAGCCACCAGTTGCTTGTTGATCAACCCGCCATACACCATCGTCACCAAGTCGCGGGTGGGCTCATCGGTGATGCGCCTCCCGTTCACGTAGTTTGACACGAGGCCGAGTTGATCGCCCAATTTGGTGGCAATCTTTCCCCCGCCATGGATCAGGATTTTGGGGGTTTGGATGGAGGCGAATTTCTTCAAAAAATCGCTGAGCGCATGGGTATCGTCCAACACGTTTCCGCCAATTTTGATCACGTACAATTTGTTCATGAGGCAATCGTTTTTAGCATCTGTGCCAACACGGCCTGGGCGGCCCACACCCGGTTGGCGGCTTGGGCAGTCACCACGCTGTGAGCGCTGTCCAGCACTTCATCGCTGAGTTCTACGTTTCGCCTTACCGGCAAGCAGTGCATCACACGGGCTTGGTTGGTAAGCGCCAGTTTGTCACGCGTCAGCATCCACTCCGGATCGTTGCAGTAGATTTTGCCGTAATCGGTGAACGTGCTCCAGTTCTTTACGTACACGATGTCCGCCCCCTGCAAGGCGGCATCCTGGTGGTGTGTGATGTGTGCGCCTTTGGTAAAAGCCGTGTCGAGTTCATAGTCCTCAGGGTGGGCGATTACAAACTCCGCGTTTCCCCAGCCGTTAACCCACTGCGCGAAGCTATTGGCCACGCACTGCGGCAGCGGTTTGACATGCGGGGCCCACGTCAAAACGATTTTGGGTTTCCGTTTTTCCTGAAATACTTCGCGGATGGTTATGATGTCCGTCAGGCTTTGCAGCGGATGGAGCGTGGCACTTTCCAGGCTGACCACGGGTATGCCGGCATACTTGATGAACTGGCGTATGTACAACTCGCTGTAGTCGTCTTCTTTGTTTTGGAGTGACGGGAATGTGCGGATGCCCAGAATATCGAAGTACTTGCCCAGAATGGGGGCCGCATCCTTCACGTGTTCAACGGTGTTGCCGCTCATGATGGCTTCGTCTTCAAACTCCAATGCCCAGCCGTCTTGCCCCACGTTGAAAACAATCGCTTCCATGCCCAGGTTGTGGGCGGCTACCTGCGTGCTTAGCCGTGTGCGCATGCTGGGGTTGAGAAACAACATGCCCAGGCGTTTCCCTTTTCCCAACTGGCTGTCTTGCAGCGGGGTTTGTTTATAGCGAAGGGCTTGCGCGATCAGCGTATCCAATTCGGCTACATCGGCAAAAGAAATGAATTGGTTCACGCGTGTAGGGGTTGGTTGATCGTGGTGTGCAGGGCTTCCAGCAGACGTTCGGCTTCGGCTTTTGTCATCGCCAGGGAAGGCAACAGGCGAACGGTATTGGGTTTGGCTTCGCCTGTGAAGATGCGGTGCTCCTGCAAAAGCTCTTGGCGGAGGTGCCGCCAATGTTCCGGCAAATCAAAGCCGATCATCAGCCCGCGGCCGCGTACCTGGGTAATGGCCGGCATCTTGCGAAGTTCCTGCATCCAAAAGGTGCCCAGTTGTTCTGCGTTGGCCATCAGGTTTTCTTCTTCGATCACGTCAAGTACCGCCAGCGCAGCGGCACATGCCAGGTAGTTGCCGCCAAACGTAGTGCCCAACATGCCATGCCACGGCCGAATGGCGGGGTGGATGAGCACGCCTCCCACCGGAAATCCATTTCCCATGCCTTTGGCAATGGTGATCAGGTCAGGGACGATGTTGGCAAACTGATGCGCGAAAAACCTACCGGTGCGGCCATAGCCGGATTGTACTTCATCCAAAATCAGCAGTGCCCCTTTCTGTTTTGCTTCATCTGCCAAGAACGACACGAAGGAATCATCGGGCACGTGAATACCCCCCACGCCCTGTATTCCCTCGAGGATGACGGCTGCGACCTGTTCATCGAGGTGTTGGCGGATGGCCTCGCGGTCGTTGAGCGGCAGGAAAATAATGTCGTGACCGGCATTGAACGGGGCTACGATTTTCGCATTGTCGGTGGCGGCTACGGCACCGGACGTGCGCCCGTGAAAGGCCTTTTTGAAGGCGATGACTTTCTTTCGCCCGGTGACAAACGATGCCAGCTTGAGCGCATTCTCGTTTGCTTCCGCCCCCGAGTTGCATAAAAACAACGAGTGGTTCGGGTATCCGCAAAGACGGCCGAGTTTTTCTGACAGTTGTTCCTGTAACGAATTTTTGACGCTGTTGGAATAGAATGCAATCCGATCGAGTTGCTCTTTTAACATCCGCACGTAATGCGGGTGGCCGTGGCCGATCGAAATCACCGCATGGCCACCGTACAGGTCCAGGTACTTTTTTCCTTCGGCATCCCACAGCCACGAGCCTTGTGCCCGCACCGGCTCAATCGGGAAGAGGGGGTAGACGTCAAACAGTTTCATGTCAAAATGCGTTTGCTTTCAATCGAAGCCCCGCGGTTTCATCCAGGCCAAACATCAGGTTCATGTTTTGCACGGCCTGGCCGCTGGCACCTTTTATAAGGTTGTCCAAGGCCGAGTGGATGGCAAGTTTTTTTCCAACCACTTCCAGATGCACGAGGCATTTGTTGGTGTTCACCACTTGCTTTAGGTCGATCATCAAGTCCGTTACGTGGGTGAACGGATGATCGGCATAGTAGTGGCGATACAGTTCGTTGGCGTCCGCCTGCGATCCGGCAAAATCAACCACCGAAGTCACGTAAATACCCCGGGTGAAATCGCCCCGCCACGGCACAAAGTTAATGGGCCGGTCAAAGCCCGGTTGCAGCGCGCGAAGCGTTTGCCCGATTTCTCCCAGGTGTTGGTGGGTCAGTGTTTTGTAGGCCGAGATGTTGTTGGCCCGCCAGGTGAAGTGCGTGGTGTCTTGTAATTTCTGGCCCGCTCCGGTGCTTCCCGTTATGCCCGTGGTGTGAACTTCGCCCAACCGGCCCGCGTGGGCCAACGGCAGGAGCCCCACTTGAATAGCGGTGGCAAAGCAGCCCGGGTTGGCTACATGGCGCGCCTGTTTGATGGCTTGGCGTTGAAATTCCGGAAGGCCGTACACAAAGTTCAGCCCCGCCACCGAGTCACCCAGGCGAAAGTCATTGCCCAGGTCGATCAGTCGGGCGTTGCCAAACGATGTCTCGCTCAGCAGTTTCTTGCTCTCGCCATGGCCCAAGCAAAGAAAAATCACCTCGGCCGCGTCCCCTGCGGCTGTAAAGGTGAGATCGGTTTCGCCCACCAGGTCGCTGTGCACCTGCGTTACCGGCTTGCCTGCCTGGCTGCGACTTTGCACAAACGCGATCTTCACCTGCGGGTGTTGCAGCAACAGGCGCAGCGTTTCGCCACCGGTGTAGCCGGCCCCGCCCACGATGCCCGCGCGTAGGGGGTGCGTCATGCCGGTTGTTCGTTTTTGATCTGATGATAGATGGCCACTTGGTTGCCAAATATCTTGGTAAAACCCTTCACGTCATCGCCCGTCCAGCCAAGGTTCATTTCGCCATACTTCCCAAATTTGGCCGACATCAAGTCGTAGGTCGATTCGATGCCGTTGATCACAAAGCGATGGGGGTGGAGCGTGACCGATACTTCGCCCGTCACGTGTTGCTGTGTGCTGGTGAGAAATGCCTCCAGGTCGCGCATAATGGGGTCAAGATATTGCCCCTCGTGCAGCCAGTTGCCATAGAATTGTGCCAGTTGGTCTTTCCAACTCAACTGCCATTTGGTGAGCACATGTTTCTCCAGCGCGTGGTGTGCCTTGATGATGAGGAGCGGGGCCGCAGCCTCAAAACCGACCCTTCCCTTGATACCAATGATGGTATCGCCTACGTGAACATCGCGCCCAATGCCGAAGGGGCCCGCGATCGACTGCAAGGCATGGATGGCGTTGACGGGGTGATCCGCTTTTTTTCCATTTACACCCACCAGTTCTCCTTTTTCAAACTGGAGGCGCGCTTCTTCGGGCTGCGTTTTTGTCACGGGCGTAGGCCAGGCTTCTTCCGGCAGCATTCCCATCGATTGCAGCGTTTCTTTTCCGCCCACCGAGGTGCCCCAAATCCCTTTGTTGATGGAGTATTTTGCTTTTTCGGCATTGAATGCGATGCCGTGGGCGTGCAGGTACGCGATTTCCTCTTCGCGGCTCAATCGCTGGTCGCGGATGGGTGTAATGATCGGAAGGCCGGGCGCCAGTATCTGAATGACCATGTCAAACCGAACCTGGTCGTTGCCGGCCCCGGTACTGCCATGGGCCACCGCATCGGCTTTCAGTTGGTTGGCGTAGTGGGCGGCCGCCAGTGCCTGCGACATGCGTTCGGCACTCACACTGAGCGGGTACGTACCGTTCTTGAGCACATTGCCATACACCAAAAACCGAATCACCTTTTCGTAATAGGTGTGTGTTTCATCTACCGTCTTGTGCGAAGCCACCCCCAGGCTCAACGCGCGTTTTTCAATGGCCGCGGTCTCCGCTTGGTTAAAGCCGCCCGTGTTTACGGTCAGCGTATGCACCTCGTAGCCCAACCCTTGGGCGAGGTAGAGTGCACAATAGGAGGTATCCAGCCCGCCACTAAATGCCAACACGATTTTTTTCTTCATCACGAAAAGAATAGAAAGCTGAGGATGGAATTTTTCTTGGGCTCGGGGGTGCCGTCTTCCGATTTTTTGCGCCAGCCTTTCAGCAGCACAAACTGCTTGAATCGCACCCAACGTTCAAACAGCTTAAAGTTGCCCTTAAACTGCCTGCGTTGGTGCACGGGGCCCGGCACCGGCCCGCGATGCACTTCTGCCAGTCGCGCTTTTTCTTCGGCCTCACGGGCCTTCTCCACGGGGTCGTACAGCATGGCTGTGCACATGCAGTTTTTGCGCTGCTTACTCATCAATATTTCATAGTTCACGCAACTGCGGCATCCCTTCCAGAATTCCTCATCGGTGGTCAGCTCAGAGTACGTGACGGGCTCATAGCCCAGGTCGCTGTTGATCTTCATCACGGCCAGGCCGGTGGTGAGGCCAAAAATCTTGGCGTTGGGAAACTTCTGGCGCGAGAGATCAAAGACTTTCCGTTTGATCTCCGTGGCCACGCCTGTCTTGCGAAAGGCTGGCGCCACAATGAGGCCCGAGTTGGCCACGTATTTCTCGTGTTCCCACGCTTCGATGTAACAAAAGCCTACCCAGGAGCCTTCGGGCGTCAGAGCGATAACGGCTTTGCCTTCGTCCATTTTTTGGCAAATGTACTCGGGCGAGCGCTTGGCAATGCCAGTGCCACGCGCTTTAGCTGATTCCTCCATCTCGGTGGTGATGGTCTCAGCATAAGGTTTATCGGCAGGTGTAGCCACCCGCACTATGATGGTATGGTTCAATTCACTAACTGGTTTGAAGTAGAAAAATGAGAAATCGCGCCAAAGCGCAACAGCCAATTACCAGGCAGGCAACTGGCACACAAACGATAGTTTGTGCGGTGTCAAATACGGATTTGCCTTCGGAAACTGCGGATCACCGGGGAAAGGGAGCGAAGTTGGCTGCAGAGGAGGACATCGTGGAGTCCGGCCAGTGTGGTGATGAGGGGTGTTTTCAATTTCGTTGTTCTCAGTTAAGAGTGAGGCGTCACTTAAAAGGCATTAGGGTTTGTTTTATGAGGCAAAAGTAAATGAATATTTTTTCACTTAATCAATAGCTACATCACGAAATTTTTACCAAAAGGTTACATCGTGTCGGGTACCGCACCACAGGCCGGTCTTTTTTGTCACCTTTGCGACCTATCGTTGTCATGGAAGAGTTTCTCGATCAGTATGGATACATGGCCCTCACGGTGGGCACGTTTTTGGAAGGTGAGACGGCCATCCTCTTGGCTTCGTCTCTCATTCATCGGGGCGCGTTTTCGGGTCTGCCCACGGTGCTGTTTGCCTTTGCCGGATCTTTCGTCAGCGATTGGATCTACTACCTCATCGGCCGTTTCAACGGACAGGTGTTTATTGCGCGAAGGCCCTCGCTGCAAGCACGACTGGAGCCGATGCAGCGTTT
>JALONI010000060.1 GCA_025455015.1 Cyclobacteriaceae bacterium | reverse complement strand
CTGCGCCCTGCGGATGGTATTGACGAGCATGCGCTCGGCACTGACCGCTGTTTTGTGCAAGTACACCTGCCAATACATGAGCCTGCGGGCATGCAGAAAATTTTCAATGCTGTAAATGCCCTTTTCCTCGATTACCAAATGGTCGTCCTTCACTTGCATCATGGCAATGATGCGGTCTACGCCAATGGCACCTTCCACCACGCCCGTATAAAACGAGTCGCGTTGCAAGTAGTCGAGCCGGTCTATGTCCAACTGGCTGCTCACCAACTGGTGGAAAAACGTGCGCGGGTAGGCCCCCCGGAAAATACGAAGCGCCAGCGACAGCTCGCCCGAGAAATGGCGGTTGAGCTCGTCCATGAACAAATACGAAATCGACTCGTGGCCGATGCCGTGCAGGAGGGTTTCTTCCAGCGCGTGCGAAAAGGGCCCGTGGCCGATGTCGTGCAGCAGGATGGCCGCCTGGGCCGCTTCGTACTCCGCCTCTGCTATCTCCACGCCCTTGGCCCGCAGGTTATCCAACACCCGCCCCATCAAGTGCAGGGCACCCAGGGCGTGGTGAAACCGTGTGTGCACCGCTCCCGGATACACCAAATCGCCCAGGCCCAGTTGCCGGATGTGGCGCAGCCGCTGAAAGTACGGATGCTCAATGATTTCAAACAAAAGCGGACTGCGCAGGGTGATAAACCCGTACACCGGGTCGTTGATGATCTTCTTCTTATTCAACCGGGAGCGATTTGGGCGAACTTTTGTTCGGTGTTATGCGTACTTTTGGGTATGCAAAGATACAGCATTTTGTGGGCCGATGATGAGATCGACTTGTTGAAGCCTCATATCCTTTTTCTACAACAGCGGGGGTACGATGTACACCCTGTAAACAACGCGCGCGAGGCCGTGGAACTCAGCGAGGGCCGTCATTTCGATGTGGTTTTTTTGGATGAGCACATGCCGGGCATGTCGGGGCTGGAAGCGCTGACGCAGATCAAGAACCAGAAGCCCAACGTGCCCGTGGTAATGATCACCAAAAATGAAGAAGAACGCATCATGGAAGAAGCCATCGGGGCCAAGATTGATGATTACCTGATCAAGCCCATCAACCCGAGCCAAATACTGCTCAGCGTAAAAAAACTGCTCGACAACAAGCGCCTGGTGCAAGAAAAGACCACGCTGGGCTACCAGCAAGAGTTTCAAAAGATCAGCCTCTCGTTTTTGGATAACTTGGATCACAACGCCTGGGCGGACGTGTACAAGAAGTTGGTTTTTTGGGAACTTCAAATGGCCGATTCCGACAATGACGGCATGGCCGAAGTGTTGGATATGCAAAAAAGCGAAGCCAACGCCAATTTTTGCCGGTTCGTCAAACGAAACTACGAAAGTTGGCTCAACAACCCCAACATCGAGAAACCCTTGCTTTCACATCAGGTGATCAAAAAGAAAGTCTTTCCCGAGTTAAACAAAGACCGCTCTACCTTTTTGTTTGTCATCGACAACTTGCGCTTTGATCAGTGGAAGGTGATTGAAACCGTATTGGCCGAGTATTTCAATACCGATCAGGAGGACATGTACTACTCCATTTTGCCCACCACCACGGCCTATGCCCGCAATGCCATTTTTTCGGGGCTCCTTCCTTCCGAGATGGCCAAAATCAATCCCGACTTGTGGGTGGGCGAGGACGATGACGAGGGGAAAAACAACTTCGAGGCCGAGTTTCTGGAAAAACAGATTCGCAGAAATAACTTGAACATCAAACACTCCTACCACAAAATCAAAAAGCTGGAAGAAGGGCGTGACTTGGCCGACTCCGTGACCAACCTGTTTGGCAACGATTTGAACGTGATCGTGTACAATTTCGTGGACATGCTGTCGCACGCCCGCACCGACATGGCCATGATACGCGAACTGGCCCCGGACGAATCCGCGTACCGGTCCATCACCAAGTCGTGGTTTGTGCATTCGCCCCTGTATGACATTTTCAAAAAAGTGGCCGAACGAAAGGCCCGCGTCATCATCACCACCGACCATGGCACCATTCGCGTGAAGCGCGCGTTTAAAATCATTGGCGACCGCAACGTGAACACCAACCTGCGCTACAAGCAGGGAAAAAACCTGGGCTATGAAGGCGACAAAGTGGTGGAGGCGCTCAAGCCCGAGCGTTTTTACCTGCCCAAGTCAAACGTGTCCACGACCTACGTCTTTGCCACCGAAGACCAGTTCTTTGCCTACCCTAACAACTATAACTACTACGTGAATTTTTACAAAGACACCTTTCAGCACGGGGGCGTCAGCTTGGAGGAGATGATCATCCCGCTGGTTTTTTTGACGCCCAAAGATGCCTGAGCAAGCCGTGACGGTGGGTGGTAGCGAGGCCCTTGCGCTGAGCCAACTGCCCGAGGCAGCCCGACAGTTGCTGGCACGGGGAGGAGCCTATCCCATCTGGCTTTTAACGGGAGAGATGGGCGCGGGCAAGACTACGCTGGTGCAGGCCTTGGCGAAAGCCGCGGGCATCCCGGGTCATGTGGCAAGCCCCACGTTCTCGCTGGTGAACGAATACCACGGTGCCAATGGCCGCCCCGTGTACCATTTTGACTTTTACCGGCTCAAAACCGAAGCCGAAGCGTATGATTTTGGCACGGAAGAATATCTGGACTCAGGACATTGGTGTTTGCTGGAATGGCCAGAAAGGGTACCTTCGCTCATTCCTAACCGTTATTTTCTGATCCGGCTCGAGACGATAGACGCCACCAGCCGGAGGATTTTTTGTTCGACCCATGAGTGAGAAGAAAAAGGCAGGCTTTGAATCGCTGGCAAAAGCCGCATTGGCCACACAAGAGCAGGTGATGAAGGTGAAAGCAGGCCGGAGGTCATTTGTGATCGGCTTGCCCCACGAAATCGCCTACCAGGAAAACCGCATCAGCCTGACACCCGATGCGGTGGCGTTGCTGGTGGCCAACGGCCATGACGTATGGGTGGAAACAAAGGCGGGCGTAGCGTCAAAATTCACCGATAAGCAATACAGCGATGCGGGTGCTAAAATCGTTTACTCGCCACACGAAGTTTACAAAGCCGATGTTATCCTGAAGATAGAGCCGCCCACCGTGGAGGAGTTGGAGTATTTCAAGCCGGGCCAAACGCTGATCAGTGCCCTGCAGATGGGCCACTTGCAACCCGAGTATGTCGAGTTGTTGTTGAAAAAAAAGGTGACGGCCCTGGCCTATGAATTCATCGAAGACAAAGTGGGCAGCATGCCGATCATTCGCGCGATGAGTGAAATTGCGGGGAGCACCGTGATCCTGATCGCGGCCGAATACCTGAGCACCTCGCACGGAGGCAAGGGCATTATCTTTGGCGGCATTACAGGCGTGCCGCCTACCCGCGTGGTGATCATGGGGGCCGGTACGGTGGCGGAGTTTGCCGCCCGTGCTGCGTTGAGCCTCGGGGCCGAAATTGAGTTGTACGATAACCACTTGTACAAACTGAGGCGCATTAAACATGCCTTGGGGCAACAGGTGTACACCTCCACCATCGATACGGTAAACCTGGGTGAGAGCCTGCGCCATGCCGATGTGGTGATTGGCGCCCTGCGTGCCGAAAAGGGACGTGTGCGCCATGTGGTGTCAGAAGAGATGGTGAGCCAAATGAAGCCGGGCTCTTTAATCATCGACTTGAGCATTGACCAGGGCGGGTGTGTGGCCACCTCGGAAATGACAACCCATGATCGTCCTGTGTTCAAGAAGTATGGGGTGATCCACTACTGCGTACCCAACGTGGCCAGCCGCGTGGCGCATACGGCCTCCACCGCCCTGTCAAATATTTTTACGCCCACCATCCTGCGGGCAGCCGAAGAAGGCGGCATCGAAGAGATGATCTTTGCGCACAAATGGTTTATGAAGGGCGTTTACACCTACAAAGGCAGCCTGACCAATGAAAGCGTGGCGCGCAAGTTTTCGATGAAGTTCAAAAACATCGAATTGCTGCTGGCTGCGCGGTTTTGATCGATCGGTTTGCTTTTCAAGTAGCCTGCGTTAAACGTTTTTTGGCCCCGCGGCTTCTGTGTATGCACGGGCGCTTGCCGGATTTTGCCAACGCATACGGACGATTAAACGCCTCTTGCGACATCTTGAAATGGGTCGCCAGCATACGAATAACACCCTTTGAAAGCCCTTTTTTTCGATTCAAAATATCTGATATGTAGCCTTTGGATACGCCCAGGATATCAACGAGATCACGCGCCACCAAATGATGTTCCGTCTTAAGCGCCTGAAGCAGTGCCACCGGATGCAAGGTTGGCAACGAGGCGTGATCGCGATCCCATTTTTCGATCAGCAGTGTTAGCAATTCTATTTCATCGGTGTCGGATGGGGTAAGCTCGCGCTGTGACAGTTTATTTTCCAGTTGACCGCAGTAGCTGTCGTACTGTGTTTTGCTTTTGATGATCGTGTACTTGAGGTTTTTCATAAATAGCTAAAACAGGTTGACGGTAAATTGGCTTTGGTTCTCACAGAGTTGAGTATAGCTGGCATGAGTGCCAATCCAACAGACAAACAAATGTACCTGCGCTTTGCCAAAAACAACCTTGTAAATAAGTCGGTATTGGTTGCCACCGATGTCAAAAACAACTCGTCTGCTTGATTTGCCCAGAAAGTCCACCGTATTGAACGTTCGTTTAATATCATGCGTGTCTTCCCAATCCGCATACTTGACCTTCGTCAACCACTCGGCTAACGATACGCGGGCACGCGCGTGTGCGAAATCCTCAATCGACTGACGTTTGATCAAGGGTACTCGCATTTAGTAGCAGAGCGCAAATACACAAAAAGTTCTCTTTTTGTGAACTCTCTCAGCTGCCAAAATGCCGTGCGATGCGGGTACCCGCATCGCCACGGCCATAGAGATCGGCTGTTGCTGCTACCGCGGTTTTCCGGCCGTGCGCATACAGTTCCAAAATCCGATTCTTGTCGGCCCCGGCCAGCGCGTTGGCACCCGCCTCCACCAACTCGGTCCATTCGGTTTGGTCGCGCAGCGTAATGCAGAATTTTTGAAAAAAGTAGGCCTCTTTTTGCAGGCCTCCGCTATCGGTCAGCACCAGCGCGCAGTTTTCCAACAGGGCCAGCATGTCAAAATATCCCACCGGGTCGATCACCGTGGCGTGGAGCGGTATCTGATGCTCCCGGAGGTAGGCTTTGGTGCGCGGATGCAACGGCAACACCACGGGCGTATTGCGGTGTATTTCGTTGAGGGCTTCGCAAATTGCGCGGAGCCGTTGAGGGTCGTTGGTATTTTCGGCCCGATGCAGCGTGGCCAGGGCAAAAGAGCCTAGGCCCAACCGTGCGATGATCGCGGAGCGGGCCGGCACCCGGGTTCGGTAGTACTGTACGGCATCATACATCACATCGCCCGACAAAACGATTTCCGAATCAAAATTTTTAAACCCTTCGTTTTCGAGGTTTTGGACAGCCGTGGTTGTGGGACAAAAAAGGACCGAACTTACCCTGTCCGTCAGGATACGGTTTATTTCTTCCGGCATTTTCATCTCGAAGCTGCGCAGGCCCGCTTCTACATGGGCCACGGGTATGTGCAATTTGGCTGCCGCCAACGCCCCCGCCAGCGTGGAGTTCGTGTCGCCATACACCAGCACCCAGTCGGGCTTTTCCGCCATCATCACGCCTTCCAGTTTTTCCAGCATCCGGCCCGTCATCAGGCCGTGGCCCCCGCCATGAATGTCCAGGTTGTAATGCGGGTGCGGTATTTCCATTTCCTCAAAAAACACCGCGCTCATGTTGTGATCAAAGTGCTGCCCGGTGTGAACGAGCACTTCGGATATGCGTTGCTGGGCCAACGCGCGCGATACCGTGGCAGCCTTCACGAACTGCGGCCGCGCGCCAATAACCGTCAGAATTTTCACGAGGTAAACAGCAAAGGCGTTAGGAAAAAGCCGGGATGCCCGTGATGTGGTTGCCCAGGATCAGCAGGTGGATGTCGTGGGTGCCCTCATAGGTGACTACGCTCTCCAGATTCATCATGTGGCGCATGATGGAGTACTCTCCGGTAATGCCCATGCCGCCATGGATTTGTCGGGCCTCACGCGCAATCTGCAACGCGGTATGCACATTGTTGCGTTTGGCCAACGAAATCTGGGCGGTGGTAGCTTTGCCTTCATTCATCAGCACGCCCAGGCGCCAGTTGAGCAGTTGCGCTTTGGTGATCTCGCTCAGCATTTCGGCCAGTTTTTTCTGCACCAACTGAAACGAGGCAATCGGTTTCCCAAACTGAATGCGCTCCTGCGCGTAGCGCCTGGCCGATTCATAACAGTCCATGGCCGCGCCCAACGCACCCCAGGCAATACCATACCGGGCAGAGTCCAAGCACATCAGCGGGGCACCCAGTCCGCTCTTGCCGGGTAGCAGGTTTTCTTTGGGCACTTTGACGTTGTCAAACACTAACTCGCCCGTGGCGCTGGCGCGCAAGCTCCACTTGCCGTGCGTTTCGGGGGTGCTGAAGCCGGGCATTCCTCGTTCAACAATAAGCCCGTGGATGCGGCCTTGTTCGTTTTTTGCCCATACCACAGCCACATCCGCGCGGGGCGAATTGGAAATCCACATCTTGGCCCCGTTGAGCAAATAATGATCGCCCTGGTCTTTGAAATGGGTGACCATGCCGCTAGGGTTTGATCCATGGTCGGGTTCGGTCAGCCCGAAACAACCCAGCCACTCGCCCGATGCCAGCTTGGGCAAATACTTTTTCCGTTGCGCCTCAGAGCCAAATTTGTAGATGGGGTACATGACCAACGACCCCTGTACTGAGGCGGTGGAGCGCATGCCCGAGTCCCCGCGTTCGATCTCCTGCATCAAGATGCCGTACGAAATGTAATCTAATCCCCCACCGCCATATGCTTGCGGAATGGTGGGCCCAAAAGCACCGATGTCGCCAAACTTCTTGACGATTTCATAGGGAAAGTGGGCCCGCTGCGCCCACTCTTCAATGTTGGGGGAAATCTCTTTTTTGACAAACTCGCGTATGGAACTGCGGATCAGCTTGTGCTCTTCGGTGAGCAGGTCATCGAGCTGATAGAAATCGGGGTGCTCGTAGGTGTCTTTTTTCAGCGACTTGCGCGTGGTGGGTTCGGCCGTAGCGGTTGCCATAAACGGTTTTGGTTATCTTTGTCAGTTGCGTGTAAAAATACGGATTTACCTCGTGCCATGAACAATTCAGGGAGCCATGCCGATCACCAAGAGCAGGTGCGAAAGCTTCAACAAAAGTACGCGGCCATGGGGCAGGATTTGTCCAGTTACCTGGACGGGCTCTTGCATGCCGATTACCTCACCTACTGGGATTACATCCACCTGGACACGCTGTTGAGCTTGCAAAACCCCAAAACGCAGTTCCCGGACGAAAAGATTTTTATCGTGTACCATCAGATCACGGAATTGTACTTCCATCTGATCTTGTGGGAATTGGAGCAGATCACCGAGCACAAACAGATCACCGCTGATTTTTTCTGCGCGCGGCTCGACCGCCTCATTCGCTATTTTGAGCAGTTGGAGCATTCGTTCAGCGTGATGGTGAGCGGCATGGAGAAAGAGCAATTTTTGAAATTCCGGATGTCGCTGTTGCCGGCCAGCGGATTCCAATCGGCCCAATACCGGATGATTGAATTGTACGCCACCGATTTGATCAATTTGGTCAGCGTGGAATCGCGCGAAGCCCTGACCGAATATGGCGACATCGATCAGCAACTGGAAAAACTCTATTGGCGCAGCGGAGCCACCGAACTGGCCACGGGGGCCAAAACACTCACGTTGAAGCAATTTGAGGAAAAATACATGAAGCGCTTTCGCGAGATGGGCATGCGCCTGCGCCAGCGCAACCTCCGTAAAATTTACCTGGCCCACTTTGCCGATTCGAAAGATGTTCGGCAGCGCCTGCGCCAGTTTGACGAGCTGGCCAACGTGCGCTGGCCGTTGGCCCATTTAAAGTCGGCCGGGCACTATCTGCAAAAAGACCCGCAGGACATCAAAGCCACGGGGGGTACCAACTGGCAAAAGTATCTGCCACCCCGGTTTCAAAAAATCATGTTCTTCCCGGAGTTGTGGAGCGAGGAAGAAAAAAGAGAGTGGGGGAAGGCAGCCATCACAAAAGCCTATGGATAGGAGCAGTCATCATTTTTACGGGTTACGAAACGCGCTTCCTACCGGTGCGCTGGCGCTGGCATGGCTGTTAGTGGCGGCCTACCCGAGTCGCGCCCAAATCACCCGCTACACCTATCACGATCAAGACAAAAAATCCATTAAAGAACGGTATCAAGTCAAAGACACGGTCTCCAACAGTTACCACGGCCGGTATATTTCTTACTTCGTCAATGGCAACATCGAATCCAAAGGCCAGTTTGTGGACAACGAGACCACGGGCGTCTGGGAGTTTTTTTATGAAACCGGAAACCTGAAGATGCGGGGCGTGCTGCGGCAAAATGCCAATTATGGATTGTGGGAGTATTTCTACGAAAGCGGGCAGAAAAGCATGGAGGGCAGCATCAACGGCAAGGTGCGCGAAGGCATGTGGAAGATATTTTACGAGAGCGGCAAGCTCAAAGAAACCGGCAGCTATGCCGAGGGCAAAAGGCAGGGCATTTGGAAAACGTTTTTTGAGGATGGCGTGCTGCGGGGAGAAATCGAGTACAACCAAGACCATGGCCGCTACATCGAATATGATCATGATGGCAAAGTGATTGGCGAAGGCCCCCGCGTAGGGCCGCGCAACGCGGGGCATTGGCGTCTTTACACCAATGGGGTGCTCAGCGGAGAGGGCGACTACATGAGTGGGAAAAAGGAGGGCATCTGGAAGTACTACTTCCCCAGCGGAAAGGTATCGTCTGAAGGGGCATACAAAAATGACGAACCGGAGGGCGACTGGACCTATTACTTTGACGATGGCCACGTCAGCGCCCGTGGCGCCTACGTGGGTGGTCAAAAAAATGGATACTGGACTTCGCTACACCCGGGAGGGCAGAAAAAAAGTGAAACCACCTACGTAAATGGCGTGGGGCAATACAAAGAATACCACCCCAACGGCAAGCTGCGCATGCAGGGCATGATCAAAAACGGCAAAAACGATGGCAAGTGGGAATACTTTTTTGAAGACGGAAAAAAAGAGGGTGAATGCGAATATGCCGATGGCAAAGGAACCTTTTTTGGCTACTACCCCAGCGGCACGCTACAGACCAAAGGTCAAATGGAAGACGACCGCAGGGTAGGCACGTGGGAGTTGTACGAACACGATGGCAAGTTGAGCGGCTACTACAAGCCCATCTATGAAAACGGGGCGTTGGCCAGGCAGATTACCGCGCTGGTGAATCGGCCCCAGCCGGTCAGCAAAAGCAAGCGCACACCCAACACGGGCTTTGGCTATTTCCGGTCGATACCATCTGAATACCGGGGCGTGATTTTGTCGGCCAATCCGGCCATGACGTTTTTGGGGTCGTTGCCATTGGGGTTTGAGTTTTACAACGAAGAACGACTGGGGCATGAGTTCGAATTTGAGGGCATTCGCGATCCCTTTTTCGAGACCGACACCCGGGTGGCGCAAAACCGCCTGTTTCAACGCGGCTATGCCATCGCCCTCAAACAGAAGTTCTATAACCCGCTCCGTACGGGCATGTGGTATTTTGCTCACGAAGTTCGCTTTACCAACATTGGCCACTTTGCCAACGTGGAGTTTGCAGGTGTGCCCGGAAGTTTGATCACCGCCTCCGCCTCGGAGCAGCGCGCTGAGTATGGAATACTGCTGGGTGGCCGGCTGATGCGCAGAAACGATGGCGATGGATTCACCATCGATGCCTACGTGGGCTATGCCTTGGGGTACCGCAGTTTTGATAGCGAACCCATCTATCGCGAGACATTTGAAGCCATCAACCAGCAAAAACTGTCACAAACGTTTCGCTTCGGCCTAAACTTCGGCTACTCGCTCTCCTTTGACGGCCGGGGCAGGCGATAGTCAAAAACGATGTTCGAAGGCCAGTTGGGCCACGAACGTTCGGGCCAGGCCGTCAGGGTTCAGGTCGCGGTCGGCTACCCGCTGAGACGCCAGCAGGCGTACGCTGTTTTTTACATCAAACCGATAGCGGCTGGAAACCACCACGCTGCTGGCCAGGCCCTCGGTTCCCCCTTGTGGCCGCAGCATGCCGTCTGCGTCCACCACGCGGTCGCGCCTGAGACGGTACAGGTTTAACGAGCCGATGCCAAACGTCCACCGGGCCAATCGAAAACTCCGTTCCACACGCATCATCAGGTCATCGCCCGGTACCAGCCCGCGCGAGGGGGCATATCGGGCAACGGTACCCGCCAGCGGGGTTTCGGCCCAGGGCTCGTGGTGGAACGCCCCGTTGTCGAACCTCACGGGTTTACGGTACGCCACAGCGGCCATCCACTTGCGGCTGGCCACAGTAATGCCTGCGTTTAAATCATCCGTGCGCAGACTGGTTTGGTGATAAAGAGGCATGTCCAGGCCATTTTCCGATTGCTGCGGGTCTTGGGCGCGATTATAGAATTTCGCCCCCGCTGTCAGCGCTATTTGATAGTGCCTCCGTTGCCAGGCCACATGTGAGACGTTCAGGAAGTAATCGCCCCACCCTTGGGTAGTGGGCATGTCGCCCCGAATGACGGCATAGGCAGGCAGGCGCACCTGCATGGTTATTCGCTTGCCCAACCCGAGCACCACGTCCATAAAGGCGGCATGAATGTGATCGTCCTGCTCGGTGCGCCCGTAATGGTACGTCATCTCAAGTGCGTGCACGCGCACCAGGTGTTTGGGTACATAGATCTGATCGGGCTTGAGCGAGCCCATGGTGCAAAAACCAGAGTCGCTGCACCCCTGGGCATGGAGAGACGCAGGCAACCACGCGAGGAGGAGGAAGAAAGATAGACGGATCATAACCGGGTGGGTAGGTGAGTAATCCAAAAACCCGGATGGACACAACAGGGTTGAGGCGCGTGGCCGTTTTGCGGAGTGAAGGCGGAGTAAATGACCGCGAGCCGCATCAAATTGTTACCTTTGGGCGTGCCTTAAAGGATAACTGCCTTTCGCATGACTACCCAAAAAGAACTCCTTCTTTCTCCGGAGGAAGCGTTTGATCCGAACGTCTTCCCGTTGATCCTGTATCAAAAAACGGGCGCCTCAAGTCACACGCACGTAGTCAAGCCCCTTCGCAGATCGATTGATGCGCGCAGCAGGCGCGTGTCGGTCAGCGTGTTGGTGGAAATCATCCCCAAAGAACACGCACCTCCGCCACCTTCCTACCGGACGCATTATCCCAACGTGTCGGCCAGCCCCCATCGCGTACTGGTCATTGGGTCGGGGCCAGCAGGCCTGTTTGCGGCACTGCGGCTCATCGAGTTGGGCATCAAGCCCATCGTGATTGAACGTGGCAAAGATGTACAGGCCCGCAGGCGTGACATTGCCGCCATTAACAAAGAACACATCGTCAATCCGGAATCCAATTATTGCTTTGGCGAAGGAGGTGCGGGCACCTACTCGGATGGTAAACTGTACACCCGCTCAAAAAAGCGAGGTGACGTCAAACGCATTTTGGAGATCCTGGTTGATCATGGAGCCACCGAGGAAATCCTGTTTGAGGCCCATCCGCACATCGGCACCAACAAGCTGCCCAAGCTGGTGGCCGAGCTGCGCGAAAGCATCAAACGATCGGGTGGCGAAATCCATTTCAATACGGCCATGACCGATTTACTGCTGGCAGGCGATGAAATGACGGGTATTGTTACCCGCCAGGGAACGGTGCAAGCTGATGCCACCATTCTTGCCACAGGCCACTCGGCACGCGATGTGTTTCACTTGCTGCACCAACGCCACGTGCTCATCGAGGCAAAGCCCTTTGCGTTGGGCGTGCGGGTGGAGCATGCGCAAAACCTCATCGACCAGGTGCAATATCATTGCTCACCCACCCGCGGAGACTACTTGCCAGCCTCTTCGTATGCGTTGGTACATCAGGCTACATATCAGGGCGTGGAGCGCGGAGTTTTTTCGTTTTGCATGTGCCCCGGTGGCTTTATTGTGCCGGCCGCCACCGCCCCGGGCGAAGTGGTGGTGAATGGCATGAGCCCCTCGCGCAGAGACTCGCGCTTCGCCAACTCGGGCATTGTGGTGGCGGTAGACGAACGTGACTTTCACGAGTATCAAAAGCAGGGACCCCTGGCGGGGATGTACTTTCAGCAGGCCGTAGAGCAACGCGCCTGGCAGGTGGGAGGCAAAACCCAAACGGCACCGGCCCAGCGCCTGACCGACTTTGTCGAGCGAAAAGTATCTTCATCCCTGTTGGAGACTTCGTACCAACCCGGACTACAGTCGGCCAGTTTGTACGAAGTGCTGCCGCCAGCCTTGGCGCAGTCGCTGCGCGAAGGATTTATCGCCTTCGGCAAGAAGATGAAAGGCTACCTGACGCACGAAGCGCAGATCGTGGGCGTGGAAAGCCGCACCTCATCGCCTGTGCGTATCCCCCGAGATGCCCAAACGCTCGCCCACCCTCAAATCAAAAATCTGTTTCCGTGTGGCGAAGGGGCGGGCTATGCCGGGGGCATTGTGTCAGCCGCCATGGATGGCGAACGGTGTGCCGAGGCAGCCGCCCATCGGCTAAAGAAAATCAGCTAGCGAATCCACGACCCCATGAACGCCAAAAAGACAGTCATCATCGGAGCCACCACCAACCCGTCTCGCTATGCCTTTCTGGCGGCTGAAATGCTGGCGGAGTACGGCCATGAAATAGTCCCCGTGGGCATCAAATCAGGCAGTGTGTTTGGAAATGACATTCTTTCCATCGCACAAAGGCCTGCCATCCCTCACGTGGATACGATCACCCTTTACATCGGGCCACAGCATCAGCCGGAACACTACGACTATTTGCTTTCGTTAAAGCCCAGGCGTATTATTTTTAACCCCGGCACCGAAAATCCGGAGTTCATGAAGCTAGCGCACGCCCATCAAATCGAACCGCTCGAAGCATGCACCCTGGTTTTGCTGCGCAGTGGCCAGTACTAATATTTTACCCAGGCCGCTATTGATCTTTGGGGTATTTGGCGATGGCCCCCACACACACCACTTTCCATTTTCCGTCTTTCTTTTCCAGCACCCGCATCTGTGAGGTCTCATCGCGGTCAATGTTGTCGGTCACTTTTTGCACAAAGCGGACATAGGCACCATTTCCGTACACGCGTATTTCGATCCATTCGTTCACGATTTTGGCTTTGCTTGGCTTTTCGGTGCGAAAGTACTTGGCAAACGTTTGGGTGAGTTGATCCCACCCCTCCACGTAGCTGGTGCCCGTGCTGTCGGAGTACGACCAGTACGCATACGGTACTTTGTGCCAGGTGTCAGACCATGTTTTGTAGTCGACATTCATAAACGAACTGGTCTCTTGGGCGATGACTGCCTTGATGGCTTCCACATCGGCCGAAGATTTGGTGGCAGGTTGGGCGTGGGCACTCCCAACCGCCCAAAGCAAAAGAGGCAAGGCAAATGATTTCATGGCAGGAAAGGGTTTGATTGACGAGAGAAACTTAAAAAAAATCTTTTGCAATCGATAGCACCCGTCTTTTTTTAATTTACATTTAACCAGCCAATCCGCCATTTCCATGCTATCCGATGAAAAACTGATTCGGGCCAAAGACCTTTTGGTCAAGCCAAAAAAGAAAATCAAACTCAAGGACTACAGTACGAAGTATGAGGGGAAAATCCTGAACAAGGAAGATTCGGAAAAGCTGCTGGAGATGGGGCGCAAACAACTGGCCGAAATACAGGACAAATTGTATGCCCACAACCGGTTCAGTGTGCTCATTGTTTTTCAGGCCATGGACGCAGCCGGCAAAGACGGTGCCGTGAAGCACATCATGAGTGGGTTCAATCCGCTGGGCGTGAAAGTATATTCCTTCAAAGCGCCCACTTCGCATGAACTCGACCACGACTATTTTTGGCGTCACACGCTGGCACTTCCGGCTCGTGGCGAGATCGCCATCCATAACCGCTCGCATTATGAAAATGTGTTGGTGACGCGCGTGCACCCCGAGTACGTGCTGGGCGAGCACATTCCCGGCATTGATTCGTTGGATAAAATCAACGAGGCATTTTGGGAAAAACGCTTCAAGCAAATACGCAGATTTGAGAAAAACCTGGCCGACAACGGCACCGTGATTTTGAAGTTTTTCCTGCACGTGTCAAAAAAGGAACAGAAAAAACGTTTCCTGGAGCGCATAGACGATCCATCCAAAAACTGGAAGTTCTCCACCAGCGACATCAAGGAACGCGCCTTTTGGGATCAGTACCAAGCCGCTTACGAGGAGGCGCTCAGCGCCACCAGCACCGACTACGCTCCGTGGTTTGTGGTGCCTGCCGATGACAAGTGGTATGCGCGCCTTGCCATTGCCAGCGTCATCTACCGGCAGTTTGGACAGCTGGCGTTAAGCTATCCCACGGTGAGCGAAGCCCAAAAAGCCGAATTGAAAAAGGCCCGCGTCACGTTGATGGCCGAGGAAAATGGCGGGGACCCGAAGGCCAAAAAGCGAAAAAAGAAAAAGCCGTAAAAAGGAGGGCGGTATCCGCCCCCGTTTATCTTCCAGGCAAACCGGCAGCCCCGGTTTTTTCTAATTGATCAGGTTCAAGAAGCGGCTCCAACGCACTTTGTTAAAGAAGCCCGCGTGTTTATCCAGCGAAAGCCAGATAAAGAATGCCTTGCCCACAACGTGATCTTCCGGCACAAAGCCCCAGTACCGCGAGTCGGCCGAACGATACCGATTGTCGCCCATCATGAAGTAGTAATTTTGCTTGAACGTGTATTGCGTCCGTTCGGTACCATCGATGAATAGTTTGCCTTCTTTGACCTCCACGCTTTTGTTTACGGCACGGCCTTGCTCCAGAGCCACTTCGCCATTGTTCTCATACAACTCAATGGTTTTGCCATACAAGGCCAGGGTGGAGTCGTTGATGGGTATGGTCATCCCTTCGGCCGGGATCGTCAGCGGGCCGAAGTTGTCTTTGTTCCATTGGTTGCTAGGTGAGCCGCCAAAAATACCGTATTCGTATTGCCCGGCCGGGTCGGGGGCCAGCGTTACGGATTTGATATAGCTTTCCTTTTTCAGCAGTTCCAAACGTTCCGCGGTCAAATACATGTTGTAAACAGCCGAACCGTCTTTCTCAAAATACGGTTTGTCATAGTCTTCCGGGTCAAGCTCCAACCGGTCCAGGTTGCGCGGGTTGATCTGATCGCGCGATACCACGACATAGCGCTTTTGCATTTCCGGATGGTTTTCGGCCGGCTGACCATTGATGTACACCTCGCCCTGTTTGATTTCAAGCACATCGCCCGCCTCAGCAACGCAGCGTTTAATGTAGTTTGATTTCAAATCCACCGGGTAGTTGGTCCAGTTGGAGGGCATCACCCCGCGGTTGTTTTCACTCAGATCGGGCACGTTAAAGACCACCACATCGTTGCGCTTTACGTGGCTAATGCCCGGCAGGCGGTATGAGGGAAGTTCGATGGCGTCTGAATAGGAGGGGATATTTGTAAACCAGATTTTTTGGTGGGTGAGTGGAATTTGCAAAGGCGTGCGCGGGGTGCGTGTGCCATAATGGAATTTGCTCACAAACAGGAAGTCGCCTACCAGCAACGAATTTTCCATGGAGCTGGTGGGAATCGTATAGGCTTCCATGATCAGCCAGCGGATGAGCGTGGCGGCCACCACCGCAAAGACAATGGCATCTACCCATTCGCGTACGGGGCCTTTCTTCTTTTCTTCAGCCTTCTCTTTCTTCTTCCAAAACGTCCAATTCATAGCATTTCAAAATTACGCGCGCAAATAAACAAATTTTAAAGGCCCCTCGGTTGCTCCCATCGCAGAAAGTCATCCATCGTTAATACTCCCTGCTGCCCGGGAAGCCACTCGGCCACTTGAACAGCCCCCAGCGCAAAACCCTGGCGGGAGTGGGCAGTATGGCGGATTTCGATCGTATCCACGGGGCTCTGGTAGGTGACCACATGCGTGCCGGGCACCGGGTCGATACGGTGAGAACGAATAAGTAACTGATCGGGTTGGTTTTCCTGATTGACGACCCAGCTTTTTTTGGCCGGATGATGTTTGAGAATGCCTTCGGCCAGCGTCAGGGCTGTGCCGCTGGGGGCATCTTTCTTTTGGGTGTGATGGGTCTCATCCAATGCCACCTCGTAGTCGGTTTGCCCCCGCATCAGTTGGGCCAGGTATTCGTTCAGCTTGAAAACGAGGTTTACGCCCAGGCTGAAATTTGAGCTGTAGAACACCGTGCCGTTTGTGCGCGCGCATTGTTGCGCTACCTCCGGCAGCCTTTTTAGCCAGCCGGTAGTACCCACCACCACCGGTAGGTTTTTGCGCAAGCAAGCCATGATGTTGGGTACGGCCGCTTCGGGGTGCGTGAACTCAATGGCCACATCGGCCGCGGGCGCATCGGCAATGGAACCGCCCACATCCACCACGCCCGCTATCTGATGTCCGCGTTCATGGGCAATGGCCTCAATGGCCTTTCCCATTTTACCGTAGCCGATCAACAGTATTTTCACAACAACATCATTTTTGTCAAAAGCGCAATACCAATGCCACCCCGGCCGAGCGCCCCACCCACGGGCTGCTTTCCATGCGCGGCTCGAAACCGAGTTTTAGTTGAGGGTTCAAGTCAAACTCTTTTAAATGGGCGTCCACGTGGGCGTCTACCATTTGAAGGATATACCAAAATCCGCTGATAATGATGAAGAAGTCGCGTTCGCGCCTCGCACGTTCAATGTTCCTGCGCAACTGCGTCACGGTAAATCCGGTGGATGTTCCGGTGGAGCGACCATCGGCCAACGCGCCAAACAAATCTTTGCGGTAGCGCTGGTACTGTTCGTCATAAAACATGGCGATGCCCACCGTTAACCCAAACCCGCCCCAGACCAGGGGCGTTTTCCAGTACTTGCGGTTGTAGGCTTGCCCCATCCCGGGAAAGATGGCTGAATACAGGAGCGCTTTGCGCGGACTAAAGCGCGCGGCATATCTTGCCCGCAAACTATCGGAGGCAGGCGCGGTTTCCACCACCACGCTGTCGGGTTTGGCCACCTCTTGTGCGCAGGCACACACGGCCATCGCCATGCAGCCAATACTGATTGCCCACGTGCGCATTGTTTATACTTTCAAAATGTCCAAAATACGGTTCAAATCCTCGACCGACAAAAACGGGATGCGTATCTCGCCCTTGCGGCCATCGGTGGTTACATTCACTTTCGTGCCAAAATGAGACGAAAGCCGGGATTGCAGTTGCACCACTTCCTTATTGGCCCCCGGGCCCGCGGTGGGCTTTTCTGGCGTGTCGGCTTTTCCGGCCATCAGGTCGCGCACCAGCTCTTCTACCTTGCGCACCGACAGGTCTTCGGCCACCGTTTTTTTGAAGATGTACAACTGCTGGTCCGGATTTTCAATATTGATGATGGCGCGCGCCTGCCCCATCGAAATCTTGTGGTCGCGCAAGGCAATTTGGATATCGGGCGGCAGCTTTAACAACCGAAGGTAGTTGGTAACGGTGCTTCGGTTTTTGCCTACGCGGTCGCCCAGTTCCTCTTGTTTCAGGTGGCACTCGGATATCAAACGCTGGTAGCTCAGGGCCACTTCAATTGGGTTGAGGTTTTCGCGTTGAATATTTTCGATCAGCGCCATTTCCAACATTTGTTGGTCATCGGCTGAGCGCACATAAGCCGGCACGGATGTCAGGCCCGCCAATTTCGAAGCCTGAAACCTGCGTTCGCCCGAGATGAGCTGGTATTGGTTGCGTGCCAATCGCCTTACGGTGATCGGTTGAATGATGCCGTGTACTTTGATCGAGTCGGCCAACTCGCGCAATGCCTCGGCATCAAAGTGCTGGCGCGGCTGAAACGGGTTCACCTCGATCTCGCTCAACGCGATTTCGTTGATGCTGCCGCTGGGCGCGGAAGACGTTACCTCTACCTCCAGTTTTTCATCTTCGGGGCTATCGCTGAGCAAGGCACTCAATCCACGGCCCAGGGCTTTTTTCTTACTCATTTCGATTTGCCGTTTTTATGTAACACTTCATGCGCCAGGTTCAGGTAGGCAATGGCACCTTTGCTTTCGGCATCGTGCACAATGACGGGCAGCCCAAAGCTGGGCGATTCGCTCAACTTCACATTGCGCGGGATGATCGTTTTGAAGGCGATGCTTTTGAAATGTGTACGCACTTCCTCCACCACCTGGTTGCCCAGCGAGGTACGCGAATCATACAACGTCAACAAAATGCCCTCAATTTCCAGTTTGGGGTTCAGCCGGGTTTGGATGATTTTGATGGTGTTGAGCAACTTCCCGAGACCCTCCAGCGCAAAGTATTCGCACTGAACGGGGATGAGCACCGAATCGGCCGCGGTAAGCGAGTTGATGGTGATGAGCCCGAGCGAAGGCGAGCAGTCGATGATGATGAAATCGTATTGGTCTTTGATCTTGTACAGCGCATTGCGCATCTTCTCTTCGCGGTGGTCAATGTTTACCATCTCCACTTCCGCGCCCACCAGGTCGATATGCGAAGGAAGGATGTCCAGGTATTTGAGGTCATTGTGGACGATCACCGATGAGGGCTCCACACCGTCCACCATGCACTCATAAATCCCTTGCTTCACGTCTTTGGGGTTGATGCCCAGGCCGGAGGTCGAGTTGGCCTGTGGGTCGGCATCCACCAGCAGTGTTTTGTATTCCAGCACGGCCAGGCTGGCCGCCAAGTTGATGGCGGAAGTGGTCTTGCCCACGCCCCCTTTTTGGTTGGCTATCGCGATAATTTTGCCCATGCTCGATTGTCAAGTGGTCGTTAGCTAAAAAAATGCCCCGTTTTGGGCGTTTCGCCAAAAGCGG
>JALONI010000059.1 GCA_025455015.1 Cyclobacteriaceae bacterium | reverse complement strand
GCCCAGCACGGGAAAGTTGATGCGGATGGATTGCCGGGTTTGGAGCATATCGGCTACCCCCAAGTAAATGACGGGGCCTACCAGCACAAAGGCGAAGAGCGCCTGGGGCCAGAAGTACGCCCACACCAGAATCAAAGCCGTAACGGCAAGGCTGCCGAAGATAAACATCTTTCTCATAGACAAGGGGTATTAACCAAACCAAAGGTAACAGACTAAATAAGATTTTGAAACACAGACTATGTCAACCCAAATTACCCCGAGCCCATTGCTGTTCCAGAAAAATGGCGTAGCTTCGATTGTTTAATCGATAACACAGTCGGCCCACATTGTTCAACAAAAAATACCGTTAACATGATTACCGCAGGCAAAACAGAAAAAATGCTCGCAGCGATAAAAGATTACAAGAAGAGATACCTGACTAAAACGATTGGAGATTTGGATGAGTCCGGCACCCGGATCATGATCAATACCTTCTTAACGTCCATCTTGGGGTACCAGGAGTTGGAGGAAATCAAGACGGAGTATATGATCAAGGGCACATACGCGGACTATATCGTCCAAATCGGTGGGAAGCGGCACTTTCTGGTCGAGGTTAAGGCTTTCTCGATTGATTTATCGGACAAGCATTTAAGACAAGCGGTGAATTATGGTGCCAATGAAGGAATCGACTGGGCGATATTAACCAACGGTCGCCAATTTCAGTTATACAAAATTGTTTTTGAGAAGCCCATTTCAGAGAAGCTGGTATTTGAATTGGATTTCACGTCTCCTGAGTTCAACGCAAAAGAAGCCTTAGAAGACTTGGCCTATCTCCATCGCGATGCCGTGGTAAAAAAGAGCTTAAATGATTTATGGTCACGCCACTCCGCTCTTGATCCATTAAACATCGCTGGTCTACTGTTTGCCCCACAGGTGGTAGCCTTTTTGCGGAAAGAGTTGAAAAGCAAGTATGATTCGAAATTCGAAGAAGACGAAATAATTGAAACCCTGAATGAAATTGTCTGTACCGAAATCCCAGCGGAGAAACTGAAAATACCCCGCTTCAAGTCAAAGAAGAAAAAGGCGATCAAAAAAGACGAGGCTCAAGAATCAAGCAGCGAGTTGCCGGTACACGCACACGGAGAAATTTCAAAATAGATTAAGCCGCCTTCGCCTCCACAATGCCTCTCGTCTTGTGCAGCCTCACCTCAAAGTGTTGTTGAATCAGTTGCTGAACAAAGTGGGCCATCCGGCCAGACGCCAGCGCAGCGTGCGTATGCTGCCGCAAAAAAACGGTGAGGTTGAGCACGGCCTGCACAAACAACGGATGGCAGCAAAAAAGCCGGGTGGTTTCTTCAAAAAAACGGCTCCACTCCCGTTGGTATTTCGCGCGGTGGTCTTGCCCGTCCCATAAAAACTCCAACTGGTTGCTGGCGTATTTGTACCGATACACACCCGCCAAATACAGATAAAACTCATCCAGGGCCTGCACCTCCTCCACGGGATACCCCCGCAATTGCTCACTGACAGCATCGCACAGGCCCAACGGGTTGTTGGCTTGCTCGTGCACGTCAATCACATGCTTGACGAGACGGCCAAGCAGCAGCGACTGCTGCTCCAACTGGGCTTGCTCCAGCAGGTAGTTTTTGTCGCGCGGAAAAAACTTGCGGACCACAGTGAAGGGGTTTGGCAAAGATAAACACAATATCCGGTAGCATCGTAGTGCTGGAGGGGAACGATACGCACTAATAAAAATACGCTGCTTGAATGGGATGAGGTTTAAGCGTGTCAATTTGAGATGCACCCATCAAGGGTCATACGCGGTGGCAGGCGCGGATACCAAGCTGGTCGGAAACTTGATGCGAATGTTGGAGCGCACTTCGATGCGCACGGGGTTTACGCCCGGCACTGTTTTGGGAAAATGGTACACGCGCAGTTCCACCGTTTCGAAAATCAGGTTTTCGTTGCGCGCGCGCAGCGCGACCGAGAAGCCCGGAAAAAAATGCTCGCGGAGCAACAGGGGTGTGGAGGGCTTGCCCAAAAGCGCCACATCTACGCGGGCCACGGGCGCCAAGTGAAACCCCAACACGCGCCAGGGTGTGTACACCACCAACTCATTGCGCCAGAAAAACCGTTTGTTGCCCACTAGGCTATCCGGGCGGAAACCGATAAGCCCATTTTCCTCGCGCACGTCCAGCGGCCGCTTGACGCGTTGGTTGATCTGCCGCGTAAATCCGATGTTTCCCTGGTGCCGGAATTTGTACCGGCCACGTTCCCACAGGCGGCTCAGCCGCGAAGCCGTAAGCGACAGCAGACCATCTTCATTTGTCTGCTCGCCTGCATAAGTGGCATACGAAGCGCCCACCGTCAGGTAGTGCCCTTTGGCATTGATAAAACTGTAGGCGACATCGGTGCCCGCATAAGGTCTCCGCCTGCCCAGTTCTTCCTCCCATCCTGCGGTAAAGGAAGCGCGGTATCCATAGGGCAAGTCTTCCGTGCGGCCAAAGCCCAACACATAGCGGGTGCGGAAAAAGTCTTGTTTGAAAAACGTGAGTTGCCCCAGGGCCGTCACCCGCCCCGCATACAACAACCGGTCGCGGTTCAACAGCTCGGGCGCAGGTTGCGCGGAGAACGCCTCTTCAAAAAAGCGAAAAGCAATAAACTTTCGGTTTCGGTTTTCTTTCAAATCGGTGGGCAGCGTGCGAAATCCAAACGAATACCCCGCCCAATAATCGTGGATGGTGTAAGCATAGCGGGCAAAGGCCGAGTCAGGTTTGGAAAAAACGTTGACCGAATGGTTTTCGCTGATCTCCACGCCCGCAGCCCAGCGTGTAAATGGGTGAAAGAGCGGGCGGCTGAGCCGGATAAACCGGGCATATTCGTTTTCATTGCCCGCGCTAAATCCATTGTCGACTTGCGTGTAGCCGAGGGTCGCATCAACAAAGGAGCCAAACAGGTTGATCTTGCGGTAGAGGACTTCATGGCCCACGTTGGGAGCACGTTCGCTGTCGATCACGCCCGCATAGCGCAGTTGTTGGCCCATACCGGCCACGTTGGCCTCCTGGATCCGGAAGCGGTACTCCGTGGGCCCGCGCGGAGTAACGGACGCACCGAGGCTGAACACATCGCGCGTCACCACTTCTAAGTCCACCGAATCGGGTGAGCCGGGCACGGGCCGCACATAAATACGTGAGTCCAAAATAAAGTTCAGATCGCGGAGGTAGCGTTCGTTGTCGGCCACGCGGTAGGCGTTGAGGGGCTTGCCCTCTTTGACAAACAAGTTGTTGCGAACGACCCACTCCTTGGTGTCGTTGTGCAGCCGGTTGGCGGCTTTGGTCACAAACGTGCGCAGCCGTTTGGCCGTATCGATCACGGAGCGTTCAAAGCCGATGCGGTTGACCGAAATCTTTCGGATGATCTTGCCTTGATACGGCAGGAAGGGGTCTTCGCTTTTTGTTTCCACGGGATCATCGGGCGGGGGAGTCCGTCTCATGGCGCCCATCAACCGCTGCGTGGCCTTTTTCTGCTTTACCTTGTCGATGAGGCGCGTGGAGTCTTTTTGTTCCTGCGCCCATGTACCCGCGGCCATTAACATACACAACCATAAAATGCCAGCCGCACGCATTTCCCAAATATATCGACAAACGAGGTGGGTTGGTTGACCCGTTTCCGAAATGTAAATCCATTTGTACTTTTCCACTTTGATCCCCATATCTATGATTATCGACCTCCGCAGCGACACCGTAACACGGCCCACCCCCGCCATGATGCAGGCGATGATGCAGGCCTCCGTAGGCGATGACGTATTTGGCGAAGACCCGACCGTGAATGCGTTGGAGGAAAAATGTGCTTCGCTGCTGGGCATGGAGGCGGCCGTGTTTTGCCCCAGCGGCACCATGACCAATCAAATCGGCATCAAGGTGCTCACCCAGCCATACGAAGAAGTAATCTGCTACCGGGGCGCGCACATTTACAAATACGAGGGCGGTGGCCTGGCAGGCAATAGCCTGGTGAGCGTGCGACTGCTGGCGGGTGACCGCGGGCGTTTGTCGGTAGACGAAATGGCCGCACAGGTCAATGCAGATGATCAACACTATCCGCGCACGTCCGTGATCGCGCTGGAGAACACGGTGGTACGCGAGGCGGGCAGTTATTACACGCTGCGCGACATCGCCCCCATCAGCGCTTTCGCGCGATCCAAAAAGCTGTTGCTGCATTTGGATGGCGCGCGGCTGTTCAATGCTTTGGCCGTGACAGGCGACCACGCCCGTGACTACGGAAAATACTTTGACACCATTTCCATCTGCTTGTCGAAAGGCTTGGGCGCCCCGGTGGGCTCGGTGCTGGCATGCAAAAAGGAATTTGCTAAAAAGGCGCGCAGGATGCGCAAAGCATGGGGTGGTGCCTGGCGGCAAGCGGGCTTCCTGGCCGCGGCCGGTTTGTATGCCCTCGAACACCACGTGGCGCGACTGACCGAAGACCACCAGCGCGCCAAAAAACTAGCAGATTGTTTGCGCCAACAGCCGTATGTGGCCTCCGTGATGCCGACCGACACCAACATTGTCATTTTTGAGTTGATCCCCTCCGTAACGCCCGCAGCTTTTTTGGAAAAGATCAATGCCCACGGCATCAAGGCGTTGGTCTTTAGCGCCACCGAAATACGGTTGGTGACCCATTTGGATTTTGATGACGCCATGCTGCAAAAGACGGTGGACGTTTTTAGTACTTTGCGTTTTTGACGATACCCCACATGGACAATCTGACCGATGCAGCGAACAACATGGGCGACCCGCTGGATGCCACGCCTGCCGCGGCCGAGCCGTTGATGGCCTCTGACACCGTGACCTCGGCCGAAGCGGAAGGAAGCCCGGTTGGATCAAAAAAGTGCCTCAACTGCGAGGCGGTGCTTACGGGCCCGTTTTGCGGGGCCTGCGGGCAAAAAGACCTGCCGCGCAGGCAAACGCTGGGCGACCTGCTGGTGAATTTCCTGGGTTCGTTTACCAGCTTTGAATCGAAATTTTTCACCACGTTCCGATTCCTGCTTTTCCGGCCCGGGCGCATCGTAAAAGAATACAACGAAGGGAAGCGCGAGCGTTTCTATCACCCCGCGCGCATGTACGTGTTTCTCAGCTTCATTTATTTTCTGATTTTCTCCCTGGTGTTCTCCTCGAACACCGAAAGGATGATCACAACAACGACAACCGACCGTGATCGTGTGGCCGTAGCCAAGGAAACTCCGGCCATCGACATCCAAACCACCGACCCGGCTAAGAAAAACAAATTCAGCCCCAAAACACGCGCGCAGTACGATTCGCTGCAGGCTACCTTGCCCGAAGAGGAACGAGACAACTGGTTTGGCCGCTACATGACACATAAAGGCATGGAGCTAATGAACAAGTTCAAAAATGATGACCGCGCCATCAACCGGGCGTTCCTCGAAATATTTTTGACCAACCTGCCCAAGATGGTTTTTTTGCTCATGCCGTTGTTTGCGCTGTTGCTGAAACTACTGTACATCCGCAAAGACTTTTT
Source organism: Cyclobacteriaceae bacterium (assembly GCA_025455015.1). Classification (GTDB taxonomy): domain Bacteria; phylum Bacteroidota; class Bacteroidia; order Cytophagales; family Cyclobacteriaceae; genus ELB16-189. The sequence continues at coordinate 13,599 of JALONI010000059.1, read as the reverse complement.
TTACTCCGAGCACCTGATCTTCACCGTGTTCTTTTACGACTTTTTATATTTGGTGGGATCGATCATGCTGCTGGTGAACCTGGTGGATTGGCTTGAATGGCTCGACCTGGTAGCCCTGGTGTGGCTGTTGATTTATTTGTACAAATCCATGCGCCAGGTGTATGGGCAGAGTCGGGCCAAAACGGTGATCAAATTCTTGATTTTGGCGTTTGCATTCTCGGTAGTGTTGGTCGTAGCCTTGGCCGGAGTGGCCGTTTATACTTTTACCCAGTTGTGATGTTTGGTACGCAACCGCCATTGGCCGAGCGCATGCGCCCTGCTCGTTTGGAAGACCTGGCGGGGCAAGAACACTTGGTGGGTAAAGACGGAATCATCCGCAAAGCCATTGAAAGCGGCAACGTGCCTTCCATGATTTTGTGGGGGCCACCGGGCGTGGGCAAAACCACCGTGGCCAACATCATCGCCAACGAAGTGAAGCGTCCGTTTCATGTGCTCAGCGCGGTGAGCGCGGGCGTCAAAGACGTGCGCGAAATTATTGACAAAGCCCGCCACAGCAGCCGTGCCATTTTATTTATTGACGAAATCCATCGCTTCAACAAGTCGCAACAAGATGCGTTGCTGGGCGCGGTTGAAAGGGGCACGATCACCCTCATTGGCGCCACCACCGAAAATCCTTCGTTTGAAGTCAATGCCGCCTTGCTGTCGCGATGCCAGGTGTACGCGCTCAAGCCCCTCTCGGCAGACGACCTGATTGGGCTGGTGGAAAAAGCAGTGGCGCAAGACGCAGTGTTGAAGCACCGCAGCATTCGCATAGACGAACGGCAAGCGTTGCTGTCGATATCCGGTGGCGATGCGCGCAAGTTGCTGAACCTGGTAGACCTCATTGCCGAGGCTACCCCGGGCGAGGTGACCATCACCGATGCTCTTACGATGAACGTGGCCCAAAAACACATTGCCCTCTACGACAAAAGCGGAGAGCAGCATTACGACATCATTTCGGCTTTCATCAAATCCATCCGCGGCAGCGACCCCAATGCAGCCGTGTATTACCTGGCCCGCATGATCGAAGGAGGCGAAGACGTGAAGTTTATCGCGCGCAGACTCGTGATTTTGGCCAGCGAAGACATTGGCAACGCCAACCCCACTGCGTTGGTGCTGGCCACCAGCGCGTTTCAGGCCGTGACCCTGATTGGCCACCCCGAAGCGCGCATCATTTTGTCGCAATGCGCCACCTATCTGGCGTGCAGCCCCAAAAGCAACGCCAGCTACGTGGCCATCAACGAAGCGCTGGGTGCGGTGCAACAAACAGGCGACCTACCCGTGCCCCTGGCCCTCCGCAACGCACCCACCAAGCTGATGAAGGACTTAGACTATGGAAAAGGCTATCAATACGCGCACGACTTTGACAACCACTTTGCCCCCATGGAGTTTTTGCCGGCACCGCTCACGGGCACAGCCTTTTACCAACCGGGCCGCAACGCCCGCGAAGAAGAGCAACGCGCCTTTTTGCGAAACCGGTGGAAGGAGAAATACGGATATTGACTTTGTCGCGCGCTACCGCAACGCCACAACACGTATCTTGCGGCCACGTTCATGAGTCGTCTACAATTTGAATATTCGCCCCTGCTGGTATTTCTGTGCCTGGCGTTGGGACTGGCGTACGCCTACTGGCTGTACACGGCCAAACACCCGTGGGGCCAAACACTCAACCGGCTCTTGTTTGCCCTGCGTGCCGCACTGGTAGCTATACTCGCATTCTTGTTGTTGGGGCCTGTGTTGAAGTGGATCCAAACCAAAACGGAAAAGCCCGCCTTTGTTTTTTTGGTTGATAACTCGCGCTCGGTGGCCGAAACCACCGATTCGCTGCAGCGCGAAGCGTGGTGGGCCCAACTGATGGACGCCAAACAACGACTCGAAGAAAACGGCCATGACGTAGAGGTGGTTGGCTTGAATGAGTCTGACCCGAGGCGCTTCCAGCAGACTGCTTCTGACTTGAGCACCGCCATGCGCACGCAACTGCAAAAATACGAAGGCAAAAACCTGGCGGGCCTGGTGCTGTTGAGCGATGGTCTTTACAACGAAGGCACCTCGCCTTTGTACCTGCCGCTGCGCCAACCCGTGTACACGGTGGGCGTGGGTGACACCACCGCACGCACCGATGTGGCCATCCAATCGTTGGTGTACAATAAAATTGCCTATCAGGGCAACCGGTTTCCGCTGCGGGCGGAGGTGCGAGTGACCGGTCGTGTGGAGGCCGACATCACGGTAACGCTTTCGCGCGATGGAAAACAGCTGGCTCGCCAAACCCAGCCGGTCAATGGTCAATCGCTGCTGGTCATGGATTTCCAGGTGAACGCAGAAACCACCGGTCTTCAGCGGCTGGAGGTATCCGCCACGGTGCTGCCCACGGAGCGCAACACGCGCAACAACCGCGCTTCGGCCTTTGTAGAAGTGGTGGCGGGCAAACGCCAAATCCTGTTGGTTGCCCCGGCTCCGCACCCCGACATCAAGGCATTGCGCAGCGTGGTGGACCAAAACCCGAACTATGAGTTGATCGTGCACATCCCGGGCATTTCCCAAACCGATGCCGCGCTGCTCACCCCCGGACAAGCGCAACTGGCCATCTTTCACCAGCCGCTGGACCGCGAGGGAAAAACCGCTGCGTTGTTTTCGACTTTTGTCAAATCCCAAACATCGCTGTTGTTGTTGTTGGGGCCGCGCACCCGCCTGGAGCAACTGCCCCCGCAAGGCATCGGCCTTTCGTTTGCCAGCGGCAACCCGTGGGATCAGGTGACGGCCGTGGTCAACCCTGCCTTTCGCGACTTTGTCTTTACCGAAAAAACGCCCGGAGTTTTTGCCTCGTTTCCACCCGTGCAAGTGCCGTTTGGCAAATTTGGCTATCCGCCCCAGGCGCAAGTGCTCTTGTACCAACAGATTGGCAGCATCGTGACGGAGCGGCCGCTGCTGCTGAGTTGGGAAGAGGGCAGCCGAAAAATAGCCGCGTTGACGGGCGAGGGTTTGTGGCGGTGGCGCTTGCGCGAATACGCTGACCACAGCCAGACCGCAGCCTTTGACGAGGTGTTCTCAAAATTGATGCAATACCTCAGCACCACCGATGACAAGCGAAGGTTCCGCAGCTTTCCGTTGAAAAACGAATTCACCACGGCTGAACCGGTAACCTTTGAAAGCCAGGTGTACAATGCGTTGTTTGAACCGATTTTTGGCTTCCCCATTGCGTTGGAGATCGCGCCTGACGAAGGACCGCGCACACCGTACAGCTATGTCACCGGCCCGGGCAGTAGTCGCTACCGGGTGGGCGATTTGAAAGAAGGCATCTACCGGTACCGTGCCAGTACCGTGCTGGAGGGAAAACGGGAAGAGGTGACCGGGCAGTTTTTGGTCACCCAGCAGCGGGTAGAGTCACAAAACCTGACAGCCGATTTTGGTCTGCTCCGAAAGCTGGCAGCCGAAACCAATGGCCGCTTCTACACGGCTGCGCAGTTGAATGAGTTGCCTGCCGCCATCGTCCAGCAACAGGCCAAAGCGATCTTGCGCACCCAGGAAGAATTCAATCCACTCATCCACAGCAAGTGGCTATTTGCACTGCTGGTGTTGTTGATTGCCCTTGAGTGGTTCCTTCGAAAATACGCAGGCGCCTACTGAAAAAAAATCCCGCTGGCCTCAGGGCCAGCGGGAACCCGCAACCACTGCCCGCCTACGCTAGAAACTCAGGTTTTTTGTGCGCGCCTTGTCACGGATGGCTTTTAGCATCGCGGCATCAAGCGTGTTGTTGGCGGCTTCGGCTGGCGTGTGCGTGGCAATGTATTGCTGCCGTTTTTTACTGAGGCTCTGAATTTCGGCTTGGATGCTGGCGCGCTCGTCTGCCTTCCGTTTCACGTAGGCTTTGCGTTGCTCGCCACTCATGTTCTTCATCTCCGCGGGCAATTCTTCGGGTTTGGCTTTCACAATCACCGACTCATCTTCTTTGGCTGCGTCTACCAAATCCCAGGACGAATTGCGGTAGGCGTGCGAGCTCTTGCTAACGGCCCGCTCAACTTTGTTCGATTGCCCATAACTGGCCGCATTGCTGTCTTGAATGGCTTGGGCTTCGCGTTTCTTTTCGCCCGACTGACCATAGAACACGTAGGTTTTGTTGAGCGCGTCATTCAGCACCGCGATGCGGTCATCGTAGGGTGTGGGCACATACACCGTTTTGCGATCTTGTTCAATGCTCATGTAGTTGCCCCCGGTCAGGTCGGCCCCTTCCTTCCAGCTGCCGTGGATACCTTCGTCAAAGTCGCCACAATGAATGGTGTTGACCACCACGTCTTTCTCGTTGGCCAGGCCGCAGGCTGCGCGGTAGGACACCGAGCCTTGCGTAAAGGGTTCGTTCCCGGCAATGAAGATCATCTTCAAATCCGCCCGCGACTCGGACCAGTTCAATTGTTTCAAAGACGTGTTGATCACTTGACCGCAGAACTCGCTGCCCCCGTTGGTGCGCAGGGCAAACAGTTTCTCGGAGATGAGGTCCAAGTCATCGGTGAGCGGGCTTACCATGCGTATGTATCCCTCGGCCGAAGGCAGGTTGTCATTTCCATATTCGTACAAGGCAATTTTGATGGACGGCTTTCGCCCGTCTGTGCACTTGGCGGCCGCCAGCTCGTTTACGATTTTCCAAAGTTGCGATTTGGCCTGGTCAATGAGGCCGTCCATGCTGTTGCTGGTATCGAGCAAAATGGCGAGCATGATGCTTTGGGTTTCCTTGGCCTCATCGCGCGAAGGCGCAAAGGCGCTGTTGAGCATGAACACGAAGGCCAGCAGCAACAGACTTTTGCGAAAGGTGGTGTTTGCGGTTTTCATCATCGACTGGGTTTGTTTTTTGGTAAATTTTACGCCTTTCGCGGGTAATGGGTACCACCACTTAGTGAAGCGGGGCAGCGGCTGGGTGAAAAGGCCTAGCCGGTGAGGGAAGCGGCAAAACCGGCCTTTCACGTGAAATTCCCGTTTATATTAATGTAGTATCTTGCCCGCCACCGGCTTTTACAGATGAAAATTCAATTCCTTACAGCCTTGATCGCATGCCTGCTGGCGGTAGGGGTTACGCGCGCGCAAGACCCACGCGAAAAGGAGTCGTACAAGCAACTCAAGAGCCGATCGTCACAAAGCACCATTGAACAGCTTTTAAGCGAGGCGCAGTCAGCCCGAGCCACCGACCCGGCACGCGCCCTCACGCTGCTGCAAGAAGCCGTGGGCATGAGCATTGCCCAACGCGATGAACGTAACGAAGCGCGGTGTTACCTGCTCATTGGCGACATCAATGAGCGCATTGGCGAGTGGAAGCTGGCGTTGGCCAACTATGAAACCGCCACCACCCTGTTGCAGGCAAACCATACGGCCTCGGACGAGTTTGCGCAGGCGCTGGAGAGTGCCGGCCGCATGCACGCGCGGCTGGGCGATCACGTGCCCGCGCTCCAACTATTTCAGCAAGCGCTAAGCCGGGCCACCACCCGCGAAAAGCAAGTACAACTGACGGTGGAGATCGCGGAGGCATACCTGGCCCAGGGCAATACCGACCAAGCGGCAGCCACGCTCCAAACCCTTCCCTCGCGAAAAACGCGCAACGAAAGCAACATTGATGCACGCATCCAAAGCATAAACGCCCGCATCTATGCGCGCAAAAACGAAACCGCCCGCGCACAAGACTACTACCGATCGTCACAGAACACGTTGCGCTCAGCGGGGGCCGTGTCGCCCAAAGCCAGTGAGGCGGAGGTGTCTGCCAAAGAGGAGATCTCGTCCACGCTGCGCGAACAGAAAAAATACGAAGAAGACATTTCGCTGCGCAACCGCTCCATCGCATACAACCTGGAATCCAACAACCTGGAAGAGGTGTCGTCCGACAAGATACAGCTGAGCCAGACGCTGGCTGCCAAAGGCGAAAACACGCAAGCGATCAAGGAGCTGACCGAAGCCGCCACCATTGCCGATACCATTGGCAATCCGGCCAAACAAGCCAATGCCTTCTTGACGCTGGCGCAACTTTACACAAAAAACAACCGGATGCGCGAAGCGGTGAACGCCTATGCCAAATACAGCGAGGCGATACAGCGAGCCGAAAAACAGCATGCACAAAAGCTGGCCGAGCGCGCAGACCTCATCCGGATACAAAAGGACATTGAAGAGTTTACCAAGCAGGTATCTATTGGCCAACGTGAAGAATCGCTGGCACAAATAACCCTGCAACGCCAGCGGCTGATCATCTACGGCTTGTTGGTGTTGATTGGTGTGCTGTTGGTGACGGCCTACCTGATCTACAAAAATGTGCTGGCCAGCAAACGGGCCAACCAGCTTTTGGCACTGAAGTCCCTCCGAAGCCAGATGAACCCCCATTTTATCTTCAACGCGCTCAACTCGGTGAATCAGTTTATCGCGCAAAATGACGAGCGTACCGCCAACCAGTTTCTGTCGGAATTCTCAAAACTGATGCGGCTGGTACTCGACCACTCCCAGCAAGACTTTATCTCGCTGGCCAAAGAGGAGGAGTTACTGGTGCTCTACCTGAAATTGGAACATTACCGCTTTCGCGATAAGTTTGATTACTCGTTCACGGTCGAAGAAAGCATCCAAAAAGAAAACACCGTGATTCCGCCCATGCTGATCCAACCGTACATTGAAAATGCCGTCTGGCATGGTCTTCGGTACAAAGAGACGCGCGGGCAACTGCGGGTACACATCGGCCAGCAGCAGCGTGCGGTAGTGGTTACCGTGGCAGACGATGGCATCGGCCGCCAACGATCGGCCGAGCTCAAAACCGAGAATCAACGCAAGCATCAATCCACCGGCATCAAAAATATCGAGCAGCGTTTGGCCATCCTCAACGAACTTCACAAAACAAACTTTGTCGTCACCCTGACCGACCCGCCCACAGGCGGAACGGAAGTGACCATCCGCATGCCGCTTCGCCTAACTACCCACCCATGAAAGCCGTAGTGATAGACGATGAAAAAGACAGCCGCACCATTCTGGCGGCCTATGTCCAAAAATATTGCCCGGAGGTAACGGTGTGCGGCTTTGGCGAATCCGTAGCCACGGGCCTGGAAGCCATCCGCCAGCACGATCCGGACATTGTGTTTCTGGACATCGAAATGCCGTACGGGAATGGATTTGATTTACTGGATCAACTGGATGACATCCGATTCGAAACGGTTTTTGTGACCGCCTTTGATCATTACGCCATCCGTGCGCTGAATCAAAGCGCGGCTTACTACTTACTCAAACCGATCGCCATCGATGAGTTGATTCAAGCGGTGGAAAAAATCAAGGCCGAACGGGCGCACGGCACGCAAGCCCCGCATGCGCAGGTGCTTGCGCACAATGCCAAAACCGGTGCCCCGCAAAAAATCATGCTGCCGACCCTCGAAGGGTTTGAGGTGGTGGCCATCGACACGATCCTTTACTGCGAGGCGGTGGACAACTTCACGCGCTTTCATTTTGAGGCAGGCCCCCCCTTATTGATTTGTCGTACCCTGAAATACTTTGACGATGTGCTGGCGGATCATCGCTTTTTGCGGATTCACCGATCGCATGTGATCAACCCGCGCTTTGTGGTGCGCTACACCAAAGGGAAAGGCGGTTATGTGACGATGAAAAACAATCAGGTGTTGGAAGTTTCGCCAGCCAAAAAACAAGAACTGCTCGACCTGTTTGAGCGATGAGAATTATCGGAAACGAACCGCCCACCGGTCTCCGCGCGGCCTATTCAACCCTAAAAATGTGGTGGCATAGCCGACCCTTGCGCCCGGGCAACCTTGAATTAACGTAGCTGATTTACGTACTTTCGGCTATGACCACCAAGATTGACGTCTACTTTGCTGCGGGCTGTGGCCGCTGCGCCTTGGGCGGCACCCCGCAGTGCAAGGTGCACCGCTGGCCCGAAGAGCTCCAATACCTACGCTCGTTACCGCTGGCGTGTGGCCTTACCGAAGAAGTGAAATGGGGCGTGCCGTGCTACACGCTGAATGGCAAAAACATCGTTTCGGTAAGCGCGCTGAAAGAAGGTGCCATCCTCGGCTTCTTCAAAGGGGGGCAGCTTGCCGATCCGGACGCCCTGTTGACCAAGCAAGGCGAAAATTCGCAAACGGGCAGAATCATCCGCTTCACGGAAGTAAGTCAAATCAAACGCCTGACGTCAACGCTCAAGGCCTACATACGCGCGGCCATGGCGTTGGAGCAAAGCGGTCAAAAGCCCATCAACCAATCCGTAGTTCAAAACATCCCGCCTGAGTTGGAGGAAGCGTTTACGGAGAAGGCCGGATTCAAAAAAGCGTTTTACGCCCTCACCCCGGGGCGGCAACGCGGCTATCTCCTCTACTTCGCAGCCGCCAAACAAGCCGCCACACGAAAAGCCCGCATCGAAAAATGCCTGCAACCCATCTTTGACGGTAAGGGAATGCATGACGACTATCGCGCTCCACGAAAGGGATAAGACTACCCGGGCAGCGGCATGAACTTATCGCGTTTGCGCAAATAGGCATGCCAGAGCAACACCACTGCCACCGAGCGGTAGGGCCGCCACCGCATCGCCCTGGTCAGCATGTGTGCGGGGCCCGAAGAGGCCCGGACGAGGCGTTGCTCCCGCATCGACTTTACCAGCGCCAAGTCGCCCAGCGGAAAAACATCCAAGCGATGGAGTGCCAACAGCAGAAACACCTCGACCGTCCATGACCCGATGCCTTTCACCACCTGCAACTGATGATGCACCTCCTCATCGGGCAGCTTGGGCAACCGGTGCAGTTCCAGCGAACCGTTAGCCGCCCGCTGGGAGAGGTCGCGCACATACCTGATTTTCTGGCGACTGAAATGGCATTCACGCAACGCTTCGTCAGACAAAGTCAAAATCGCTTCGGGCGTTACGGCACCCGTTCGTTGTGCCAATTTGTCAAAGGCAGCCTTCGCAGACGCCAGCGACACCTGCTGCTCCAGAATGATTTTTACCAATGTGGGGAAGCTGGGGTCGCGATGCCAAAACGGTGGATAGCCGTACGTGTGCACCAACCGCTTCAGGGCCGGATCAATAGCCGCCAGTTGGTCAATGTACGCTGGCAGCGTAGCTTTGGAAAAGGAATTCACGCAAGTAAAAATAGAAAAATGAATGCAGCCGACTATTGGATACGCGAGCTAAACCTGATGCCCCACCCCGAAGGGGGCTTTTACCGCGAAACCTACCGCGCCCGCGAAGTAATCGCACCACGTGCTTTACCGACTCGCTATGCAGCCGCGCGCCCCTTTGGCACTGCCATTTACTTTTTGCTTCGCAGCGGAGATCGATCTGTTTTCCACCGACTGAAGTCGGATGAGCTGTGGCATTTCTACGAAGGCACCACCATCCTTCTCTATTTGCTGACGGAAGACGGCCTTCAAACAAAGCGTGTAGGGCGTGCCGTTCATTTACACGAATCGCTACAGGTGGTGATACCGGCCGGCACCTGGTTTGCAGCCGAAGTGGAAGCCGCGAACAGTTTCGGGCTCGTAGGCTGTACCGTTTCTCCGGGATTTGATTTTGCTGATTTCGAAATGGCCTCGCGTCATGTGCTGGCGCCTCACGCCACGGCCCATCCAGAACTGATTGAGCGATTTACGTCCGGATGATGACGCTCGGGGGTACACCTTTTCCGGCACCATCAACCAAGGGTTTGCGGCTACGGCCAGCCGCTCCCAAGGGCGGCCTATCATGGCCAAGCGAACGGTTACTGCGTGTCTGTTGCGCGGGTTGAAAATTGAAAAGCCCAACCAACGTTAACATTAAAAGTACCCAGGTATTCCTGCGGTTCGTCTCGCCAAACGTCACGAACCAACTGGCGATAAGAAGGCTGCACGTGCAGGATAAACCGTTTGTTAACCTGATACTCCAGTCCGATACCTGCCAATACGCCCACATTAAACGGCTGCTGCCGAACCGTTTCAAACTCATTAACGGTAGTTTCGGCCCCCCCCGGCAACCGGTACATTCGCTGCAACCCGCTATCAAACATGTAATTCATATCCACGCCCCCCAAGCAATAGAGGCTCACCCGGTTTCGGTGGACAAGGTAGCCCTTAGCGTAAACCGGAATACCCAACGTGAAAAAATCCTGCCGGTACAGATACGATTGTCGCTGGGGGTTGGTGATCAAATGAACACTTGACACGGGCAAATCGCGCGCCACGGCCGTAAGAAGCATTCCTACCAAGCCTGTTTGTATCGACCATTTTTTGCTCAGGGTTGTTTCAACGGTGAGCTGGTAGAACAGCCCCCCTATCCGCTCGTTGCTATTCTGCCTCAACGATACGTATTCGTTCTGTGCAGCATCGGAGGTACTCACCCGGTTGATTCCGCTGGCGATACCGGCCGTTAGTCCAACGCGATAACCTTGACCCAGCGAAGCAATCGGGTGCATGCTTAGCAAAGAAATGCCGAGCACAAGTTGTAACGGTAAAATTTTAGTACGCATCATCTTATCAGTTTGGCGGGCCTTACAATCGCTGGAAACCATTCAACCCCGGGGAAGGTACGCACAAAACCCTGCCCGTTGGTGGCTTCGAGCAGAAAAGCGCGAATTCCCCGCGCAGTGAGCTTGAAGATACTACATGACCGGCAACGCCAGCAAATTTCGTATCCCCAGGTGTTTCTCTAACAGAATTCTAACTGGTTGAACAACGCAACAGCAGAACAGATTTGTCTTTCGCGGGACGTATTTTTGAGCCCATGGTGATGATGAGTCCTTACCTCAAATCGGTAACGCAGCACCCGCAGTGCCTGTGGGTAGTAGCCCACGGAGAGCGCAGGTCTTCGCTGGACGTGGCCGAGGGCACCCGCGAATACTATCGGTACATTGAACAGACCCGCAGCCGCCACGTGCTGCTGGACTACCGCGAGGTGACCTTCAAAAACAGCGTGGCCGATGCATTCAATGTAATCCGGCTTTACGAAAAAATGCCGTTGCTGAAAGATGTGAAAATGGTAGCCGTGGTAAACAGCAGCACCTTACCGTTGGCCATGGCGTGGAAGGAATTTGCCAACGCCCGGGGATTTCGGTTTCACTTTACCGTGGACGTGCACGAGGCGCAGCATTGGCTCTTGTCTGAACCCGTTGATCACTCTTCCAAGGCTAACAGCCACACACCGGGAAGGTGAAGCGTCAAAAAGCCGGGGGCCCCATTCACGTTCGTGGAATGATGGACAGGTTCACCCGCAAATAGAGACCGGCTTTTTTGTTCCTGCGTTACCTGTTTTTTTACTCCGATGCGGAGGCAGGCCCGTGGTGCACATACACATTGGCGGTGCTGCCACGCGGGGAGTCATTGGGATAGGATGTCATCGACAAAATTTTCCATGAATTCCCTTCCTTTTGCAACGTCCGGCTTCCCACCGTTTGGCGGATGGTTCCGTCAGGCTGTCGGTTTGATGACTCCATGGACACGAAGGCCATGTTACCCATCACGCGCACGTGCACATTCCGGTCGTTGAACTCTGCCTTATCATAATCCCATGGCTCCGGATTTTCGGCCATCCACGCGCTCACAAATTGTGACAGGTCTTCCCACCCCTTGGCACGCAAGGTCACATCGGGCTCCACGCAAACCCAGTGCACTTCGTGGGAGTGTACATAGGTTCGGCTCCAGCGCGCATGATCTTTGGCGTAAAAGGCGCGACTTTCTTCCTGGATGACCTGCACGATGGCGGTGCGATCCGCTTCGGTTGTTTCGGTTTCCATTGGCACACACCCGGCCCACACCCAGAGAAAAAAGACGATGACGGAAAATACTACGTGTTGTTTCATGCGCTGGCTTACATTACTCGCAAAAAACAACCCTGTTGCGCAAAAGTTTAAAAAAACGATTGGCGCGCCACCCATTGTTTGTCTATCTTTCTCCAATGAAAGCCTTTGTCCCCTTCTTGTTGGCATTTGTGCTCGGGTGCACCGCGCGCGCGCCAAAACCAGCCCCCACGTTTACCCTCATCCCCATCGAGAAATTCACTTTCAATTCGTTTGTGGATTGCAACATGGCCGAAGCCTGGGTAGGTGACACGCTGCGGATTTTTCCGGGCAAGTACGGTGAAGACCCCGTGTGGGGCGATGCCAACGATCTGAAGTATGCCGATGGCCTGCATGCCGATGAGGTTTTTCTGACTCCGCGCGATCAATTCAAAACGCCTGCCATGCCTATGAACGCCCCCGCGGGCATGCCCGGCTTGCACGGGGCCGTGTGGTTTGAAACAATGTATCAAGACGTTCGCGACCCTTCGGGCAAAACGCTGTACGGCATTTACCACAACGAAAACTATCCGCAAACGCTGCCGTTTGATTCCGTCACCGGCCAGGGCTACAAAAACGAGCGATGGCCGGAGGGCCTGCGCGGGCCGGAGTCGGCCGCGGCCGTTTGCCGCATTGGCATCATGAAATCTACCGATGGCGGAAAAAGCTGGGACAACCGGGGCATTTTTATTGAGGACTTGAACCCGCGCATGATTTTGAAGCCCCACAATGTGTCCCTCACGTTTGCCGGGGGCGTGGGCGATCCCTCGGCCGTGGCCAGTGGCGAATACTTGTATTTGTTCTTTGGCGAGTATAGCTACCCGGGCGAATACCGCCCCGAGACCTATGACTCGCTGACAGAAGCCAGCGGCCAATGCATCAGCGTGGCCCGCATCAAACTCACCGATCTGGATGATCCTGAGGGGAAAGCCACGCGGTGGGATGGCACCGGGTTCAGTGCCCCGCACGATGGAGTCGGCCAACCGATTGCTTCGTTGCAAATCAGCGCGGCCGAAGGAGGAGGCGCAGCTTCGCGCGCTGGGCAATATCATTGGGGACCATCGGTCAGTTGGAATTATTATCTCAATTGCTGGGTCATGTTGATGGGAAAAGTAGAAGAAGAAAAATGGCGGGGCAGCAGCATCTACATTTCGTTCAACACCCATCAAGACCTGGGCACGGCCGATCATGCCGTGCAGTGGAGCAAACCCCAGCTTTTGTTGACCAAACCGGGGCGCGTGCTTTGGTACCCCTCGCTTCAGCCCATGAATACACCCGAAGACGTGGAAAACAAAAACACGTGTTTAAAGCTCGGCCAGCGGGCGCGATTGTTTGTCAAGGACAGCGAAGCCAATGAATATAGTTCGGAGTACGTCATTGAATTTGGCAAAGGGGAATAAACCCTACGTTGGCAAGAGAACTTCGATCAATCTTTCAAACTTAAAGAGCCGTTTCATCTGGCAGCACTTCAATATCGCGGATGAGCACCTTTTTGGCGATGGCCTGACCGGTTTTGGTGGCGGCCAATCCGCCCAAGGCAGTTTCTTTGTATCTCGTTTCCATACTCGCTCCAATTTCGCCCATGGCTTCAATCACTTCATCTACGGGAATGACGCTGCTCACATCCGCCAGGGCAATCTGTGCCGAACTGTTGGCAATGGCAGCCGCGCTGGCATTGCGCACCACGCACGGCACCTCCACCAAGCCGGCTACGGGGTCGCACACCAATCCCAGCATGCACTGTACCGTAATGGCCACGCCATTGAAAATTTGATCGGTGTTTCCCCCCAAACAAAAAACAATC
>JALONI010000122.1 GCA_025455015.1 Cyclobacteriaceae bacterium | reverse complement strand
CGCAGGGGATGGTTAAAGAAATTGGGTCCGATAGCTCTCCCGATGGCTATCGGGATGGATGGAGCGCAGGGGATGGTTAAAGAAATTGGGTCCGATAGCTCAACTGGATAGAGCAGCTGCCTTCTAAGCAGCAGGTTCGGGGTTCGAGTCCCTGTCGGATCACTTGGAGCGGAACTGCATTGCGTTATCTTTGCAGGCCGAAAAAGAAGTTCGGGGTGTAGCGTAGCCCGGTATCGCGCTTGGTTTGGGACCAAGAGGTCGTCAGTTCGAATCTGGCCACCCCGACAAAACCTCTCTGCAAAGAGAGGTTTTTTTATGCGTTTTGGGCAGATTATTTCAGCCAGAGTGCTTCCGCCTAGTAAGACGAATAAAACCTGCGCACCGCGTTGGTGATGTTGTTGACCAGCTCTTGCCGCGCGGTTTTGGCCAGTTCCTCGCGGTCGGGCCACGCCTCTTTGCGTTTGGCCAGGTTGCGTTGGTTGTCGCTCAACGCCCGTTGGTCGCCCGTGTAGGTGGCCCACTGCCACGTCCAGTTTGTGTCGCCCAGGATGGTCTCATTCATGGCCACCCCATTGCTCTTCACATCCGTCACCTGCACCACGCCTTCGGCCGTTACGCGGTAGCTGCGCGTATAAACACGCACCTCGGCCCTGACTTTCTCATACACCGGTTCTTTTTTTCCATTCACCACTTTTTCGGCCACTTGAATATCCTTCTCCAATTTCTCGCTGGTGCTGCTGGTCGTTGCTTCGCGCGGAACGTTTACGCCCCGGTATTGCAATTGCAATTGATGGTCGATGGGAACATTTTCGCTCAAGGCCTGGGCATTCGTGTAAAACTTCAGGAACTGGCGGTTGACGGGCGTGAGGGCCTGTTGAAGTGTGAAGTTTTCGCGGGAGGCATTTACTTCCGAATAGGCTACCCGGAAGGTGGCGTTGTATTCAGCCTGGTTCATCATTTCGATCGTTTCGCGAAAGCCGGGGGACAGCCGTTGCACATCGGCAAACAAAAAGTAAGCCCGTTTGGCTTCGCCCCGGTTGTTTTTTAGCATCGCCTGGATGCCCGCCTCGTACGATTCCTCGGCCGCCTTTCCTTTCACTTCGGTCAGTTCTTTGTAGCGACTCACCGGGTTGGCAATGATGCGGCTGGCCCCGGGCGAGCGTTTGATCTCTTCAAACAGCGTGTTGATTTTTTCGTAGTTCTCCACGGCCCGGTTCCATTTGAAGTTGGCATCCGAGGCAATTTGGTTTTTGGCGTCCGTTTCCAGAAACTCCACCGCGGCCGCATAACTCAACCCCAGTACTTCGCGCGATTTCTTGTGATCGGGGTTTTGCCGCAGGCGGTTGACGGCCGTAAGCACAGCCTGGTAGTAATCGCCCTGTTTGTACGCAGCCTTGCCGGAACTGCACGAGTCCAACAAGAGCACGCTGAGTAGGAGTAAAGCCAGTATACGTATCTTCATAGTCGTTGCCTAAGGCAATTTCGGTGCCCGAATTTAGCGATTGCCGAGCAGCAGCAAAACAGGTTCACGGGTGGAAAAAATCGAGCAAGATATCGTCAATGAGCCCGCGCCAGTTGCCCCAACTATGGCCTTCGTTTACCTCGCGGTACGTAAACTGGCAAGCCGTGCCCCTGAGTATTTCCTGCATTTTGCGCGTTTCCTTGAAGCTGTCGTTGATGGTGCCCGTGGTCATGGATACTTTGAGCATGGGGTTGTCAGGATTTTGGCAAAGCTCGTAAATGCGCGGCTGGGTCCAGAACGCAGGCGACTGGATGCCCGCCAACCCAAATACCGACTGAGGTGAGAATGCGAAATACGTGGCCGCCAAACCGCCCATGGATGTTCCGAGGATGGCCCGACTGGCGGGCACCGGCTCGGCTGCATAGTGCGCCTCGATGTACGGCACCAGTTCGTTGGCTAAGAAGTCATAGTAGCCGGCATTCATCGCCAACTCGGTCATCCGCTTGTTGTTTGATCGGTTGATCGGCTCGCGATGGTCAATAAACACCGCCATGACGGGCTTTATCTTTCCCTGCGCAATCAGGTTGTCCAACACGGTTACCATGTTGCCCATGCGCGGGTGCATGTACTCGTAGCCGTCCGTCACGTACACGGTGGGAAGTGGTGAGGTTGCCCGGTAGCCGTGGGGCAGGTAGAGGCTGTACATGACTTGGTAGCCCAGCCGCTGGCTGTTGAAAAGCAAATCGCTCTTGACCGTGCCTTTGGGTGCAGCGGTCGTTTCTTGCTGCGCGATTTCCTCCTTCCACTGGGGCATGCGCAACTCTGAGTTGGGGCTGCCCCCACCCACGCCCGACCACTGCTGATGCGGATTGCGGGGGTCTAATATCCATTGCGAACCATTCAACAAAATTTTGTAGTCCAGCCGCGCATCGGGTGGAAAAGAGGCTTTGAGGTACCAAATGCCGCGGTCGCCCAGTGGCGTGCCTTTGTTGGCGAAAGACTTGTCATACCCCCATCCGTTGAAGTCGCCCATCCATTCTACTTTGGAGGCGGCTCCTGTGTACACAAACAAAGCCGAGTCATGATGCACAAACGGCACGGTCAGGTTCAACGGCTGCGGAGTAGTGCCGGCTGCCCATGCCTTTAACTGTAGCAGTTGCGCATGAATGACCTGGCCTACACTGGCGTGGTGTGCCAGCATCAAAAGCCATGGGAGCACGTGGCGTATCATAGGATCAGTCTTTATCATCAACCCGCAATGACAGCAACCCCGCAATCATCATGAGTATCCCGCCTAACACGAGCGTCAGCATCGTATTGCCTTTGAACAGGTTGACAGTGAGAAAACCTAAGATGGTGGCGGCAAAAATCTGTGGAATGACAATGAAAAAATTGAACACGCCCATGTAGTAGCCCATTTTGTTGGCAGGCAACGCACCCGACAAGATAGCATACGGCATTGATAGGATACTCGCCCAGGCAATACCAACCAATCCCATGGATACCGCAATGAGCCACGGGTCCTGAATAAACACAATCGAACCGAGGCCAATGCCCCCGATGATCAGGCATGCCATGTGCGTGCGCTTGCGGCCCAGGCGCAGGGCAATCAGCGGGATGATGAAGGCAAAAACCGCAGCCACGCCATTGCGAACGGAGGAACAGACCCCCAGCCAATCGGCACCATCGTTGTACTCTTGCTTCACCCGCTCCAGTTCGTGCCGGTCGGCTGTGACCAACCCCGGACTGTCCAGGAAATAGTTGGTGAGGTTGAGCGTGAGCACCGGCTGCGCGCGGCCGGCCTGAAACGTATCGATTTCGTCCAGGTCATTTTTCAA
Source organism: Cyclobacteriaceae bacterium (assembly GCA_025455015.1). Classification (GTDB taxonomy): domain Bacteria; phylum Bacteroidota; class Bacteroidia; order Cytophagales; family Cyclobacteriaceae; genus ELB16-189. Next base: position 2,261 of record JALONI010000122.1, on the reverse strand, counting down.
CGAGTTGAACGTCACCGGATCGAGCTCGGCCTTTAAAAAGTTTGCCTTCAGTTTTTGATAGAGCTCGGCCGAGACTTTCATGTTGTAAATATTACTGGTGACAGCGTTGGTGGAATAAATCCACATCGAGAAAAGTGCAAACCACGTGAAGAACTGGACATAGGCCAACTGGCGCATGGTTTTGGGCATGTGAAAGATTCCCTGAAACGATTCCTTGAGGCCAGCCCAAAAGCCACTTTGTTTGTTTTCCGCACGAAGCTTTTCGATGCTTTCGGGGGGGAACTCCTTGGTGGTAAACACCGTGTACATTACCGCGGTAAGAAAGGCCAAGGCCCCCGCATAAAACGACCACTTCACCGAGTCGGGGATGATGCCGCTGTCGGCCGTATTGCTCAGGCCAAACCATTTGTTGAATATCCACGGCAGCAATGCGGCAATGACCGATCCCGTGCCAATGAAAAAACTCTGCATGGCAAAGCCCGCGGTACGCTGTGAAGGACGCAGCTTGTCGCCCACAAAGGCGCGAAACGGTTCCATGGAAATGTTGATCGAAGCGTCCATGATCCACAGCATACCGCCTGCCACCCACAACGAAGGCGAGTTGGGCATGATGACCAGGGCAATGGTGGCTAAAATGGCACCGATGAAAAAGAATGGTCTTCGTCTGCCCCAGTACGGATGCCACGTGCGATCGCTGATGTAACCTACAATGGGCTGCACCAACAACCCGGTCAGCGGTGCGGCAATCCACAAAATAGGAATCTCATCTTTATTGGCACCCAACGTTTCGAAGATCCGACTTACGTTGGAGTTCTGAAGCTCAAAGCCAAATTGAATGCCGAGAAAACCAAAGCTCATGTTCCACAATTGCCAAAACGACAAGTGTGGCCGCGCGGAAGAGGCACTGCTGCTCATAGACTGGTTAATGTGACCCCGTGAAGGTAGTGTTTTTCTGTGTTTCGCGATTTTCGATGGCCTGCTCTTTGACCAAACTCCAGAGCGCGGTGGAGACCGCCAACGCCACTGCGCAAATCACAAAAATGATACTCTTGTTTTCGCTGTCTTCAATGATCTTGCTCAACCCCACGCTTACGATCAGTTGCGGCAGCACTACCGACAGGTTGAAAATACCCATGAACAAGCCCATCTTGGCTTTATCCACTTTTTCGGTCATGATGGCAAACGGCAAACTCACCGTGGCGGCCCACCCCACACCGGCAACGGCCATGAACACGTACAGCCAGAGCGGTGACGTACCCCCGAATAAGACCAACACATACCCCAGCGCCATGGTAGCCATGGCTATGATGTGCACCTTCACCCGGCCGATTCGCTTCGCCAGCGGTTCCAGCAGCAAGGCAGGCAAAAGAAACCCAATGGCATTCAATATCAAAAACGACACGTTCACGATCTGCCCGGCTTGATCGTTGGCGGTGATGCCCATGACATCTCTCACGTAAAAGAACATATTCACAAACATCGTCTGCACACCCAGCCAGCAAAATCCATGGGCCAGGTAGATGCGTAGCAACTGGCGGTAGTCAGATGTGGGCTGCACCTCATGGGTGTGGCGGATGGAGGTGGCGGCCAGCGCGGGCGGCTCTGTGATGAACAACGGGGGAACGAGCGAAAACACCAGCACCAGCCCCACGGCAAAAAAGATCAACTCGTAGTTGCCAAAGTACGCACCTATTCCATAGGCAAGCACGCCAAAAGCCCCGGAGATGGTTTGCATGAGTGTGTAACCGCGGGTTCGCTTTTCTCCTTCGGGCGTCACATCGGCAATCACAGAGCGGGTGGGGTTAAACCCGATGTTGATGGACAGATCAAGTGTGAGTGCCACGGCAATGGCCACCCACATGATGTCAAAACCTGTGCTGTGGCTGAGGGTGCCCAACTGAGTAAGCGCAACCAGGCTAAGCGAAGCCAGTGTGCCACCGATCCAGATGAACGGGCGCCTGCGGCCACCCCAAAACCAGGTTTTATCACTGATGAACCCGATAATCACTTGCCCCACGATACCCGCAATCGGCCCAGCCGCCCATACCAGGCCAACCTGATGGATATCCAGGTTGTGTTCGGTGGACAAAATCCAACTCAAGGCAGATATCTGCACGGACAGGGCAAAACCCATGGCCGTGGCGGGCAAACTCAAGATCGCAAAAAAACCGGTGGAAAGTCTTCGCTGCAGAGCGTTCATGTTCACCAGGTGATTTCGATCGGGTCAGTGGAATAGGGTATCACCACCCGCTTGACGAACT
>JALONI010000008.1 GCA_025455015.1 Cyclobacteriaceae bacterium | reverse complement strand
CAATGATTGACGATAGCGCAAGGCTTCAAACACTTCGTTGGTAAAAGACTTCACCACAGCAATGGACTGGAGTGTTTCCTCAACGATCACGTTGGCACTGGCCAACTGGTCTTGTGTTTTGCGCGACATGCCGCGAATGAACTTGCCAAAAAACAACGCGGCCAAAATCAACAGCGGAAACGTGAGCATCATAAAGCCCGTAAGCTTGGGCGTAATGACAAAAATGATGGCCGTGCCCAGCACCAATACCAGCGCTTGGCGCAGCAATTCGGCCAGCGTGATGGTAAACGTGTCGTGCAGGGTGCCCACATCCGAGGTGATGCGGCTCATCAACTCCCCCACCCTGCGTTTGTCATAAAACGACTGGGGCAGCCAGATCAGCTTTTCGTACAAGGCTTGGCGCAGATCGGCCAGGCTTTTTTCGCTGACAACGGAAAAGGTGGTGACGCGGGTAAACGAAAATACACTTTGCACCAGCAAAATGCCGATGAGCACCCCCGCAATTTGATTAATGGAGGTGAGGAAAAAATCGGATTTGCCCTGGGCCACATCCAACAGCTTGCCGGCAAAGAAGGGAAACGCCAGCAGCGTGCCGCTGGACAACGCCAACGATACCAACCCCAACGCAAAGGTGCCCCGGTACGGTGTAACAAACCGATAGATGCCGAGCAGATGTCGAATGCCCTCTTTGGTGATTTTCCGTTTGTCTTTCTCTTCGGTTTCTGCAAACCGGCCGCCTCGTTTCGCCATAGATACTTTACAGACGCAGTGCTGTGGATTTTAGTGCAAAGGTAGCGCGGTCGTTACTGCCACACTATTTTTCCGGTGATGGAAAACTGAACCGAATCGGCCAGCACCATTTTTTGATATCCGGCCACCGCATATTCGGTGATCACCGGTTGGCCCCCGTGCTCCGCAAACGAGAGCCGCAGGTGACGTTGGGTGGAGTAGAACAGATTTCGCTCTTCAAAAACTGCCCGGATAGCGCGAAGCCGCGTGGGCGTGGCGAGATAATAGAACTCAACCTGCGGCACGGGCACTTCTTGCATAGACCGATACCGCTTTACCGTCAGGTTGCTATGGGGGTCCTTTTCCACCGTCACGGCATAGGTATCGGCAAAAGCCGGTTTTTGAAACGCGTTGAGAGGCGTAAACAAATCCCACTCGCGCTGGAGCGTACCGGTGTCAAACGCGAGCCATGTGGTGTCTGTCTGGTCGTCTACGCGTGCATACTTTTCAATGCCGGCCGGTTGAACGCGGTAGGCATGGGCTTGCGCGTAAAGGAGACTATCAAAGTACAACGGCTGCGCGGTGTTTGTTTGCTTGCCACACGCCAGCATGACCAGCGCCACGACCACCCAAGGCAGCACGCTACGCATCGATCAGGACCGTGCCGGTCATTTCGCGAGGGATGGCAATGCCCATGAGTGTGAGGATGGTGGGCGCCAGATCTCCCAGTTTTCCGTTTTTGAGCGACCCTTTGTACTGATCGTCAACTAAAATACAGGGCACCCGGTTGGTGCTGTGTGCGGTGTTTGGGGTGCCATCGTCATTGATCATCACATCGGCATTGCCGTGGTCAGCGATGATGATGACGGTGTATCCATTTTTACGTGCAACCTCGGTGACGGCTTCGTTGCATTGATCCACCGTTTCACAGGCTTTGACGGCCGCGGCAAACACTCCCGTGTGGCCCACCATGTCGGGATTAGCAAAGTTAAGACAGATAAAATCGGCCGATTTTTTTTCCAGCTCGGGAATGATCTGGTCGCGGATGTCACGCGCGCTCATGTCAGGCTGCAGGTCATACGTGGCCACTTTGGGGGAGGGGCAAAGAATGCGCGACTCGCCCGGAAAGGCCTCCTCCCGGCCCCCCGAAAAGAAAAAGGTGACATGCGGGTACTTCTCCGTTTCAGCTATGCGTATCTGCTTTTTGCCGGCCTTCGCCACGGTTTCGCCCAGCGTATTTTCCAGATTGTCTTTGTCAAAGATCACCCGCACCCCGGTAAACGAGTCGTCATAATTGGTGAGCGTGACGTAATGCAGCGGCAGCTTCTTCATTTGCTGCTCGGGAAAATCCTGTTGGGTGAGGGCCTGTGTGATTTGACGGCCGCGGTCGGTGCGGAAGTTGAAACAGAGGACAACATCGCCTTCGCGGATCACCCCTACCGGCTGGCCCTGCTCGGTGGCAATGATGGGCTGGATGAACTCGTCTGTGACGTTGGCGTCATACGATTTTTGCACCGAAGCCAGGACGTCCGTACTGTGTTCGCCTTTGCCATTGATCAATGCCTCGTAGGCCAGCTTCACACGCTCCCAGCGTTTGTCGCGGTCCATGGCGTAGTAGCGGCCGATCACCGTGGCGATTTTGCCGGTGGTTTTGGCCAGGTGTTGTTGTAGCTCGGCCAGATAAGCGCGGCCACCTTTGGGGTCGGTGTCACGGCCATCCGTAAAGGCATGGACAAATACGTCTTTTACGCCCCGCGCCTGGGCAATGCTTACCAGCGCTTTGAGATGGAGGATGTGCGAGTGGACGCCCCCATCGGAGAGAAGGCCGATCAAGTGCACCGCTTTGCCGGTTTTCTTTGCGTGGTCATACGCTTCGACTAACACCGGGTTGGTGTCCAGTTCCTTTTCTTCGATGGCTTTATTGACGCGCACCAGGTCTTGATACACCACGCGCCCGGCCCCAATGTTCATGTGCCCCACTTCTGAATTTCCCATCTGCCCGGCCGGCAAGCCCACGGCCAGCCCGGAGGCCTCTAGTTTGCTGTGCGGATACTTTTGGTACAGCGAACGAATATAGGGTGTGTGGGCGGCATCCACGGCCGATACCTTTGGATTGGTGGCAAGCCCCCAGCCGTCCAAAATCATCAATAGAACTTTCTTTTGCATACGTCAGTTGTCGCAGCAAATATAGGCAGGCAAGCAGGCGTTTGGGGCGATAAAAAGTTGAATCGTTTGGCGGGTCGTTCATTTTTTGGCAATAATTGCAAACAATGGCCAGTATGGCATACTTTTGGTGCGTAACATTGGTTATGAAAAGCGTAAAAGTGGGGGTGATTGGTTTGTGCGTGGCGATGGCCCTTTCGGGCATGGCGCAATCGGATGCGTTTGCTCCGGTCAAGGATGCCATCCGGTTGGCCAATGCCGAGGCGCTCAGTCGGCAGTTCAACACATCGGTAGATGTGACCCTGGACGGCCCGGTAACCACCTACAGCCGCGCACAAGCCAAGCTGGTGTTTCAAAAATTTTTTGACCAAAACCCCGTGGCCGAATTTGCCGTGGTGCACACCGGCTCCTCCAAAGGCGGACTGCAATTTGCCCTGGGCCGTTACGTGAGCGGCTCGCAGCGATACAATGTCATCATCCGCGCGCGTGAGCAGCAAAGCAGCTTTCTGGTGCACGAGATTTCGTTCACCAAGGAAGAGAAGTAGCCACCTTCGTGCGTGGAAGTAAACGAACCCGATCTTTCCGGTACCTACACGTATGCCGACTACCTGGGATTTGCCCGAGGCTGCATCGGTGCGCCCGATTGAGTCATTGAGATACTATCCAAACACACCTCGCGAAAAGAGTTGCGCGAAAAATTTGACGCCTACGAGCACGCGGGGGTGAAAGAATACTGGGTCGTGCAGCCGGGCGAGGGCACCGTGTTGGTGTATGTGTGGCAGAACGGTGTCTTCAAAGGCGATCAACTCACACCCCGGTTGTTCCCCGAACTAAGCGTAAACTCAGATGCAGTGTTTGAATGACCGGACGCCTTAAATCACTTTTCCGCGCCACTTGCCCGAGCGCATGTATACAAATGCCATCGAAAACATGCTGAGCCAGTACACCCACTCGCTGCCCCATCCCCACGTGATGGGCAGGCGCCAGTACTCCAACACCAAATACACGTACACACAGTAGATCACCAAGGTGATAACTTCGATCGTCAGGTTGACCATCGTGTTGCCCGTGCCCGTCACGGCATTAAGCCAGATGGATCCAAATGACATCATCAACAACGCCAGTGACACAATGCGCAGCACCGGCACGGCCTCTTCAATGAATGCGGGGCCCTGTCCGTAGATGGACAGAAAAAGGGCCGGATCAATATTGAGCAAGACGATGATGAGCGAGGAAAAAACCATGCTCACTTTTACGATCTTTCGTATCAACGGCAGCACCTCTTCGCTTTTGCCCTGCCCGATGATGTTGCTGACCATGGTATTGGCCGTGGAGGCAAACGCCCAGGCAAAGATGCCCACCACGCCAAAGAGGTTGCGCATGGTATTGGAAATGGCCAGTGCCCGGTGGCCGTGGTGTTCAACCAAAATGTAAAAATACTCCCACGTGGCAATGCTGATGACAAACTGAGCCACCAGCGGTGCCGAGCGCACCACAATGGATTTGGCCAGCGGCATGTCCCACGTGATGTTTTCAAATAAGGCGAACTGCCGGTTGAGTCCGTTGGCGTGGATGATCCCATAGATGACCACGAGCCCGGTAGCCTCGGCAATGATGGAAGCATAGGCAGCCCCATTAAAACCCAAGGCGGGAAGACCCCAACGGCCGTAAATGAGTGCATAGTCCAACACGATGTTCGTAACGGCTTCCGCCAACGTGCCCCACACCAACAGACGCGTTTGGTTGGTGCCCACCAGCAGGGCGTTGCGCATTACGTACAGATACAAAAAGGGCAATCCCCAAATGCGGATGAGCAGGAAGTCAATGACCTGAGTGGCAATGGCTCCGTCTTTGATGAATGCGCGCAAAATGCCCGGTGCCGCGGCATAGGTGAAGGCAATGCCCACCAGAGCAAAACACAAGGCTACCCAAATACCGTGAAAAAATACCCGGCCGATTTCGCGCGGCAGGTTTTGTCCGGCCCTGCGCGCAATCAGCGCCTGCAAGCCACTGTTGAGGCCGTTGCCCGCCACGGCAAAAATCAAATAGTACACGCCCGTGATGCCCGCGCTGGCCAATTCACGCTCACCCAAGCCACCCAAAAAAATGTTGTTGGTGATGAAATTGATCTGCGGCACCAACATAGCCAGCGAAATGGGCAACGCCATGGCCAAGATCTGGCGATAGGTGGGTTGCAGGCGTAAGTCGGGCGCGGCCATTGGTGTACAAATAGGGCGCGCAAAAGTAAAAAATGGGTGGCGTATTGACGGAAAAAACTACTTTCCCGACTCATTCATTCAACCGCCTCCTCATGAAACCACTGTTGATTCTGCTTTTCGGTTTTGTTGGCTTGCTCACCTTCGCCCAAGAGCGCACGCTCCCGGCCGAGTCGGCCGTCACCGCCAACGGATCGGTCACCATCAAAGGCAAGGCCGTGCCGTACAAAGTCACCGCTGGCACCCAGCCCGTGTGGAATGCCGAAGGAAAGCCCAGTGCGGCCTTGTTCTACATCTACTATGAACGCACCGATATGGCCGACAAAAGCAAACGGCCGCTGGTGATCTCCTTTAACGGTGGGCCGGGCTCCGCTTCCGTATGGATGCATTTGGCCTACACCGGGCCCAAAATGCTGAACATCGACAACGAGGGATATCCCGTGCAGCCTTATGGTGTGCGCGACAACCCGCACTCGATTTTAGATGTGGCCGATATCGTGTTTGTCGATCCCGTGAACACCGGGTTTTCACGCATCCTCGATCCGAAGGCCGATAAGACAACCTTTTTTGGCGTCAATGCTGATATCAAATACCTGGGCGATTGGGTCGACAACTTTGTGTCGCGCAAAGGGCGCTGGACTTCGCCCAAATACCTCATTGGCGAAAGCTACGGCACTACGCGCGTGTCGGGGCTGGCGTTGGAGTTGCAAAATGCGCACTGGATGTATCTGAACGGAGTGATTCTTGTATCGCCCACCGAGCTGGGCATCAAGCGCGATGGCCCGGTAAACGATGCCTTGTCGTTGCCGTACTACACGGCTGCCGCCTGGTATCAAAAAGTGTTGCCAACCGATCTCCAACAAAAAGACTTGGACGAGGTACTGGCGGAGTCGGAAGCGTTCACCATCGATGAATTTATCCCCGCCCTTTCGCGAGGCGGTTTTTTGGATGAGGCCCGGAAAAAACAAATCGCGGCCAAGGTGGCGCGCTACTCGGGGTTGTCTGAGCGCACGGTGTTGCATTACAACTTAGCCGTGCCCACGCAGTACTTCTGGAAAGACCTGCTGCGCGAAAAAGGGTTTACCGTGGGGCGTTTGGATTCGCGCTACCTGGGCATCGACAAAGCCCAAGCCGGCAGTGCACCGGACTACAACTCGGAGCTTACTTCGTGGCTACACTCGTTTACCCCGGCCATTAACTACTACCTGCGCGATGTGCTCAACTACAAGACTGATCTGCAGTATAACATGTTTGGCCCCGTGCGCCCGTGGGACAACAGCAATGACAACACAGGTGAAAACCTGCGTTTGGCGATGGCCGAGAACCCGTACCTGCACGTGATGGTGCAAAGCGGCTACTATGATGGGGCTACCACGTATTTTGATGCGAAGTACTCCATGTGGCAGTTGGATCCCAGCGGCCGCATGAAAAACCGGTTGCGCTTTGAAGGGTACCGCAGCGGCCACATGATGTACCTGCGGGCCGAAGACCTGGCCAGTTCCAACGAACACATCCGTGACTTTATCAAAAAGTCAACGCCTGCCGCAGGAATGCCCGCCAAGTATTGAAAAACGCTATCGAAGGAGACGATTATTTACTCCGGTAAGGCAAACGCCACGTAGGCATCGCCAGCGCGCGTGTTGAGTTTGCCTCCACCGCAGGCGATCACGATGTATTGCTTTCCGTTCTGCTCGAACACGGCAGGCGTGGCGAACCCCGCGGCCGGCAGGGGATACTCCCACAGTAACGTGCCACTCTGCTTGTCAAAGGCGCGAAAGGTGGCATCGCGCGTGGCCGCGATGAACACCAGCCCTCCGGCCGTCACCACAGGTCCTCCGTAGTTTTCGGTTCCCGTGGGCGGAATGCCTTTTGCTTTCAACTCTTCGTACTCGCCCAATGGTTGCTGCCAAACCTGCTCGCCCGTGTTCATGTTGATGGCGGTGAGTGTACCCCACGGGGGGCTGATGGCCGGATAGCCATCGGGGCTCAAAAACTTGGTGTATCCTTCCAGTTTGAAGGGTAGGTACGTGGCAGAGTCAACGGTGGATGAGGCCTTAAAGGGCTGGCGTTGCTCCTCGCGCAAATTCAACAGGTAGGAGGCCAACGCTTCGCGTTCCTCGTGTTTCAAGTGCTGAAAGGCCGGCATCATTCTGCGGCCTCCGGCCACGAGGGCCAGAAAATCAGTTTTGGCATACCGGCCCGGCAAGGTGGCCAACGCGGGGTTGTTGCCCTGGCCCTTCAGGTCGGGCCCATGGCAAGTCTGGCAATGCTGGCGATATAACCGCTGGCCCGCTTGCAGCCATGTCTCGCGGGCTGCCGCCTGCGTTTCGTTGTCCACCATTTTCATGATCCACGCCATTTCATTGGCATTGACATAGAGCCACCCCGTTTCGGGGTCGATGCTGGGGCCGCCCCACTCACCGCCACCGTCATAACCGGGAAACACCAGCGAGGGGGTTTTGCCGGGCGGGATAAAAGGATTGCCAAAGCGATAGCCCCTCATCTGTTCGCGCAACTGCGCCTGCACGCTTTTGTCAAGGTAGGGGTTGATGTCGTTCAGGGTGATGGTTTGCCGCACAAAGGGTGCCGGCTTGCGCACCGTGGGTTGCGTGGGCCACACCTTCTCTCCCGGCAGTTCACTGATTGTGTCCACCGCCACTTCTTCCACCTCAACAAGCGGCTTGCCGGTGTTTCGCTCAAAGGCAAACACCATCCCGTTCTTGGTGGTTTGGATCACCGCCTCCACGGATTTTCCCTCATGCCGCAACCGGGCCAAGACGGGCGGTGCGGGCAGGTCTTTATCCCACAAGTCGTGATGCATAAATTGAAAATGCCACAGCCGCTCGCCCGTTTCGGCCTTCAGTGCCAGCAGGCAATTGGCAAACAGGTTGGCTCCCGTGCGTGTTCCTCCGTAGAAATCGCTGGTGGCAGACCCGGTGGGCGCAAACAAGATTCCCTTTTCTTCATCGAGCGTAAATCCGCTCCACACGTTGGCCCCTCCGGTGTATTTCCAGGCGTTGGGGTCGTCCCAGGTTTCATAGCCAAACTCTCCCGGCTGGGGGATGGTGTGAAATATCCATACCTGTTTTCCGGTGAGCACATCGTAGGCGCGGATATGGCCGGGGGCGGCCGGGGGCGACTCGTGTACGCGGGTACCCATGATGAGGAGGTTTTTATACACCATGCCGGGCGAAGTGCTGACCACAAACAAGTCACTGACATCGCGGCCGAGGCCTTCGTGCAAATCGATGGAGCCCTTGGTTCCAAATGAGGGGATGACCCGGCCGGTGCGGGCATTGACGGCAAATGTGTGTGACCCGGCCGTGAAGAAGATGCGTTCATCTTCACGGCCATCCGTCCAATAAGCTATTCCCCGACTGTTGATCAGGATGTGAAGTGCAGTGCGGTTGTTGTCAAACTCCGTTTTGCGGTTCGGGTCAAACACCCACTTCTCCTGGCCGGTGGCGGCATCCAACGCGAACAGCTTCATGGCAGCGGTAACGCCATACAACGTGCCGTTGACCACGATGGGGTTGCATTGGATCTGCGAATGATGAACCGTATCGGCATCACCGGTATGATACGTCCATACGGGTGTGAGCCGGCTTACGTTGCCCGTATTGACTTGCGTGAGGGACGAATACTTGATGCCTTCTTTACTGCCATTGTACGCGGGCCACGTGGTGTAAGGCTTCTCCGATGGTGTGCAGGCTGCCAACCATAACGCAACAAGTGCTATGCCGCATAATTTATTCATGGGCCGAATAGAGTTATCTACACGTGTTCAAACCCGGCATACTTCACCAGCACGTTGGGTACGCGAATGCCGTCTTCGGTTTGATTGTTCTCCAGGATAGCCGCCAATATCCGCGGAAGCGCCAAGGCACTGCCGTTGAGGGTGTGGAGCAATTGCGTTTTGCCTTCCTTAGTTTTATAGCGCAGCTTGAGGCGGTTGGCCTGGTAGGTTTCGAAGTTGCTGACCGAGCTCACCTCCAGCCACCGCTGTTGCGCGGCCGAGTACACTTCCATGTCGTATGTCAGCGCTGAGTTGAAGCCCATGTCTCCGCCACACAGCAGCAGCTTGCGGTACGGCAGTTCCAGTTTTTCCAGCAGGCCCTCCACATGCCGGCACATTTCCTCCAGGAGGGCGTAGGAGTCTTCCGGTTTGCTGATCTGCACGATCTCCACCTTATCAAATTGGTGCAGGCGGTTCAGGCCGCGCACGTGCGCGCCCCAACTACCGGCTTCGCGCCTGAAGCACGGGGTGTAGCCCACGTTTTTTACCGGCAGTTGCTCCTCGGTCAAGATCACATCGCGGTACAAGTTGGTGATGGGTACCTCGGCCGTGGGGATCAGGTACAGACCGTCTTCTGCAATGAAATACATCTGCCCTTCCTTGTCGGGAAGCTGCCCCGTGCCATAGCCGCTGGCTTCGTTCACCACAATGGGTGGTTGGATTTCGTGGTAGCCGGCTTTTTCGGCTTCGTCCAAAAAGAAATTGATCAGCGCGCGCTGCAACTTGGCGCCCTTGCCTTTGTACACGGGAAAACCCGCGCCCGAAATTTTCACGCCCAGGTCAAAGTCGATGATGTCATACTTTTTGATGAGTTCCCAGTGGGGCAATGCATCGGCAGGCAGCGCGGGGATATTGCCCACGGTGGGGCCATAGATATTGTCATCCGCATTTTTGCCGGCCGGAACGTTGGCGGCCGGTACGTTGGGGATTTTGTATAAGGCCGTTTGCAGTTCTTGCTCCCGTTGACTCAGTTTTTCTTCCAACGTCTTGATCGCGTTTTTGTCGGCCCCGATGGAAGCCTTTAATTGATCCGCCTCTGTGGTTTTTTTCTCGCGCATCAGCTCGCCCACGCGTTTGCTGTCGGCATTGGATTTGGCTTTCAGGTCGTCCAGTGTTTTTTGTGTTTCCCTGCGGGCTTTGTCAATGTCAATGACGCGCTGCACGAGTGCTTCGGCATCTTTCACGTTTCGTTTGGCCAGCCCTGCCAGTACTTCGGCTGTGTGTTCGCGCACGGTGTTTATCTGTAGCATACACTAAAAGTGGATGTCAAAATTAGCCACAAAATTTCAGGATTGATTTGTTCGTAACGTTTTTTGACCTATACTTGCATCGTCTTTGAAGGTCTTCCCGACCTGCCTCAACCGATAAATTTCCAAAAACGTATTCTGAGTGACGCCTCCGACCCATGTGGGTTTTTCTGTACGCGCAACGCTAACACACTAAACTTTATATTTTTTACATGTATACAATTGACGATCTAAACGTCAGGCTGCTTTCCGAATTAAAGGAAATAGCCGAAGGAATGGGCGTAAAAAACGCCAAGAAACTGGGCAAGCAAGAACTGGTGTACAAAATCCTGGACCAGCAGGCCATCAACGAAGCCGCCAACCCGGCCACGCCTGAGCCTCAAAAGAATAAAGAGGGCGACCGCAAGTTGCGTCCGCGCAAGCGTGAAAACGTAGCTCCGGGTGCTGCCAAAGAACCCCGCGAAAAAGAAATAGCCGCCCAGGACGAAACGGTGGCCGAAGAGAACGACTCGTTTGACATCAAGCCCGTTCGGTTTGAAGACGCGCCCGAGCCTCAACCCAAGCCGCAAGAACGGGAACCTCATCCGCGCCAGGAAGGACAACAAAGCCGCGAAGAACGCCAACAACAACAGCAGAAACGCGAAACCGTCATTAAAGAATTTGAAGGGGCCGTGTTGGCCGAAGGCGTGTTGGAAATGATGCAGGATGGCTACGGCTTCCTGCGCTCGTCTGACTACCACTACCTGGCCAGCCCCGATGACATTTACGTATCGCCCTCGCAGATTAAATTGTTTGGTTTGCGAACAGGCGATACCGTTCGCGGCACCATCCGCCCGCCTAAAGAAGGTGAGAAATACTTTGCGCTGATCAAAGTAGAGAGCGTAAACGGGAAGACATCCGAAGAAATCCGCGACCGCGTGGCGTTTGAATACCTGACCCCGCTGTTTCCGAACGAGAAACTTAAGCTCAGCACCACGCCCGACAACATGAGCACCCGCATCCTCGATTTGTTTTCGCCCATCGGCAAAGGACAGCGCGGCATGATTGTAGCCCAACCCAAAACCGGTAAAACCGTATTGCTGAAAAGCATTGCCAACGCCATCGCAGAAAACCACCCCGAGGTGTACCTGATCGTCTTACTGATTGACGAACGGCCGGAAGAAGTGACGGACATGGCACGCAGCGTAAAGGCCGAAGTGATTGCCTCCACGTTTGATGAGCAGGCCGAGCGTCACGTCAAGGTGGCGAGCATTGTGCTGGAAAAGGCCAAGCGCCTGGTGGAATGCGGCCATGACGTAGTTATCCTGTTGGATTCGATCACCCGGTTGGCCCGTGCGTACAACACGGTGGTGCCCTCTTCAGGTAAAATCCTATCAGGCGGTGTGGATGCCAACGCCCTGCACAAACCCAAGCGTTTCTTTGGGGCCGCCCGTAAGATTGAGAATGGCGGCTCGCTCACCATCATCGCCACCGCGCTGATCGATACCGGCTCGAAGATGGACGAAGTGATTTTTGAAGAATTTAAGGGCACGGGCAATATGGAATTGCAGTTGGACCGCAAGCTGGCCAACAAGCGTGTGTACCCGGCCATTGACGTGCCTGCCTCGGGTACGCGCAGAGAAGACCTGTTGATGAAGGAAGAAGAACTTCAGCGCGTGTGGATTCTGCGCAAGTACATGAGCGACATGAACAGCAACGAGGCGATGGAGTTTTTGCTGGACAAGATGAAAGGCACGCGCAACAACCAGGAGTTTTTGATTTCGATGAACGGGTAGCCCCTCGGGTAGCCTGCCCGATAACCGGGGCCACGACTAACGTTGTGGCCCTTTTTTATTTTCTCTTGCGCTCGTGAAACGCCCCCTGGTAGTCGGGGTCTTCGCGTTGGCGCTGGCGGTCTATCTCGCGGGCCATCTCCTGCTGTTCGTCTGCCAAGGTTTCGGCCACGGCTACTGCCGCAGGCAGCTTTTTCAGTGGCAACTTTTGCCGGATCAAGTCTTCGATTTTTTTCAAATGATAAACTTCGGCCGGGGTTACCATGGTGATGGCCGTCCCCGTTTCGAACGCGCGTCCTGTGCGGCCAATGCGGTGTACATAGTCATCGTACATCACGGGCACATCGAAGTTGATCACGTGGCTGACCTGTACCACATCAATACCGCGTGCCGATACATCGGTGGACACCAACACGCGCAACTGCCCCTCGCGGAATTCATTCATGGCATTGATGCGGCTGTTCTGCCCTTTGTTGGAGTGGATGACGCGCACAGGGCCCAGGCCTTTGCGTTCAAGGTAGTGGGTCACTTGGTCAGCTGCTTCTTTGGTGCGGGTAAACACCATGACGCGGGCAAATGCAGCGCGGTCGCTGAGGAGGTGCTCCAAAAAATGGATTTTCGTTTTGAGGTTTGGCACTTCGTACACAAGCTGGGCCACTTGTTTGGCGGTGGTAGCGGGGGGTGTCACCTCGATTTTTACCGGAAACTCCAAAAACTCCTGCGACAACCGCTCCACTTTATCGGAAAAGGTAGCGGAGAACAAAAGGTTCTGCCGCTTGGGCGGAATGATTTCAAAAATCCTGCGTAGTTGCGGCATGAAGCCCATGTCCATCATCCGGTCGGCTTCATCCAGCACCAGGGTTTTCAACTGCTTTGTCACCACGTGTTTGGCCAGGTACAACTCCATCAACCGCCCGGGGGTGGCAACCAGTATGTCCACGCCCTTTTGCAGTGTTTCAATTTGTGTTTTGGGGCCTACGCCACCGTATAGCGGCACAATGCGCAAGTCGGTGAATTGGGCCAGCGTCCGGATGTGTTGCGCCAGTTGCACCGTCAGTTCTTTGGTGGGGGCCAACACCAGCGCCCGCGGGTCTGTGCCTTGTGCATAGCGCACTTTCATGATCAGCGGAAGCGCATACGCGGCTGTTTTGCCGGTGCCGGTTTGAGCAATGCCGATCACTTCCTGGCCGCCCAAGATCAGCGGGATACACTTTTGCTGCACTTCTGTGGGCTGGGTATAGCCTGCGGCATCAATCGCTTGCAGCAATTGCTTGTTGAACGCGAAGTCCAGCCAGGATTTGGTGGTCGTTGATTGCATTCGAATGTCTAAACTGGCACGTGGGCTTTCAAGGTGTGAAGTTACCGATGTATCTTTACAATCATATGTTTACCCTCATCAAAAACGCCCGCATTGTCAACGAAGGCAGCATTCAGCCGGGCGATGTGCTGATTCATGATGACCGCATCGAAAAAATCGGCCGAAATCTCAGTGCCCCCCATGCCCAAATTGTTGACGCGGATGGATCGTATCTCATTCCCGGGGCCATTGATGACCAGGTGCACTTTCGCGAGCCGGGCCTAACGCACAAGGCTACCATCTTTACCGAATCGCGGGCCGCGGTGGCAGGGGGCGTTACCAGTTTTATGGAGATGCCCAACACCGTACCTCCTGCTTTCACGCAGGCGTTGCTGGAAGAAAAATATGCGGTGGCTTCGCGCGATGCGCTGGCCAACTATTCGTTTTTTATGGGCACCTCCCACAACAACCTGGACGAGGTGTTGCGAACGGACATCTCCCGCGTATGCGGACTCAAAATTTTTATGGGCTCCTCCACCGGCAATTTGTTGGTGGATGATCCAACGGTGTTGGAAGCGGTGTTCAGCCGCTTCCCGGGTCTCATTGCCACACATTGCGAGTCGGAGCCGATCATCCGGGCAAATTTGGAAGCCGCCCGCGCGCGGTATGGCGAAGACGTGCCCATCGAACAACACCCCCTCATCCGCAGCGAGGAAGCCTGCTACGCTTCTTCTTCCTTTGCCGTAGCGCTCGCGCAAAAGCACGGTACGCAGTTGCATATTTTGCACATCTCTACGGCCCGCGAGACTTCGCTGTTTGACAACACGCTGCCGTTGGAGAAAAAGAAAATCACGGCCGAGGCCTGCATTCATCATTTGTGGTTTAGCGAAGCAGACTACGCCACCAAGGGCAACCTGATCAAATGGAACCCCGCCATCAAAAAGGCCACCGACCGCACCGCGATACTACAAGCTGTGCTGGACGACCGTATCGATGTAATTGCCACGGACCACGCACCTCATACACGCGAAGAGAAAGCCCAAACCTATTTCAAAGCCCCTTCGGGCGGGCCATTGGTACAGCACTCCGTGGTGGCCCTGTTTGAAATGGCGAGGCAAGGAAAGCTACGGGTGGAGCAGGCCGTTCAAAAGCTGGCGCACAACCCGGCTATTCTGTTTCGCATACGCGAACGCGGCTTCATCCGCGAGGGCTATTTTGCCGACTTGGCGCTGGTGAAAGAGGAGCCGTGGACGGTGAAGCCGGAAACCATCTTGGCCAAATGCGGCTGGAGCCCTTTTGAGGGATACACGTTCAGTCATCGCATCACGCACACCTGGATTAATGGCCAGTTGGCCTATGCGAACAATCGCATCTACGAAGTGGGCGCTGGGCAACGGTTGGCGTTTGCGCGATAAGCATGCCAACGGCTACCGTCACGTAAGTACGGTGTGTTTGTTTCGCGTGGCCGGATGCTACCGCCTGGCCGGCAACTGGCTGCTCTTCAACATGGATACTTCTGCGGGCTTAAGAAAGCGCCATTCGCCACGGCCGATGTCTTTTTTGTCCAGGCCTGCATACACCACGCGATCGAGTTTCACCACCTGGTAATCGAGCGACTCAAAAATGCGTCTCACAATCCGGTTCCATCCGATGTGCAACTCGATACCCACCGTTTTTTTATCATCACTTACGATGGCCAAATCATCCACCATGGCCCTGCCTTCTTCGAGGTGCACGCCTGCCGCCACTTTTTCAAAGTCAGCTTTGGTAATGGGCTTGTCCAGTTCTACTTTGTAAATCTTTTTGGCGTTGTAGGAAGGGTGCGTGAGTTTGTCGGCCAGGTCGCCATCGTTTGTGAGCAGCAACAGACCGGTGGTGTTGCGATCCAGGCGGCCCACCGGGTACACCCGCTCCTGGCACGCATCGGCAATCAGGTGCATTACGGTTCTGCGTTCCTCCGGGTCATCGGTGGTGGTAATGTAGCCTTTGGGTTTGTTGAGCAAAATGTACACGGGCTTTTCGGCTTTTAGCCGCCTGCCTTCGTACCGCACATCGTCCGATCGTTTTACTTTGAACCCCAGTTCGGTGATTACTTTGCCGTTCACGCTCACCAACCCCATGCTGATGAGGTTGTCGGCTTCCCTGCGGGAGCACACTCCGCTGTTGGAGATGAACCGGTTGAGTCGTATCAAGTCGTCATCGCTGTGCTTCTTCTCTTCATAGTCGGGTTGAACGCGCTTTTTGTTTATGCGTGACTGCACAAAGGAGGGGCGCTCACCATCGCCCTTGCCAAACTTGTGGCGGCTACGCATCGACTTGCCTTCGCGTGGTGGCCCGCCCGAACGGCTTTCGGATTCATCTCCCTCCTGGCGCTTGCGCGGAAAATCGTTGGATGCCGGGCGCTTATCAAAGGAGCGTTCCTCTCGTTTTTCGAAGGGCTTTTTGCGGTCATCCCCAAAACGGGGCTTGTTGCCAAATGAGCGTGGACGGCTGTCATCGGCCTCGCGTTTGCGCGGATAGGGTTTGGTGAATTTGCGCTCGCCCGGGACGCGGTTGTCATCCCGATCGGCCCCCGTGCGGCTTCTCTTTTCGCCATACGGTTTTGAACTGCCCCGGCTCTCAAACCGCGGGCTGCCCGCGCGCTGTTTTTTGTCCTCGCCAAACCGCGGCTTGCCAACGTTTTTGCGGTCGCCACGGCTGTTGTCCGCGCCACGGGTTTCTTTCTTATCGGAGCCGCGTTTGTCACCCCCCTCGGAACGAAAGCGCGGTTTGGAAGAGTTCGGGCGGGAACGGCCCTGGCGGCCGGGGTTGGTTGGGCGTGGCATATCAATCAGAAATTGTCAAGGTACAAAGAAACCGTGAACCTCGGCCCGGGCCCACTCTGGGCGGCCGTGTTCAAACGGGCATCAAAAAATGAAAATGCTATTGGTTGTTATCGGGGCTTTCGCCAATGGTGTTCACCTCTTGCGTGAAATCCTTGGGGGTGGGCAGCTCGTGGATGTCGTTGATCCCAAAGTACTCCATGAACTTGGCGCTGGTGCCGTACAACATGGGGCGCCCGATGGTTTCGGCTTTGCCACGGATTTCGATCAAGCCTTTGTCCAGCAGTTTTTGAATGGCGTAGTCGCAGTTTACCCCGCGGATGTTTTCCACTTCCGTTTTCGAGATGGGCTGCTTGTAGGCAATGATGGACAGGGTTTCCATGGCCGAAGTAGACAGCCGCTTTTTGGATTGCTGCTTGAGCATGATGCCGATGCTCGTTTGATACGCGGGCTTGGTCAAAAACTGATAGCCGCCCCCGCTCTTGTACAATTGAAAAGAGTACTCATCGGCCTGGTACTTGCCTTCAATGCGGCCCAAGGCATCCAGCACGTCCTGTTCGGGAACTTCAGCATTGAACATCTCCGAAAGGCAAGCCTGCAAATCGGCCACTTTGGTGGGCGAAGGCGAGCAGAAGACAAGTGCTTCGATATGGTTTTGTAGGAAGTCCACGCAGGGGGGGTGTTAATCGTATGGTTTGACTCGCTTAATCTTGCTTCATCATCTTGGCCTCGATAGACTGCGTGGTGTGCGGCACGGCAATCAATCGTTCTTTGGAAATGAGTTTGCCCGTAACGGAGCAGATACCATAGGTTCCGTTTTTGATTCGGACCAAGGCATTCTCCAGGTTTTGCATGTATTTCAATTGGCGGGCGGCCAATTGGCTCAAGTTTTCCTTTTCGGCTGTCTCGGCACCATCTTCAAGTACCTTGGTGTTTCCGCCCGAAGTAGAATCGGTGCCTTCATCGTTGGTGCGGTTGAGGGTATCTTTCAGTATGCGAAACTCCTCGCGCGCCTTTTCCAGTTTGTCGAGAATCAGGGCTTCAAACTCCTTTAGCTCGTCTTCGCTGTAGCGCGTGCGGTCATCTTGAATGGTGGCCTTTTGGGGTTTGTGGGCTACGGGGCGCTGTGTCAATGCCGGGAAGATGGTTAACTGGGGTGCTGTGAGGGGTTTTGCCAATGCCTCTTGCTTTCGGGTGAGGGGCTTTTTCTCTTTTTCTACTTTTTCAACGGGCTTGGCTACCGCCTTGGCTACTTTTTTCGGAGCTTCCTTTTTGGGGGCCACTACTTTTTTGGCTTTGGGCGCAGCTTTTTTGGTCGGCTTGGGCGCAGGTTTGGCTTTTTTATCAGCCTTTTTAGGGGCGGCCTTGGCTTTTACGATCTTTTTGCCTTTGGCGGCAGGCTTGGCTGCCGGTTTCTTCGCGGACTTCTTCGATGCTTTGGCCATAACACTCCTCGTTTTTGGGGTTTTGAAAAAGATGCGCAAAAATACGGGGTGGGAGGTAAAACAAAAAATGGCCAGCCGGTCTTTGTCACCGGGCCCTTGGGGGCCTTTCTGCGTGGCCCGGGAACTGAAAACCGACAGAAGTACGCTTGCTGCCGAGGCCGCAAAAGCACCCCCGGTGGCCGCGCGAACTAACAAAAGCCGTTGCTCTATTTGCTGATTGGCACCTTGTTCAACAACACCTTGATGATGTCGCTGGTTTTTACGTTGTCGGCTTCTGCCTCGTAATTCAACAAGATGCGGTGGTTCATGACATCCCGTGCCACTTCTTTGATGTCTTCGGGCAGCACGTAATCGCGGCCCTCAAAGTAGGCCACGGCTTTGGCCGATAAATTCAGGTTGATGCTGGCGCGGGGCGATGCGCCAAACTGAATGTACTGCGCCTCGTGGGTCAAGTTGTAATCTTTGGGTTTGCGCGTGGCGGTCACCAACTCGATAATGTAGCGCTCCAGCGACTCGGATATTTTTACTTTGTTCACTTCTTCGCGGATGGCAAAGATGTCTTCTTTGGTCAGGATCGTGTTCACTTCGTAGCCAAACTGCATGTTTGATATCCTCCGCATGATCTCCAATTCCTGTTCCTTGGTGGGATAGTCCACCGATACTTTCATCATAAAGCGGTCTACCTGCGCTTCGGGCAGCGGGTAGGTGCCTTCTTGGTCTACGGGGTTTTGCGTGGCCAACACCAAAAATGGCCGATCGAGTTTGAATGTGGTTTCGCCAATGGTCACCTGCTTTTCTTGCATGGCCTCCAGCAAGGCCGACTGTACTTTGGCCGGGGAGCGGTTAATTTCATCGGCCAAAATGATGTTGGCGATAATAGGCCCCTTCTTCACGTCAAAGCGCCCGTCTTTTTGGTTGTAGATCATGGTGCCAATCAAGTCGGCTGGCAGCAAGTCGGGCGTAAACTGGATGCGTTGGAAGTCGAGGTGGAGCACCTGCGCCAGGGTGCTTACCGTAAGGGTTTTGGCCAAGCCGGGTACGCCTTCCAGCAGGATGTGGCCGTTGGTGAACAGACCGGCCAAGAGGCGGCTGACCATGTACTCCTGCCCCACCACCACTTTTGCCACTTCGGCAAAAACGTCTTTAATCTTTTGTTGATGCTGTTGATGTATCTCGCTCATGCCACTCATAACACTCGTGATCCGAAAAATGGAACCGCAAGTATAACGCATTTAAGGGTTATTTGCGTCACGCTAACCGCGTGTTTCTGCCAGCGCCCGGCCCCTCACTCGTACAATCATTCATGGAGTCAATAACTTGTGGCTACATTTGTGGCGACTTCCAACCGTAAAAAATCGAAGTTGATGATTGGAAATTTTTGCGCTTCTCGTTTCCTTTTTTCGATTTTTCTTACCGGCTGCGCGATCAACCTCGTTGCCCAAGACGCTATCGACTCGTTAAAAAACCGGCTGGCATCCACCTCGGGCAAAGCGCGCATAGAAATATTATCCAACCTGTCGTCAGAGTATGCCTATGTCAATGCCGACACGGCACGGAAGTATGGTTTGCAGGCATTGGCCATGCTGAACGATGAACCCGTGCACCTGCGGGCCGTAACGCTTCATCACCTGGCCATCACCCATCAAGTGCAAAGCGACTATACTCAAGCGCTGGCCTACGATGCCGAAGCACTGACAATTGCCGAACACCTCCGCGACACATTGTTTCGGGCCAATCTCCTCAACAACATAGGGATTTTGTACGATGAGCAAGGGCAGTACAAAACCGCGCTGGACTATTATCTTCAAGCCGATGCCATCTATTCTGAAAAAAAACAGTCAGACAAACTTGCCTTGGTTAAAGTAAACTTGGGAGTGGTCTACAAAGGACTCCGCGACTTTGAGCAGTCGGCACGCCACTACCGCCAGGCCGAACGCCAGTTTACCGAGTTGGGCAATGACTATGGCGCAGCCGTGTGCCACGTCAATATGGGATCGGTGTTTTTGGCGATGCATGCGTATGACAGTGCCTTGAAGTATTCGCTGTTGGCCGAACGGGAATTTGCCAAGTTGAAATTTGTCCGCTTTGAGGCGGTGGCCATTGGCAATGCGGGCGTTGCGTTTGGCCACTTGGGGGATGAGAAAACCGGCATGGCCTACTTGCAGCGCGCGGTGGATATGCACACGCAAAACAACAATGTGAAGGAGTGGTCTTTTTGCCTGCAAAAACTGGCGGAGCTCTATGCCCAACAGGGAAAAGCCGCGCAAGCGCTGCCCCTGGCAGAGCTTGCGCTGGCCAAAGCGAATGAGGCGCGTGTGTGGCAGCAGCAAGCCGATGCCCATGATTTATTGGCCCGCCTGCACGTAAGGATGGGCAACTACCAAAAAGCGTATGCCGCCCGCCAAGCGCACCTTCAGGTGCGTGACAGTCTCTTTGAGCGCGAGCGAATGCAACAGATACGCGACCTGCACGTGCGCTACGAGACAGCGGAAAAGGAGCGCGCGCTGGCCGAGAGTCGCGTGACGTTGGCGGAGCGCGAGCTGAAGATACGCCAGCAAAACAGCCAGCTGGCAGCGGTTGCCATGGCGCTCTTGGTAGTGGTAGGCGGTGCGTTGCTGGTGGTGCGCTACTACGCCATCCGCCAGCAACGGCTTGCGCTGAAAGCAGCATTGGCCGAGGCCAAAACACAAAATGCCTTACACCAGGAGCGCATCCGCATCTCCCATGAGTTACATGACAACATCGGCTCGCACCTCACGTTTGTCAATGCTTCCGTGGCGGCTTTGCGCAAAGAGAATGACAGCCAGCGCCTGGGCGACATTCAGCAACTCACGGCCGATGCCATTCGTGAACTGCGCAAAACGGTATGGCTGATGCACCGCGAGAATGCCACGGCCGAAGAGTTTGTGATCAAACTGCGCGACTACCTGCCCGCCCTTCCTGTACCGCGTATCCACGTGAGTTTAACAGGCCCCACCCATCAACTTCTCCCCTCGCGGTTGGCCGATCAATTGTTTCGCTTCATTCAGGAAGGCGTGACCAACGCCATCAAGCATGCGCAAGCCAACGAAATCAAGGTGAGGCTTACGGTGTCCGAAAAGGAGATGACTGCCGAAGTAACCGATGATGGTCACGGATTTGACAGCGCGTTACCCGCAGTAGGCATAGGGCTGCAAACGATGCGAACGCGGGTGGAAAGCGAGGGCGGATCTTTGGTGCTTAGCACCGCGCGCAACTCTGGCACGCGCATTACCGCGCATTTCCCGTTGGCTTAGCACTCGGCCACTTGTACAAATACGATGATCTGCGTATTGATGGCTTGCCGCGCCAAGGCCACTTTTGTGGCACAACGCACACGCTGCCATGAAGGCTTCCTCACTTGAGCGGGAGCGTGGATGTGCCCGTGTGCACGGTGGGGCAGCCGGGGTTCGCCTGGGCTACTTACTTTTTGATACCTTGGGGTTAAAACGAAACGGATCGATGATGCGCGTGGTGATTGCCGAAGATAATCCACTGGCCCTTCAGGCCATCCGGCAGAAGCTGGCTTTGCAGCCCCATGTTCAGGTGAAGTTTTCCGCTGCCCATGGTCATGAGCTGCTCACGCGCCTCCAGCGCGATTCGGTCGTGGATGTCGTGCTGATGGACATTCAAATGCCCGTGATGGATGGCATTGCCGCTACGCGCGAGGTAAAACGACTCTTTCCGCAGATAAAAATATTGATGCTCACAACCTTCGATGATGACGACAAGATTTTTGAGTCCATCCTGGCGGGGGCTTCCGGCTATTTGTTGAAAGATGAATCGGACGAAGCCATCGGCCGCGCGCTAACCGAAACCGCAGAAGGCGGTGCGGCCATGTCGCCCGCCATTGCTCTGAAAGCCCTCAATTTGATACGCCAACCGCTGACACCCCATGCCATCCACCATGATTTTGGCCTTACGCCACGCGAGCGAGCTATTTTGGAGCAACTCAAAAATGGATTGACCTACGAGGCCATTGGCGCCAATCTGTTTATCAGCCCCGGCACCGTGCGCAAACACATCCAACACATTTACCACAAACTTCAGGTCAACAACAAAGTGGAGGCTGTGCAAAAAGCCGTGGCCAACCGGCTGGTGCAGTAAATACGCATTTCATCGTATTGAGACGCACGCTGCCGTGTCTCAATTTTGGTCAAAAAATAATGACCCTATGAAACACCTCCTTTTTGCGGTTGCCCTCTTGAGCGCCACCGCTATTTCCGCGCAAAAAAAAGGGAAAAACCTTACGCTGGCCGAACAAGCCAAGGATAACATGACTGTGTATGAAGTCAAAAATCCGTTTAAAAAAACCAAGCGGATTGCGTTGCTGGGCGTGGACGTATCGTTCCGCCTGGCCACCAGCCAAACGGTGGGCAAAGAACGAAACTCCGATGCCTCGTCACGCACCTGGGTCACACTCAACCCTCCCCCCTCGGCCGCGTTGATGCAGGAAATCACGAACGAACACTACGTGCGCCTCAAGGCAAAACTCATGGCTGCCGGATTTGACGTGGTCGATGAAAAGCCCTTGCAACAAACCGAAGAATACAAAAACTTGATCTCCGAAAAAGAGCGGCTCACCATTAATAAAACCTGGGGGATGGCGGCCCGGGGATCAGCCCACGAAGCGGCCATGATTGATTTCCCCAACTTTGCCGGAGGCGCTCATGCCCGGCTGGCCAATCGCAACGAAGTGCTGGTGTGGAACAGCAACACGCTGCTCGACTTCGTATACATTGATCAAACGAAAACGCGGCCTGTCAAAGGAGTCATCAATATGGAAGCGGCCGTCCGTCCTGCCATCATCATCCACAGCTCAACGTTGGAGTTGCAAGGCCCCGATTATTCTACGTTCAAAACGTCTTTCAACGCGGATAAAAGCATCTCCAGCAGCCAGCCATTTCACACCCGCGTGCAATCCTGTACCGATTGTCTCCCGGAGTTTACCGAGCGAACCACCGGTGGCAAGATATTGCGCGAAAGCATCATTGTGCTCTCCCGTGGCCGCGCTGGCGATAACCCGGATTTCAAGTTCATGTTTCAGGTGGAAGCCGACTATGCCCAATACAAAGCGGCCGCGCTGGATGCGCTGGACCGCTATGCCGACCAACTCATAGCGCTGATGCGGTGACCGGGGCCATGAGGTAAGGACTTGCCGTGCCCCGATTTTTTACTACTTTTATCGGCAAATAACCAATCACCACCTCATGAAAACCAAACTCCTCATCGTCTGTCTGGCTTTGATTTTTTGCAGCGTACAGGGTTTCGCGCAGCTTTCTAAAGCCGAGCGAAAAGAATGGAAAAAGAAGGCAAAAGAATACGCTAAAAACCCGGCCAACCTGAAAACGTTTGTCGAACAGAAGCAGGCGGCCGACTCCGAAGTGAGCACGCTGAAAACGCAAGTGACCGGTCTCACTTCGCAGATCAGCGACAAAAACGCCCGCATTGCCGAACTGGAAGAAGAACTCTCGCGCATGCGCTCAGAGCTGACGACCGTCAAGACAGAGCTGGCGCAATTGAAAGAATCGCCCAACCCGATGGACTTTTCGCGCGGCATCATTTTCAAAGTGCAAATCGGGGCCTTTCGCAACAAAGACCTGAGCAAGTATTTTGAAAACAACCCCAACTTTGGGGGCGAAGCCACCGAAAAGGGCGAACAGAAGTTCACCATTGGCGTGTTTCGCGACTATTGGGAAGCCGACAAGTTCAAAAAGTACATGCGCGACATGGGCGTGAAAGACGCGTGGATCGTTCCCTTTAAAGATGGCGTGCGCGTAGAAATCAAAGACGTGCTCGAAGGCGTAGTGGCCGAGAAAGAGACCGGAGCAAAATAACGTTACCCCATCCATCATCCCCCTCAGGGAGGCTGTCTCGAAAACAGCTTTTTTGAATTGGCCTGATTCTTTGTGCACCGCTGTGATTCCTTGCGTGTCTTTGTGTTGTTTCACAGAGATTCACCCGGAAGCACAGGGGTGCGCGGAGTCATGCAGGCCTTTCGTGGGCCGCTTTTTTGAGACAACCTGGTTTTTAATTTGGCTATGAAGAAATACCTAACGCTTGCCCTGGTGCTAACGGCACGCTTGGCCATTGCCCAGCCCGACAGCCTCCACATCAAAATCGGGCAGATGATTTTGATTGGCATGCCCGAAGCCAAAGTGGACCCGGTGGTGTTGGAAGAGGTGCGCCAGGGAAAAGTGGGCACTTTGATTCTCTTTGAAAAGAACGTACCCAAAAGTGCCAATGCCTTTGCTCCGTTGAAAAAAATCACCTGGACGTATCAACAAGCCGCGCCCATCCCCTTGTTCATTGCCATTGACCAGGAAGGCGGCAAGGTAAACCGCCTCAAGGAAAAGTATGGGTTTCCGCGTTCGGTCACGGCCCGCGCGCTTGGCAAGGCAGGCTCGCTGGATTCCGTGCGGTTCTATGCAGAAGCCCTGGCGTCCAACCTGGCCGGGCTGGGCATCAACGTCAACTTTGCCCCCTGCGTGGATTTGGCCGTTAACCCCAACAACACGGTGATTGTAAAAGTGGAGCGCTCGTTTTCCCCCCATGCCGATAGCGTGGCCCTGCTGGCGCAAGAGTACATCAAGCAACACCGAAAGTACGGGGTCATCACTTCGCTCAAACATTTTCCGGGGCACGGCAGCTCGCTGGAAGATACGCACTTTGGCGTGGCCGATGTGACCCACACGTGGTCGGAGAGCGAGTTGACCCCCTACCAGCGGCTGTTGGACTCCGGCTATGTGGATGCCGTGATGACTTCGCATATCGTGAACAAGAAGCTCGACAGCAAGGGGCTGCCGGGCACCCTTTCGAAAGAGATACTCGATGGAATACTGCGAAAAAAAATCGGCTTTGACGGGGTGGTCTTTTCGGACGACATGCAAATGCATGCCATTGCCAAGCAGTATGGGTTGGAGGAATCCATCAAGTTGGCCATCAACGCAGGGGTAGACATCTTGTGTTTTTCGAACAACATTGCCGGCTCAGAGACGCGCACCGTAGACCGCGTGTTTGACATCATCCGTACTGCGGTGGAGAAAGGGGATATTCCCCGCGCCCGCATTGACCAAAGCTTTGCGCGCATCATGGCCCTGAAAGGAAAGCTGCGCCAATCGGAAGCCGACTATTACCGCGCGCGCATGCTCCAAGCCGAACAACGGCTGGCTGCCCAACGCGCACAAGCCGAGCAGCAAAACCAAGAACCACGCAAGCAAGCGCAGCCTGAAATGAAGGCAGCCAAAAAAGAAGAAGCCAAAGCAGAAAAGAAGAAGAAAAAGAAATCCCGCTGAGGGGTTGGTGTTTTCACGATGGCCTTCTCTTCGCCCGCGGCTCTTTTCCCCAGTTACTCCATTGGGCATTTTATCAATCAGCCAGCCAATCCCACGGAGTTTGAGATCAGCCATTTTCATGCGATGGAAGAACCCAACGTAGACGATGTTCACAAGCATACGTTTTACGAAATTCTCTGGATTGAAAAAGGACGTAGCCGGCAACGCATCGACTACCGCGAGTACGAGGTAAGACCGGGCTCTTTGTTTTTCATCTCCCCCGGCCAGGTGCATGAATTTGAAGAGTGGCGGCCCATCACCGGAGGCACGTTGATGTTTACCGAGTCGTTTTTTTTGGTGAACCAAGCCAACAAAGACATGCTCTTTGAGCTTAGCTTTTTGGACAACTTTTATGCAAACCCCGTTTTAACACCAACCAAAAAGGAGTTTGCCGAGTTGGTCCACACCCTGGGGCAATTGACACGCGAACGCCAGCGTGCAGACTACTCGCCCGCCCTGGCGCGCGCATGGCTGCACGTGCTCATGCTCCAAATCCAGCGATGCATCGAGCGGCAAGGAGCGCGCTCATCGCCCGCTCGGTACACGATCATCTATAAGCGATTCAAAGAGCTGTTAGACACCCATTTTTTATCGCAATGGGCGGTCAGTGCCTATGCCAGCGAGTTGGCCATCACCTCGCATCACCTGAACGAGGTGTGCAAACGCGTCACGGGCCGCACCGCCACAGAGGTAATCCGGGCGCGCTGCATCCTGGAGGCCAAACGGCTGCTGACCTTTGGCCACGCCTCGGTTTCGGAAGTGGCCGCGCAGATCGGATACTTTGACTCTTCCTATTTCGCCAAAATGTTCAAGGCCGAAACCGGCACCACGCCCGTTGCCTTCCGGGAAACGATGTCCGAATCCTACCGAAGAAGGTAGCTTTTGTGTTTACATCCGCGCGGGTCGCGGCCGCACCTTTGTGTTGTTCTAACAAATCAAAAAAAGAACACTGCATGAAAACACTTTTCTCCCGCATCGTGCACATGGCATTGGCCGTGCCCATGATCATTTTCGGACTCAACAAGTTTTTGCTCTTTGCGGATGTACCCCCGCCCGCTGGCGCGCAAGCACAGGCTTTTCTGGGTGCCCTGTTTACTTCGTACTTAGCCCCGCTGGTGGGTGCCACCGAAATCATCGCGGGTGTGCTGCTGCTGTTTTCCCGCACGGCATTTATGGGCACGCTGTGGCTATTGCCCGTCACCGTAAATATAGCGGTCTTCCATGTGGCGCATGACTTGCCCGGCAATGGCATTTGGATCGTTACCACGCTGTTGCATGGGTTGGTGTGCTACGACCAACGGGAATCGTTTCGGCAACTTGTGAATATCTAACCTCCATCGTTTCTACCATGAATCAACGGATTTGGTTAATCACAGGTGTTTCCAGCGGACTCGGAAAAGCCTTGGCCCACGCGGTGGTCGCCTCGGGCGACTACGTCATCGGCACGCTTCGTCAGGCCACACAGGTGGAAGCATTTAATCGGCTTTATGAAGGCAAGGCCGAAGCCTTGCTTCTGGATATCGCACAAGCGCCCTTGCGCGAGGCGGTGGCGCATCACATCAACGCCCGGTTTGGGCGATTGGATGTGCTGGTCAATAACGCTGGGATCGGCTTGGCCGGTGCCGTGGAAGAGGCAAGCCTCGCAGAAGTGCGCGAAGTGTTTGAAACTAATGTGTTTGGCACAATGCACTTGACGCAATTGCTCTTACCGATGATGCGGCAGCAGCAAAGCGGACGCATCATTCAGGTCTCATCGCACGGTGGCCTCAAGGCATTTCCGGGCTTTGGGGTCTACAATGCCAGTAAGTTTGCCTTGGAGGGGTTCAGCGAAGCACTGGCAGCGGAGGTGGCACCCCTCGGTATCCATGCTTCGCTGGTTGAACCGGGGCCCTTTCGTACGCAGTTTGCCGGAACATCATTTCGCGCGGCAGCGGTAGTGATCGAAGACTACCACAGCACGGCCGGGGCATTTCGCAGCCGGATGAAGCAAGTGCACGGCAAACAGGAGGGCGATCCTGCCAAGGCCGCCTTGGCCATGCTGGCGCTATCGCAGATGGCCGTTCCGCCCCTTCGCATGCCGTTGGGCAAAACAGCGCTGGCAACCATCCAAAGCAAGCTCGATAGCGTGCGCCACGATATGGACGCAAGCCGAGCGGTGGCAGAGGGAGCCGTGTTTGCCTGAGCGCGCACAACCGCTTTGGGCAGACGTCATTGCCCTTCGGTCGCTTTGTTTTGTTGCCATGTGCGCAATGCATCCGGAAAAGCCTGAGCATCCAAACGGCTTAACAAACGACTGTAGTGGTTGGCCAATAGATGGTCACCCGCTCGATAGCACGCCTCGCCAGGGCTTCGGGCGATTTCAGTTCGGGGGCGATGTCGCTGCCCCCGTGAAAGATGAGCATAAATTTTTCCATAGGTTGGTTTTTGGGAGTATGACGGACTGCGCCCCTAAAATCAGACAAACCGTTAAACTATTTTTGGGGTTGGCGCGGGGGGGGCTCGCTATCGGTTTCCCGCACGGCCGGCCGGTCTGAAAGATGGAAGAGGCAGGGCTCCCGGCAAAGGCATTCCTCTATTTTTTTTTGGGGTACGACTCTCTCCCGATTTCACATTCCGGACTTCTCCCGATAACTTGCCTGCTCACACGAAAACCTGTCATGAATCTCTTTACGCAGCAAACCGTTTCGAGTAAACGCTTTCAAACCATCGTCAGCATCGCCATTATCTTGTGCTCCATTGTGTTGGGGGTGGAAACCTTTTATCCGGAGCATCGCGTCCTTTTTGATGTACTCGATTTCGCATTTACCCTTTTCTTTCTGGGGGAAATCGTGATCCGCATTTTCAGCGAAAAAACACCGCTGCACTTTTTCCGGTTGCTGTCGGTGCGCCACAAGAAAGTCCACGTGGACGAAGACGGCTTCTGGAACTGGTTTGATTTTCTGATCGTGGTGGTGAGCGTGACCAGCCTGTTTCAGCATTTGTTTGAACACCCGGAGTTTTTAGTGGTCAGTCGTTTGTTTCGCGTGTTAAGGGTGCTGCGGCTATTGGAAATCAGCAGCGAGCTGAAAGCGGTAGAGCATAAAATTGTCTCCATCATTCCTACTATTTTTTCGTTCGCCTTGCTGCTGGGCATTTTGCTCTACATCTACTCCATTGTAGGCATCTACCTGTTCGGCCACCATCAATATCAGAGTGCCGACTTCACCTCGTTGGGCCATGCCTTCATCACCCTTTTTCAGCTCATGACGCTGGATGGCTGGAGCGACATGATGTATGCAGCCAGCAAAAGCTACAATGACAGTTGGCTCATCAAGGGATACTTCATCAGCTTTGTGATTTTGACGGCCATCGTCAGTTTCAATGTATTTGTGGCGGTGCTCACCTCTCAGGTTCATGAAAAATTCATCAGCGACCAAAAAACAAATCGATCAAAACTGTCGGAATTGCAGGGCGAGATTCAAGAAACCGAACAAGAAGTGCAGGCCGGATTTCAGGAGGTCATGCGCGAGTTGAAACTGCTTCGGGCGGAGGTAGCGCGGTTGCGGGCGGGCGATTCGTAGGGTGGCCGCCATGGAAGCACTTTTGGCGACCACGGTCTGTTGGGTTTTCGCCCGCAGGGGGTGCGTTTGTGCATCGGCTACGGGGCGTATGAGCAGCCCCCACAGCACTACCGGAAGAAACCGTTTCACCGGGATTCTCTTGAAGAGATATTCAACGACATTCACATTGCCACAATTTCTAAATGCCCGTCATCGATTTTGAGTTTCCCGCTCACTCACTCCGCAAACTCTTCACCGGATCGCTGGCGGCCGCGCGAAACGATTGGAAACTCATCGTGAGCCAGGCCACCGTAAACGCCACCAAACCCGACAGCAGGAATAAGCCCACGCCAATCTCTGTTTTATAGCTATAATCTTTCAACCACCAATTGATGCCGAGCCACGCCAGCGGTGCGGCCAGCGCGAAGGCAATGAGGATCAACTTGCCAAACTCTTTGGATAGCAGTACCACAATGCTGGTGATGCTGGCCCCCAGCACTTTGCGAATGCCAATTTCTTTGGTGCGCTGCTCGGCTGTGAACGCAGTAAGCGCAAACAACCCAAGGCAAGCAATCAATACCGCCAGAATAGAAAAGACCCCAAACACTTCGCCCAACTGCCGCTCGGCCGAGTACATGCGGCTGAACCGCTCGTCCAGAAAATAATACGTGAACGGCTGGCCAGGGGCCATTTCCTTCCACTGTTTTTCTACGATGCGTATGACTTCTTGGGCATCGGCCGACTTGAAACGGAAGCAAATGGGGCCACCGGCACGCTTGCTCAAAAACATCATGACGGGCGAGAAATTCTCTTTGAGTGATTGAAAGTGGAAGTTTTCGACCACGCCAATCACCGTAAGTACTTGCAGCTTGTTTCTGTCGGGGCCTTCGTTGCCATCATCGGCAAACGTGGCGATGCGGCTGCCAATTACCTCTCCGGGAAAGTTGAAGGTCTTAACGGCTGCTTCGTTAAGAATGACCGCGGAGGAATCGGATGGAAATTCGTCTGAGAAATCTCGTCCCTGCACGATGGACATGCCCAGCGTTTTGACATACTCATGATCCACGCGCCAGTTTTGGATACTGACCAGGTTTTCTTGCATGGCCGGGTCGCGGCCCTCAATCCACCACGGGTTGTCGCTGCGAAACCCTCCCTCCACCGGCAAATAGCCCGACATGGTGGCGCGCTCCATCTTGCCGCTACTCATCACTTCGTTTTTAAAGGCCCCGCGGTTGCTGCCCAGCGCATACGCATCGTCTATTACCAACACCTGGTCTTTGTTGAAGCCAAGTTTTTTGGTTTGGATGTAGTTGAGTTGCTGATACACCGCCAAGGTACCGATGACCAGGAAAATAGAAACCGTAAACTGGAATACTACCAGCGCGCTGCGGATCAGCCCGCTCTTCATGCCCAGGGCTACCTGCCCCTTTAGCACCTGTACCGGACGAAATGCCGAGAGAAAAAAGGAGGGGTACACCCCGGCTGCCACCCCCACCAGAATACCCGCCAGCAAAAAGATGACATAAAACCAACGGCTGCCAAAGGGAAGGGTGAGCACGCGTCCGGACAAATCGTTAAACACCGGCAGCAGCATGTACGCGATGGCGAGGGCCAACAACAACGAGAGAAAGCTCAGCAATACAGACTCTGTCAGGAATTGGCGCATCAGGTGCGAGCGGAACGAGCCCATCACCTTACGGATGCCTACCTCTTTGGCACGGTTGGCGCTGCGCGCGGTAGATAAATTCATGAAATTGATGCAGGCCAGCATGAGGATGAACACCGCAATGGCCCCGAACAAATAGATGTAGGTGATGTCAAAGTTAGGTTCAAACTCACCGGTGTAATGGCTGTACAGGTGAACGTCAGTGAGCGGCTGCACGAAATAGGCCATTCGGTTGCCGGCAGCCCGAAATTTTTCCATGGAGAAATCATTTCCCAACACCTCTTTCAATTGAGGCATGGCCCGCTCCACAACAAGGTTGGGCAACTTGGCTTCCACCCCTTGGATGTTGGCGCCCGGACGCAGCAGGAAGTACGTCTGAAAGTTGTTGCTGTACCACCGGTTTTGTTGCGCCTCTGGGTCGCCTTCGAGAGAAATGAGCAAGTTGAAGTGAAAATGCGTTTGGCTGGGAAAATCAGTATAGACAGCGTTGACTTTGACATTCAATTCATTGTCCAGCACCACCGTTTTTCCAAGGGCTTCTTCGCCCGGAAAGAGCTTCTCGGCCAGCGATTGGCTGATGGCCACCGTATTGGGTTCGGCCAATGCGGTGGCAGGATTGCCGGCCACCAGGGGCACCGGAAAGACTTTGAAGAAGTCTTTGTCCACCCAAATCGTTCGGGGCTCTTTGATGTTTTCGTCTGTGCGCTTCACCAGGTAAGAGCCGCGATCGCGAAAGCGCACGGCTGCTTCCACTTCCGGAAATTCCTGGGCCAAAGTGGGGCCCAGCGGGGCGGGGGCGTAGAGGAAACGTCCCTCGCTGCCACCGAAAACAATTTCGCTCCGCACGCGGTACACCCGTTGGGCCGTGGCAAAATGACGATCGAACGACAGCTCGTTCAACACAAAAAGCACAATGATGAGGCACACGGCCAGACCGATGGAAAGGCCCAGTACGTTGATGAAGGAATAAAAACGGTGCTTGCGCAAATTGCGCAGCGCCACGGTGATGTAGTTTTTGAGCATACCCTTAGGTTTTGTTTCTTCGTGAAGGACTTGTCGTTGTGTTTCGCGCAGGCCTGCGGTACGGCCAAACGATTCCACTACGCGGTGATAGGCATCAATAAACCGCAGTCCCGCTTTCATTTCGCTCTCGGTGGCCGTGCAGATGTGGTCAATCAACTCCTCTTGCACGCCCTCGGCCACAATGCCGCGGTAATTCAAGTCTTTGACGATGTACGCGATATGGTCTTCTGTAAGTTTCATTTTCTGGTGACGGGCGACTTGTTACCAGCTATAAAAATGCAGCCGCGAATTTTATCCTACGTTCACCTGTAGCACATTCCCCATGGTTTTAATGAACCCGACAAACTCTTGTACGCGTTCTTTGACAAGGCTTCGCCCCTGGGGGGTAAGGGAATAATATTTTCGAACGCGTTTGCCAATGGTTTCCGTTTCGGTCGTTAGCATCCCCTCGGCCTCCAGCTTGTGCAAGGCAGGGTACAGCGCACCTTCCGTCAGCAAAATCGTTTCGCCCGACAACTCTTTAACACGCTGGGTGATTTCATAGCCGTACATGCGGCCGTGGTCTTTCAATACTTTGAGCACAATGGTCTGGAGCGTGCCTTTCAGCAATTCGGGAGAATGCATAATTGTCTTATTACCTAAGAGATTTAGGTATTAGACGAAGAAACACCGCAGCGGGTTGCACCGCTGCGTCACTTTTTTGGCCACACAAGTTGTACCACTCGGATGGCTTCGGGTTTTGGAAATGGTGCCTATCCCTTCCGCAGCACAAAGCGGTGATACACGCGGGTGCCGTCTTTGAGGGTGTTGTAGAAACGCGAGCCGACCACTCCGGCAAAATCGCCAAATAGCGTATGCCAGCGGGGCGGTACCAACTTTTCGATGCGCGCCACCTTGCTGTCGTTTTCGGCTTCAATGGCCATGATCACCCGTTCGCTGATGTTTTCGTGCTTGAGCCAGGTCAATTCCGTGGCTCTCAATTCGGCATGAAGCACGTCCATGTTCTTAACTTCATTGCGAAAATCCACCATCAAAAAATAGCCTCCGGGTTTGAGCACACGCGTGACCTCGCCCAAAAAAGCAGGCACGCTGCCATAGGCATGGCATGACTCCACGTTGATCACCACATCTATGCTGTTATCGGGCAACGGGATTTTTTCGGCACTGCCTTGAATGAAGCGAAGGTTGGCGGATTGATACAGCCGGTTGGCCAAGTCCACCGCCCGTTGCGCCAGGTCCAAGCCGGTATACGAGGCGGGCTGTAGGTGCGTGGCAATGTAGTGGGCGCCTCCGCCCCGGCCGCTGCCTACTTCCAATACTGTCTTTCCGCGAAGGTCTACCTGCGTGGCCAGGTAGTGATACATCTGCAAGGGATATTTCTGCAGGGTGGGGTCATCGGGCAATGCCAGCGGGGGCTCAGCTTCGGTGGGCACGTAGCCGTAGTTCATAAACCGCCACTCTTCGGCCGGTATGTATTTGGCCAGTATTTCGTAGGTGATTTTGGCGTTTATGCGTTTGAACCACGCATATCGTTTGAAGGCTTTGATGATGAGGTTTACCATAGGCGGTGCAAGTTGGGCAAAAACCGCGAGATGGCAGCACCGGCACCCGCGGGCCGGCAGAAACCAATATCTTTGTTCACATGCTTAAAAAACTTGCCGTTGCCGCGCTGCTGGGCCTTGTCCTGCTGGTGTGTGTAGTACTCGTGAACACGTGGCGCTTTCAGTCGGTACAAACCGCGGTGGAAGCGATAGCCGCGCCCCCGGTCACCGTAGCGGCTTTGCAGCACTTTCAGCAGGCGGTAAGCTTCCGCACGATTTCCTTTGCTGACAGCGCACGCTTTGAGCCGGCCGCGTTTTTGGGCTTCCGCGGATTTCTGGAAGCCACCTATCCGCTCATGCACCAAACGCTGACGCGCGAGGTGATCAAGGGATACAGTTTGTTGTACCGATGGCCGGGCCGCGATGCCTCGCTCAAACCCGTGGTATTGATGGCCCACCAAGATGTGGTGCCCATCGAAGAAGCTACCCGCGAGCGGTGGACAACAGATCCGTTTGCCGGCACCGTCAAAGACGAGTTCATTTGGGGCCGCGGCACCACAGACGACAAAATCAACTTGATTGCGATATGCGAAGCCGTGGAAAAACTGCTGCAGCAGGGATGGGTACCTGACCGGACGGTGTACCTGGCCTTTGGCCACGATGAAGAAGTCGGAGGCAAAGGGGCCATTGCCATGGCAGCCTTGCTCAAACAACGAAACATTGCCGCGGAGTTGGTGATGGACGAAGGGGGCATCATCACGAAAGAAAAGATACCCGGCATGCAACAACCGGTGGCGTTGCTGGGCACCTCCGAGAAAGGCTATCTATCGCTCACCCTCACCGTAGAAAAACCCGGGGGGCACAGCTCTATGCCTGAATCCGAAACGGCCATCGACATCCTTACCCGCGCGTTGGTAACGCTGCGCAGCCGCCCGTTTGAGCCCTCGTTTTCGGCACCCATGCAAGGGTTTATTCAGCACCTGGGGCCCGAGATGCCGTTGGCACAAAAAATGGCCTTCGCCAACCCGTGGCTGTTCAAAAAAATCATCATCGGCACGTACGACCAAAGTGCGGCCGGCAGCGCCATGATGCGCACCACCATGGTACCCACAATTGTGCAGGCCGGTATCAAGGACAATGTCATCCCCACGCAGGCGGTGGCCACCGTAAACTTTCGGTTGTTGCCGGGCGATGAATCCACGGAAGTGATCGAACGGGTGAAGACCATCATCCAAGATGCCCGCGTACAAGTGACGCTGTATTCAGGCGCTTTCGCGGAGGCTTCAGCCGTGACACCGGTCAGAGGATTTGGCTATCAGAAGATTGCGCGCATCGCCAAGAAAACATACCCGGCCCTGCTTACTTCACCCTTCCTCATGCTGGGGGCCACCGACTCGCGGCACTTTGGCGAAATATCCAGCAACATCATCAAGTTTAGCCCCATGATTGACCCCATCGGCTTTCACGGCATTGACGAGCGCGTGAGCCTGGAGAGCTACCAGACCGCACTTTGGTTTTACGAACAACTACTGCGCGACCTTCGCTGACAACGATGGCCTGTATGCTTCATCATGGGCGTTTGGCGGCTCCGCTCGTTTCGCATCCGGCAAACAGGGTTATTTCCACGGCCGCATTCCATTCCGCCTGGCGGGCGATCCACTCCGCTTTTTGGGCGGTTCGCGCAGGTGGCAGGGGCAGCGGGTGGGTAGGCTCCGTTGTAGAAGAGAATTTTCACAAACCCATTTACACATGAAATCAACATGGTTTAAGTTTCTCAAGCCTGGCATCTTTAGCCTGATGGTGCTGGCCCTGATCGTGGTGACCACCACGGGCTGTAACAACGAGGATGACGATGTCCCTCAACCCACGCAGAGCATCGTGGCCTTGGCACAAAGCCAAAGCAACCTGTCTTCGCTGGTGGCTGCGCTCACCAAGTTTCCGGATTTGGTAACGCTCCTGAGTGGATCGGGCAATTTTACGGTGTTCGCCCCCACGAACGAAGCCTTTACGTCACTTTTGCAAACCGTTGGCCAAACCAATATTGATGATGTGCCTGAGAGCGTGTTGGAGTCGCTGCTGCGGTACCACGTGATTACCTCGGGCGCAGTGTTGTCTACCCAGTTGACAGCCGGAGCTGTGGAGACCGCCAACGGAGAAGATATTGCCGTGACGGTGGCGGGAGGAATTCGCCTGAATGGCGCCACCCAGGTGGTTACACCTGATGTGCGGGCATCTAATGGCGTGGTTCACATCGTCAACCAAGTGTTGGTGCCTCCGTCCATCGGCCGTTTTGTAAACACGGTGGTGGAGCCTGCCTATTTCAACAAAAATTTCACCACGCTGATCGCTGCGGTGAATGCCGCCAGCCCTTCTATTCTGGAAGCGTTGTTGAGCAGCAGCCGCAAAACGTTGTTTGCACCGACCAATGCCGCCTTTCAAGCTGCGGGCATCACCGCGCTGCCAGGCCGTGCCACGTTGGATGCCGTACTTTCGTATCACGTGATTGGCAGTGAAGTACGTGCCGCCAATTTGCCCACCAACACGGCCCCGGCCAACACCCCGCAAGCGATGCTGGGAGGCGGTAATGCCTTCATCAGCAACCGTGGGGCACAAGGTGTGTTTATCAATGGGTCACGCGTAGTGCAGGCCGATATCCTGGCTGACAATGGGGTGGTGCATGTCATTGACCGCACATTGCTGCCCCCTACCCAAACGATATTTGAAATTGTGGAGGCTGCTGCTGCGGCCAATCCCGCACAGTTTACCCGGTTGTTGCAAGCGCTCAATCGCACCGGTGTCGAAGCCCTCAAAGCAGTGGCCGATGATCCTGCCGCCAACCTGACAGTATTTGCACCCACAGACGCGGCTTTTCAAGCATCCGGTATTGATTTGGCCACCGTCAGCGGACCTAACCTGGTGGCGGTGTTGCAAAAGCACATTACTAGTAATTCTTCGCGTGCGCCCACGGGCCGGATTTTCTCCAGCGATTTGATTACAGGAGATCTGGACATGCTGAACGGTACCGTGACGATCAACGCATCGGCACTGACAGTCACCACCGGTGGTATAACTGCAAACATCGTGGCCACGCCTATCCGGTCCATCAATATCCTTGGCTCCAACGGTGTGGTGCATACCATCGATCGGGTATTGCAGCCGTAATGGATACATGAAGTGAATGAAGGTATATGCCCGGGAAAAATTTCCCGGGCATATCTCTTTGAAGATATGCATATTTGAAGCGCCTTAACTTGCACGCGTATGTTTGGCTACCGCTATCGTTACGTTTTTATCCTGCTGCTGGGGCTTTACTCGTACGTAAACATCATTTTTACGGGTGGCGACCAGCTTTTTGGGTTCACGCTGCCCACGGCCTTGTTTGTAGGCATTGTCGTGCTGCTCGTGCTGCTGGTGTGGGAGGTAAACCACTTCATCCAAAAACAGCTTGATTTCCTCTCCGGTGTCTTTCGGCAAAAGATTCACCCACTGATCATTCACTTTGCGCTGAGCTTGGTGGGCGTATGCGTGGTGGCGGTGCTGCCCGTATTGCTGCTGCATGAGTTTTATGACGTGGGCAAACCGCTCACCTGGTTACCTATTAAAATCGCGTTAGGGTTTAGCTTTCGCATCAATCTTTTTTTGCACTGCCTCAACGCCATTGTCTTTTACATGAACAAGTACAAGCGGGCGCAATTGCAGGCCGAGGTACTGAAAAAACAAAGCATCGAAGCTCGTTTTGACGCCCTACGCAACCAAATCAACCCACATTTTCTGTTCAACTCGTTCAACGTGCTCTCCACGCTGGTGTACAAAGATGCCGACACGGCCGCCCGCTTCATCGATCAGCTCTCCAACGTATACCGGTATTTGCTCTACAACCAGGATCAGAAGCTCATCCGCCTCAAAGAAGAGCTGGATTTTATCGAATCGTATTTGTTTCTGCTCAAGATACGGTTTCAGGAAAACCTGCGGGTCATCAACGATATCCCCGAAGAGAAAAAAGAGACCTACATCGCCCCTGCTACCTTGCAGCTATTGATCGAAAACGCCATCAAACACAACGTGGTTTCCAAAAAAGATCCGCTGGAGATACGGTTGTTCGTAGAAAACGGAACCCCGGAGGTGAACAAACTGGTGGTCGAAAACAACCTGCAGCCCAAGGCGGTAAAGGAAGAAAGCTCCAAACTCGGGCTTCGCAACATCCAATCGCGCTATGAGTTTCTGGTTGGCCAGCGGGCCG
This sequence comes from Cyclobacteriaceae bacterium, assembly GCA_025455015.1. Classification (GTDB taxonomy): domain Bacteria; phylum Bacteroidota; class Bacteroidia; order Cytophagales; family Cyclobacteriaceae; genus ELB16-189. Next base: position 20,399 of record JALONI010000008.1, on the reverse strand, counting down.
TGGAGGTAATCCAAGACACGCGCTTCACCGTAAAAATACCGTTGCTAAAGATACACCCCGAACTGCCGGACGCATGAAGGTACTCATTGTGGAAGACGAACAACTGGCGGCCGAGCGACTGGAAGAGATGATCCATTCGTATGACCGTTCCATTGCCATTGAAGGGCCCTTGGATACCGTACAAGACACCGTGCGGTACTTACGGGAGCATCGGGATATCGACATTCTCTTTTTGGATATTCAACTGGCGGACGGTAAAAGTTTTGAGTTATTTGAACAAGTGGCCTGCGAAACGCCCGTGGTATTTACCACCGCGTATGATCAGTATTCGCTCAAAGCATTCAAGTACAACAGCATCGACTATTTGTTGAAACCCGTGCGCTTCGATGACTTGCAGCAGGCCTTGGAAAAGTTTAAACGGCTGAACCCGGCTGAGCGCCCCGCGCCCTTGTCAAAGGAATTGGTGCAAGAGTTGTTGGCCTCGCTGCAATCGCCTTACAAACAACGGTTTTTGGTGCGCCAAGGCAACAAAATCTTGTATGTCCCCGTGGAGGACATCGCCTACCTGTTTGCCGAGGGAAAGATTGCCTATTTGGTCACCAAAGAAACCCAGCGTCAATACATTGTTGATCACACGTTGGAGGAGCTGGAAAGCCACTTGCTGGATCCTGCCCGCTTTTTCCGGATCAGCCGCAAACACATTGTGCACATACAAGCCATCAAGGAAGTGCAGACCCAACCGCAGCGATTGGAAGTGAAAATTGCCCAACCGTGCGACCCTCCGCTATGGGTAAGCCGCGAGAAGATAACCGAGTTCAAACGTTGGTTAAATCGGTAGAAGGACTTTTCCAAACCCGAATCTTTTTGTTACTTGGTCGTTCGTTTGATTATGACTAGACGCTTATTGATGGTAGTGTTACTTGCCTGGAGCGGTGGCACACTCTTCTCCCAAACACCGGTTATCTCAGAGGACTCGCTGCGCGCACAACTGCTCGCGCTGCAGCAAGACGTTCAAACCGTCCAGGTGAACTTGGCTCTTTCGCAACAGAAGTTTCAACGCGGCATGGCGTTGGCTACCCTGGGTTACACCGTCACCATTGCCGGAGGGCTCATGCTGGGGCGTGAAAACGATCGGCTGGGGCAAGGCTTGCTGGTAGCGGGCGGCATCACGGGCATCACGGGCACGTTCATGCTGGTGGACTCATTCAAGTACCTGGGCCGGGCTTCCGGCAAAAAGAAAAGGCGGTGAGCTGCGGGCGGTTGCGGTGAAACTACGCATTGCCGCTTAGCTCTTTCAAGGCCTTGACGAAGGCATCTAATTCGGCTGTAGTGGTGTACACGTTGGGCGTGATGCGACATCCGTGCACGTGGGCCCCGTCAATCGCTACCGTAAAAATCTGGTATTTGTTCAGCAGCCCTTCGGCCAGCGCAGCCGGCTTGATGCCGTCAATGCCCACGTTGGCAATGGCGCAGGCACGCGCGGGGTCGGCCGGTGTGTTTACCCGTATGCGCGGAAGCGACCGCACACGGCTGGTCCAATAAGTTTGCAGATACCGCAGCCGCTCTTCCTTGCGGGCAGGGCCCAGCGTTTGATAAAAGTCGATGGCATCGGCTATGGTCAAATCGGTGTGCACCGGATGGGTACCGGTGTGGTTCAGGCGCGCTATGGTTTTTTCATCTTCGTGACCGGCCAGCAAAGGCCATAGCCGGGGGATATGCGCTTGCCGCACGTACAAAAGCCCCGCCCCCAAAGGGACACTTAGCCATTTGTGCAAACTGGTGCCATAGTAGTCACAATGTAGGTCTGAAATGTTGTATTGGATGTGCGCAAAAGCGTGGGCTCCGTCCACCAGCACTTGAACACCCCGCTCATGGGCCATGTCGCAGATTTTGCGTACCGGCAAAATCTGCCCGGTAATGTTGATCATGTGGCAGATCATCAACAACCGCGTGTGGGGCGTGATGGCATTGGCATACAGCGCTACCAGCTCGTCATCGCTGGTGGGGATGTTGGGAATGGAGACCACACGGTTGATCACCCCGTGCCGTTTGGCCACCTGCTTGAACATGTCCAGCATGGCCCCATAGTCTTGTTCGGCCATCACGGCCTCATCACCGGCTTTCCAGGGAAAGCCCGCAATAACGGTGTCCAGCGACTCCGTAGTGTTGCGGGTGATGATCAGCTCGTTTGGGTTGCAGCCCGCCAACGCGGCCAGCCGGGCGGCCATCTTTCGTTTATTCTCGGTTTGGCTCGTGCGCATGTAGTAGGCGCCTTGGAAATTTACTTCGCGGATATGTTCAACGTGGCGCGCCAGGGTTTTCTCGGGCATGATGTTGTAGTAGCCGTTTTCGAGGTTGATGTAGTCGGGTTTAAGACGATATTCGTCACGCACGCCTTGCCAGAAATTCTCGTTGGAGGCCAGTGCCGAGGCCGACTGGCCTTCATGCGCCCGCACCCATTGCGCGAGCGCATCAAAGGGCAATGTGCCGGCAGCGGCCCATGCCAGGGAGCGTTTGAGAAAGGTGCGTTTGTTCATGGGTGGAAGGTACGAAAGGATGGAAAATAATGCCTGATCGGCCCACACGATGCAACCGCCCAATTTCCGATTTGCCCAAAAAAGTGCCATCGCAGATGTCGTCTGCCGCGGGCGGGCAATACGCATGATCACGTGCCGTTTTAAATCCTTCTTGCGCCCGGCAACGAACGACAACCAAGCTTATTTTCGCATCAGCGATGCCGCTCAATCACTTCTTTGAGGTAGGCGGTAGTCACCACCCCGGACTGCCGCCATACCGGCTCTCCGTTTTTGAAGAGTATTAGGGTAGGCACGCTGTTTACCTGGTACTGCGCAGCCACAGCCGGGTTGCGGTCCACATCTACTTTCAGGATGGATGCCTGATCGCCCATCTGCGTTTTTAACGCTTGCAGAATGGGGGCCATCATCTTGCAGGGGCCACACCACTCCGCAGAGAAGTCGATGAGGGTGGGTTTTTCCGATTGAATCAAGTGGCGAAACGTGCCTTTGGCCATGCGTAGCGGGGTTTGGAAAACATCTTTACAACTCGCATCGCCCACCGGAAAGTTCCCTGGTTCATAACTGGCGCTGCAAGCGGCCCCAGGCGCCACCGTTGTACACGTTGTCGTAACCGTGGGATCGGAGCAGGGAGCGGGCCGTGGCACTGCGCATGCCGGACGCACAGCAAGTGATGATCGTTTTTTCTTTTGGTAAGCGCGATAGCTGGTTAGCCAACTGATCTACGGGTATGTTGATGGACCCGCGGATGTGGCCGCTGCCATACTCGCCCTTTGAACGGACGTCCACCACCAGTGCACCGTCTTTTACCAGTTGCGCATAGTTCACCACAGGGGCCTTGGCAAACCACTTCGTTAAAAACTCCATCACCGATCTCATTTTTTCTCGGCCAGTTTCTTGCGAAGCGTGCGTAGCCCGAAGGGCAGGTATAGTGGGCAAAAGCCGATCAGGCTGGTGCCTACAAAAACAACGGATAGGGCAATAAGCACCAGGCCCAGCGTGCCGCCAATTACACCGGTGACATACAAGGCCACCAGAACGATCGCAATCACCACCCGGATGATGCGGTCAGCGGAACCCATATTTTTGGTCATATTTTTTTGATTTGGTTGATGACACAAACCTACCATGGCCGCGGGCGCGGCACGGTGACCTAAGTTACACAAGGGTAATTTTATTTCGCCCCAGCGCCACCAACCCCTCATGCTCCAGGTGCTTCAAAATGCGCGAGATCACTTCGCGGCTGGAGCCTACCTCATCGGCCAGTTGCTGATGGGTTAGTTTCAGTTCGTGGGTTTGCAGCAACTGCGATTTCTGCTTCAGCACGTGTAGCACCCGGTCGTCCAGGCGCTGAAAGGCCACCGCGTTCACCACCGCCAGCAGTTCCTCAAACCGTTTATGGTACAATTTAAAAATGAAGTCGGTCCATTCCGGAAATTGCTTCACCCATTCGCCCGCTTTCTGCACAGGTATGAGCAGTATTTCCGAGTCTTCCTCAGCAACGGCATTTACTTTACTGGTGTCGTGGTGAAGGCCGCCCAAAAAGGACATGATGCAGCTTTCGCCCGGGGCGATGTAGTAGAGCAGCAGCTCGCGACCGTCTTCTTCTGTGCGCGTAACGCGGATAACCCCGGTGAGTACGATGGGCAGGTGGTGGATGTGGCTGTTTTCATGCACCAGGGCCGCTCCCGCGGCAATCTTTTTGACCGTACCGAAGGCTTGGACTTCCTGACGAAGAGGTGAGCGAAAAAGCGCAGTGGCGTTCACCTGGCAAACATACGGCAATTACCGCTGCGTACCCTCGCGCTTGAAGTCAAACACATAGTCGCCCGGAGGCAGTGACACCACCACGCGCATAAACCGATAGTTGGTTTCGATCGGCAGAAACACCTTGCCCCGCTGCGACTCGCCTGGCGCCAACGCAACCGGAGGAAACACTTCGTGAGGCAAGTGGTGAGCCTCTTCGGCTGCCTTTTGGGCAGACGCACCCGCTAAGTCGGAAGCCACCATGGCCCCGGCCACGGCTGCCTCGCGGGCGGCCGCCTTCCGCGCATCGGCATAAGTCCACGTTTCCTGGCGGTTGTCCTCGCCATCTTTTAGCGCATCGTAAACAGCCAACCCCACCCCTATCAAGGCAAACACCGTCTGTGCGGTAGCTCGTTTTTTCAGTCGCTGATCCACCAAGCGTACCACAGCCGAGGGATCGCGCGCATATAGCCGCTTGGCCGCCAACCGCGAGTGTTTGTACGACTGGGCGTGGATGTCATGTGCCCGGTCATGTGTGGGAAAGGGCTTGGACGAAGCATAATAACTGACGTGATCGTTGGGTGCCACCCAAAGTGTTCCGCCACCCTGGTAGGCAAGGTCAAGGTCAAAAACGAAGTGTTCAAATTGGTTGTGCAGATGTTGCAGCGTGATCGTCACTTCCGGGGTTTCGGCTGACGAAGCGCGGTGGGGACTGTAGGCTGGTTCATGCACAGGGATAAACGATCCGCAGCTCTGGCAGACCAGCGCGAGGAGAGTAAGATAGGTCAGGCAACGGCTCATCGGTTAACGGTGTGAACGGCTTTGGCAGCGGCACGGTTTCAACCAAAGGCTTTCTTGGCGCAATTGCCACGCCACAAAGAATCCCATGGCCACGCGATAACGGTTTTTGTGGGGAGTGCCGGGGCGGCTGTCCACCGCCTTTTCGGTCTGTATTTTTTATTTTTTACCTTTCGGGGATATGAACCGTGCCTGGCTTCCGTATCTGTTGTTGTTGGCGTTCGTGCTTTTGTGTGTGGCCGGTGTGGCCATGTATGTTCACTGGGTGCGGGGCGTTTCCTTTTTTGACGAGTCGGCTGGTAGCCGCACGTGGCTTATCCTCGAGATTTTGCTGGCTTTGCTACTGAGCGTGTTGATCGGTCTCGGGCTGGGGTGGTGGCTCCGCGATCAATCCGCGGGCGCGTGGCAAACCCGATTGGAACAGGCGCAAAGGGAGATGCAAACGGTCGCTCTTGAGCGCGATGGGTTGATGCAATCGCAGGCCCTGGCACAGCAGCAGCTTGCGCGATACGAGCAGCGCGCGCAGGAATGGCAAGCCAAAATAGACCACCTTGAAAATCAGCCCCCCCAGATTATCGAGCGAACATTGGAAAAACCGGCCGACACCACCGAACTCGACTTGCTGAAATTCAAGGTTCGCCAATTGGAGTTTGAGTTGGACGAAGCGAAGCAAAAAGCACCTGCCGTATCACTGCCCAAGGGTAAATCCAGTGACGAGATCGAACTGCTTCACCAGACCCTAAGCCACCTGCGAGATGACCTCAAAGTGATCAAGGGCATCGGGCCGGTGATTGAAAAGAAACTGAACGAGCAGGGCATCTATACGTTTCAACAGATTGCCGAGTTTAGCGCAGCCGAAATCGAGCACATTAGCGAAGTATTGGAATTTTTCCCCGGGCGTATCGCCCGCGACCATTGGGTGGAGCAAGCACAAGAGCTTTTCCAGCGCAAAACAATCAACGGATAAAACGCGACCACAGCGGTACGCTAGTCAGTAGCAGCGGGGCCGGCCGGGCGCGCCAGCAGCCGGAGTATTTCGTCTTTGCCGATGGATACATCAACGATTTTTTGAAGTTCGGTGCCATCGGGTTGCACCAGTATCAGCGAGGGAAACGCGGGCGCTTCGTAGCGTTTGCTGAACTCGGCATGCTCGCGCACGATCTTCGACTCGGGTTTCAAAAGCTTTGATTTGGGGATGTCGATCTCAAACAAAACAAACCGATCCTGTGCCAGTTTCTCAAACTCGGGCGTAGCCATAACCTCGCGTTCCAATTTCACACAGGGGCCACACCATTCTTTTCCGGTCAACAGTATCAACACCTGCTTGCGGCTGGCCAGGGCTTCGGCTTTGGCCTTCTCCCAGGATGAATAGCGTGCCACTTGGGCACTCGCTTGCTGAAACAATAGCCCAACACAAGCAGCAACGATGATGGCGTAGTTCATAAACAGATAACACCGCACCCCGCGGCATGGTTTTCTCCTTTTTCACTAAAAATAGTAGTCGTGGCCGAGCCACACAAAAAGGAACATTTTGAGTATTTTGCCCGACCTTACTTACCCCCACTTGCCCGTGAACAACCGCTTCCCCACCGACCGTGTCGTGTACTTCAGCGATGCCATTTTTGCCATTGCCATCACCTTGCTGGTGCTGGAGATAAAGTTGCCTTCGTGGGAGGAGGTGCGCGAACATGGCATTGATGGTGTGCTGGCGCGCAGAATCCCGAATTTCATGGGCTACCTGATTTCTTTTTTTGTCACGGCTCTGTTTTGGAAGGCCCACCTCAATAGCTGCAAATACATCAAAAAAGAAGTGGACGGAGCTTTTTTATGGCTCAACCTGTGGCTTTTGCTGTTTGTGGTGCTCATGCCGTTTAGTACAGCTTTGTATTCCAACTACCCGGGCAGCAATCAAGCGTTCCTTTTCTACTGCGGCAACGTGGCCGCCATCGGCATTTTGATGAGCTTGTTTATCCGCAGAATTGTACGCACCGAGGGACTTGAGCAACTGATGGGCCGCACGGTAGCCCGGTGGATGGTGCAGCGGTCGCTGGTGGTGGCGGGGGTGTTTTTACTTAGTGGCGCGCTGGTTTTTGTGTCGGTCTGGGTGTCGCGTTATACGTTTTTACTGATCTTCGTCATCCATGCTTGGGGCGACAGACGGATCAAGCGCTCCCAGCGTTTGGCCTCCGAAAGCGCCCCTCCGGCAGAGGCCTGAACAAATCGGCTGCGGTTAAAAAAATTCCTTGAATAGTATGCATGCATACTAAATCTTTTTCTACCTTTCCGCACTCGATTGCAAAAGATGAAAAAGGAAGAAACCGTGGACTACCACATCAAAACCGCCTGGCATGCCATTGCGCGCATGTACAACCAGCAGGCGCTCAAGTTTGATGGCACCATGTCCATCGGCTATGCCTTATTAAATATCTCTTCCGAGGAAGGCACACCGGCTATGAAGATCGGCCCGCTGATGGGCCTGGAACCCCGGAGCCTCACGCGGTTGTTAAAGTCCATGGAAGAGAAGGGCTTGATTTACCGGCAGGTAGACAAAAACGACAAGCGTTCGGTGCGGGTGTTACTCACGAAAGAAGGCAAGAAGATGAAGGAGAAATCGCGGGAGACGGTGCTCCGGTTTAACGAAGCCGTGCGGGAGGAAATCCCAATATCCAAGTTGAATACGTTTTTTGAAGTGGTGCAAGAAATCAATCAAGTGATTGAGCGATCAAGTGTAAATGAATTATCAAAGGTGAAAACATGGGCATAGTATGAGCTCAGAAACGCTACAGGAAAAGATTAAAAAACTGCCGCTGGATAAGCAGTTGGAGTTGGACAAAATCGTGGATGAACTATTGGCGGCTGTTGAAAAAAGAGAGCCGGCAAAGTCCGGGTTTGGTGCGCTTAAGGGAACGATCGTTATGTCAGATGATTTCGATGAGCCCGTGGAAGATTTTAAAGATTATATGTAATGAACGTGCTGTTGGATACTCATTCACTGCTTTGGATGGCGGAAGGTGACAATCGACTGTCCGTAACAGCCAGAGCAGAAATAGAAAACAGAAACAACCTAAGATTTGTAAGTGTCGCATCCTATTGGGAAATGGCAATAAAACTTCAGCTTGGTAAACTTCAATTGAAGAAGGGGTTACAGTCCGTAATCGACTTTGCAACCCAACTGGGCGTAAAAACCTTGACTATTGATATTCAGCATATTGAATTATTGAAGGAGCTCAAGTCCATTCATCGAGATCCCTTCGATCGTATGCTGGTGGCGCAGGCTACACATGAAGACCTGGTCATTATCACAATCGACAAAAACATCAAACAATACCCAATCAAAACCATCTGGTAAAAACATGAACCGTTCTATCAAAAAAGTAGCCGTGCTCGGCTCAGGTGTGATGGGCTCCGCCATCGCCTGTCACTTTGCTAACATCGGCTGCCAGGTACTCTTGCTCGACATTGCCCCCCATGCGCTTACCGAGGAAGAAAAGGCCAAAGGGCTTACGCTGGAAAGCAAAGGGGTGAAAAACCGCATTGTGCAGACATCTTTCGACCGCTGCATCAAGTCCAGCCCCGGCCCGATTTATAGCAAAAAATTCATCCCCCGTATTGCGCTGGGCAACTTCACCGATGACTTCTCCAAAATCAAAGACTTCGACTGGATCATTGAGGTGGTAACGGAAAACCTCGACATCAAAAAGAAGGTGTACGAGCAGGTGGAGAAATTCCGCAAGCCCGGAACGCTGGTCACATCCAATACTTCGGGCATTCCTATTCACCTGATGGCGGAAGGCCGGAGCGAGGATTTCAAAAAGCATTTCGCGGGCACGCATTTCTTTAACCCGCCTCGCTATCTGAAACTGTTTGAGGTAATTCCCACCCCGCACACCGACCCGGAAATCACCAGGTTCCTGTTGCATTATGGCGATTTGTACCTCGGCAAAACGGCTGTGCTCTGTAAAGACACTCCGGCTTTCATCGGCAACCGGGTGGGCGTTTGGGGCTTGTTGAAAGTGATCGACTCCATGCAGAAGTTTGACCTGAACGTGGATGAGATCGACAAGCTCACCGGCCCGGTTATCGGTCGCCCCAAGTCGGCTACCTTCCGCACTTCCGATCTGGTAGGCCTTGATACTCTTATCAAAGTAGCCAACAACCTTTACGCTGGTCTTCCCAACGATGAAGGCCGCGAGATGTTCAAGCTCAACGAGGTGGTAACGAAAATGGAGAAGAACAACTGGCTGGGCGATAAAACCGGTCAGGGCTTTTACAAGAAAGTGAAGACGCCCGATGGCAAATCAGAAATCCATACGCTTGACCTCAAAACGTTAGAATACAAGCCCAAGGCGAAAGCAAAATTTGCCACGCTCGAAACCACGAAAACGATCGACAACCTAAAAGATCGCTTCAAGGTGTTGCTGGCGGGCAAAGACAAGGCAGGTGATTTTTATCGCGATTGCTTCTATGGTCTCTTTCAATATGCTTCGAATCGTATTCCCGAAATCAGCGATGAACTGTACCGGATTGATGATGCCGTCTGTGCCGGCTTTGGCTGGGAGCTTGGGCCCTTCGATACCTGGGACGCATTGGGCGTAGAAAAAACTGCGCAAGCCATGGAGGCCGCAGGATACAAACCGGCAGCCTGGGTGCATGACATGCTGGCGGCCGGCCACAAATCGTTCTACAAAGTAGAAGCGGGCCAGCGCAAGTACTACGACATTCCGAGCAAGAGCTACAAAACGATCACCAGCAAAGAGGCCTTTATCATCCTCGAAAACCTCAGCGACAACGTGGTTTGGAAGAACGCTGACTCTAAAGTCACTGACTTGGGCGATGGTGTGATCAACTTCTCGTGGCACAGCAAGAGTTACACGCTGGGCAGTGCCGTGGTGGAGGGCATGAACAAGGCCATTGACCTGGCCGAAAAGAATTACCGCGGCCTGGTGATTGGCCATCAAGGCGCGGACTTCTCGCTGGGTGCCAACCTGGGCATGGTGTTTATGTATGCCATTGAACAGGACTACGATGAGTTGGATTTTATGGTGCGCGCGTTTCAGAATTCCGTGATGCGCATTCGCTATTCGGGTGTGCCCGTAGTGGTCTGTCCGCAGAGTCGCACGCTGGGTGGGGGTTGCGAGATGACGATGCACGCAGACTTGGTGCAAGCGGCTGCCGAAACATACATCGGCCTGGTAGAAGTTGGCGTGGGGTTGATCCCGGGCGGTGGCGGCACCAAAGAATTCACCAAGCGCGTAAGCGATGCGCTGCAAGAAGGCGATGTAGAATTAAACGCTTTACAGAATGCGTTTATGAATATCGCTACCGCGAAAGTAGCCCTGAGTGCCGAGGAGGCCCGCGAGATGGGCGTGCTGCGCGATTTTGATCGGATCAGCGTAAACAAAGACCGCCAGCTTTTAGACGCCAAGGCTGCGGTGATTGAATTGGCCGATGCCGGCTACACCATGAAGCCGCAGGCGACCAACATTAGAGTGCAGGGCCGCACCGGTTTGGCGCTTTTTGCCGCAGGCGTAAACGGAATGAAGATGGGGCGTTACATCAGCGACCACGACATGAAGATTGCGATGAAGATTGCGAACGTAATGTGCGGTGGCGATCTAAGCTACCCACAAGAAGTAAGCGAGCAATACCTGTTGGATTTGGAACGCGAGGCATTCGTGAGCCTGTGTGGCGAGAAGAAAACGCTGGAGCGGATCCAGTCGATCTTGACAGGTGGTAAACCCTTGAGAAATTAGTAGGCAGTAGGCAAGTAGCAACGGAGAAGTAGGCAATAGCAGTAGGCAAATAACAAGTTGGAAAAAGTGGTCAATCTGTAAGCAGATGGCAATAGGCAGTAGACAAAATGGGAATCAGAGTTTTAGGGACTTAACGGTCTACAAAAAAGCTTTTGCCTTGGCCATGGAGATTTTTGAGGTCTCGAAGTCGTTTCCAAAAGAAGAGCGATATTCTCTTATCGATCAAATCAGAAGATCTTCGCGCGCGGTTTGCAGTTGTATCGCGGAGGCCTACAGAAAGCGCGACTACCAAGCCTACTTTGTAAGCAAGTCTTCTGACGCAGATATGGAAAATAGCGAGACGCAGACGTGGCTAGACTTTGCCGTAGCCTGTCACTACATCAGCCACGAACAACAAGAAAAATTATTGGAGCAATCGGAGGAAGTAGGAAGGTTATTGAACCACATGGTCGAAAACCCAGCATTGTACGTTAGAAAAAAAGATAAAAGTCTGGCCTAAGGCTTTGCCAATTGCAAACTGCCTTTTGCCTATTTGACATTAAAGCAGATCAAACTAACAAAATATGGAAGCATACATCGTAGCCGGATTCAGAACAGGCGTAGGAAAGGCCAAAAAAGGTGGATTTCGATTTACAAGACCGGACGATCTGGCCGCGGATGTGATCAAACATCTGGTGAAGTCGGTGCCCGGAGTCGAGAACAAAATGATTGACGACCTGATCGTGGGCAATGCCGTGCCGGAGGCGGACCAAGGTATGCAGATGGGGCGCATGATTGCCCTGCTGGCCTTGGGACTTGATGTGCCGGGCATGGTGGTGAACCGCTATTGTGGCTCAGGCGTGGAAACCATTGCCATCGCCAGCCAACGCATCCAGGCGGGGCAGGCAGATATCATTATTGCCGGTGGCACCGAGTCAATGTCATTGGTGCCGGTGATGGGTTTCAAAACGGCCTTGAACTACGCCATCGCGAAAGACAACCCCACCTACTACACCAGCATGGGCCTTACGGCCGAGGAGGTATCGAAGCAGTATAAAATTTCACGCGAAGAACAAGACCAGTTCAGTTACGAATCGCACATGAAGGCTGCCGCTGCGTGGAAGGCCGGAAAGTTCAAAGACGAAGTGGTGCCAATCACGGTGCAAGAAACTTTTGTGGACGAAAACATGAAAAAGAAGACACGCGAGTTCGTAGTCGCCACGGATGAGGGCATTCGTGCGGACACCACCGTAGAAGGTCTCTCCAAATTGAAGCCCGTGTTTGCCATGGGCGGTACAGTTACAGCTGGCAACTCTTCGCAAACATCGGATGGCGCTGCGTTTGTGATGGTCATGAGCGAGCGCATGGTGAAGCAGCTTAACGTAAAGCCGATCGCGCGCATGGTGAGCTACGCTACCGCTGGCGTTGATCCACGCATCATGGGCATTGGGCCGGTGGCGGCTATCCCGAAAGCCTTGAAGATCGCTGGTAAAAAGCTGGATGACATTGATTTAATCGAGCTTAACGAGGCGTTTGCCGCACAGTCGCTCGCAGTAGTAAAAGAACTAGGCATCGATCGCAGCAAACTGAACGTAAACGGGGGCGCTATCGCGGTGGGCCATCCGCTCGGCTCATCGGGTGCACGTTTATCTGTCCAGCTTTTCAATGAACTTCGCAGACAAAACAAGAAGTACGGCATGGTAACGGCCTGTGTTGGCGGTGGACAGGGGGTAGCGGGCATTTACGAACTATTAAATTGAACGCGTAGGCAAAGGCAATAGGCAAACCGCAAACTTGCCGATTGCTTTTGCCTACTGCCTATTTAAAACTAAAGAAAAAAGCAAAATACAACGAACATGGCAACAGCAGTAGAAACCAAACAAGCAATCAAAGGCGGAGAGTTTCTGATCCGCGAGACGCACGCGCATGACATCTTCATTCCCGAAGAGTTCACGGAAGAACAACGCATGATCGCACAAACGTGCAAGGATTTTCTCAAGCAGGAAATCTATACAAGGCTTGACGAAATCGACTCCATGAAGCATCCCGAACTCATGCCTTCTCTGCTCGACAAGGCAGGCGAACTGGGGTTGCTGGGCACATCGGTTCCGCAGGAGCTCGGTGGCTTTGGCATGGACTTCAACACCACCATGCTGGTGGCCGAAGTGTTGGGTGCCGGGCACTCGTTTGCTGTGGCCATCTCTGCGCACACGGGCATTGGCACACTGCCAATTTTGTATTACGGCAACGAGGCACAAAAGAAAAAGTACATCCCAAACCTGGCGTCCGGCAAATGGAAGGCGGCCTACTGTTTAACTGAACCCGACTCCGGCTCGGATGCCAACTCCGGCAAAACCAAAGCTACGCTCACCCCCGATGGCAAGCACTACGTGCTCAACGGGCAGAAGATGTGGATCACCAACGGGGGCTTTGCGGATGTTTTTGTGGTGTTCGCCAAAATCGACAACGACAAAAACCTGACCGCCTTCATCGTAGAAAAGTCATTTGGCGGGATTACGATGAACGAAGAGGAAAAGAAGATGGGCATCAAAGGTTCTTCCACCCGTCAGATTTTCTTTAACGACTGCAAGGTACCCGTTGAGAATATGCTGAGCGAGCGCGAGAACGGCTTTAAAATTGCCGTGAACATCCTCAACATCGGGCGTATCAAATTGGGGGTTGCTGCGCTGGGCGGTTGCAAGATGACGGTAAGCATTGCCGTGCGATATGCCAAAGAACGCAAACAGTTTGGCACATCCATCGCCAACTTTGGCGCCATCAAACACAAGTTGGCCGAAATGGTCACTAAGATTTTTGCTTCAGAATCCGCGCACTACCGTGCCAGCCAGAATATTGAAGATGCGTACCATGCCCTTATTGCCGGTGGCATGGACAGCAGCCAGGCACGCCTGAAATCACTGGAAGAGTTTGCGATCGAGTGCGCCATCATGAAAGTGCACGGCAGCGAAGTGCTCGACTTTGTGGTGGATGAGGGCGTGCAGATTTATGGCGGCATGGGCTTCTCGGCCGAAGGCCCGATGGATCGCGCCTACCGCGATGCACGTATCAACCGCATTTTCGAAGGCACCAATGAAATCAACCGCATGCTCACCATCGACATGCTACTGAAACGCGCCATGAAGGGGGGCCTCGACTTGATGACGCCTGCGATGGCCGTTCAAAAAGAATTAATGAGCGTGCCGGACTTTGGCAGTGGCGATGATGACGTAGTATTCGCAAAAGAAAAGAAGGTAATCGCTAACCTGAAAAAAGCCGGACTGATGGCAGCCGGTGCTGCCGTACAGAAGTACATGATGAAGCTGAGCGATGAGCAGGAAGTGCTCATGAACCTGGCCGATATGCTGATAGAAGGCTACGTGGCGGAGTCGTGCTTGCTGCGCGTAGAAAAGATGATTGGCCAGCGAGGCGAAGCTGCCTGCGAATTAGAGAAAGCAATGGCGATGATTTATCTGCACCACGCAGTAAACCGCGCTGCCGAAGCCGGGCGTGAAGCGATCAGCGCGTTTGCCGAAGGGGATGAACTGCGGCTGATGCTGATGGGGTTGAAGCGATTTACCAAGATTGACCCCTACAATCTCAAGGAAGCCAGACGCAAGGTAGCCAACTACGTGATTGAAAAAGGCGAGTATCCGTTTTAATCCCGCAGACGGGTTCAGTTTCCAACGCGTTAATTTGGGAGAGATGGCAGAGGAAATTGATAGTTGAGACATTTGATTTGAGATAAAAAAACCCGGGATCGCTCCCGGGTTTTTTGTTTAACGAGAAGTTTGTTTGTGGCCGTCACCTAATTGATTGTTACAACTTGAGTATCCGAATCGTGACCTGTTCATCGCAGGCCGTTAGCCGAAACGAGCACGCCTCCGGCCGGGTCCAGCAGCGAGGCCGCAAATATCACGTCTTCGCTGGCCGGCAGGGTGTATAGGTTCACATTGCCAAATGTGGGATTCGGAAACACCGCAAACACAGGCGGGCAGGGGCGCACGTCAATGATGTTGAAGCGGAACGCAGCCGATGTGTCAATGGCCAACCCTTTGCTGACTGATTCGATCATGAACGTCACAAACTCCGGTCTCCGTTTGCGCAAGAGGTCGCGGTTGGGTGTTACGTGAAACTCTGCGAAGGTCGTACCTGCGGGAATGAGGAGCTGAATGCAAAAACAAGCCCTATTCACTACCTTCGCTGCCTCAAGTTATTGATCCATGACTACTGAAATCTTACTCCGCTACGTGCACTTTGTCAGCGTTTTTGCCATTGTGGGTTCGCTCGTGTCGGAGCACCTGCTGCTAAAAAAGCAATTGACGCGGGCCGAATTGGATCGGCTCTCGAAAATCGATGCCGTGTATGGCCTTGCCTCCATCACGCTGCTGGCCGCGGGCCTCACGTTGTGGTTGGGCGAGGTGGGCAAGCCGGCCGTCTTTTACAGCAAGAACTGGATTTTTCATACGAAGTTGATGCTCGTGGTGGGGCTGGGCCTGTTGTCGATCTATCCTACGGTTTTTTTTATCAAAAACCGCAAGGGCCCGGCTGCCGATTTGGTGACCGTACCCGCGGCTATCTTTTGGCTGCTGCGGTTCGAGCTTCTGCTGCTGCTGATCATTCCCCTGCTGGCCGGGCTCATGGCGCGGGGCGTTGGTTTTTTCGGTTAACGCCCCCCAACGCTTCCACCAGCGAGTCGTACAGTTGTCTTTCAGCGAGCGGAGACTCGGCATAAAAGGACGTGTCGGTGGTTTTTAGATGCCTGTCGTAAAAAGAAACATAGAATACGCCCGCGGGGTAAAACAACTCCACCGTCAGCAGCGCAACATCGCCCGGCTTTTTCATCTGATCGCCCCTATCGGGCAGCGCCCTCAGGTACGTGATCCACTCGCGTAAGCGTACACCATCGGTACAATGCATTTGTTTGGCCGGTGCTGATCCCGCGCGCAGGTGCGACATCCGTTGGAAGTAGGCCAGCGTGGCGGCCGTGGGCATGTCTAACTGAAAGGTAGTCACATAGGTCTTGCTCATCGCGAAGGGATGTATGTGGGTGCTTGGCGATGTCGCGTGGCTTGCTCATATCCATACGCCACTTCCAGCAGCTTGCCTTCTTGCCACGCGCCTGCCGTAAACGAAACCCCCACGGGCAAGGCATCCACAAAACCCATGGGCACCGTGATGGAGGGATAGCCCGCGATGGCCGCCAGCGAAGAACTGCCCCCGATAAAATGATCGCCATTGATCAAATCCGTCTTCCACGCGGGCGAACCGGTGGGTGCCATCAACACATCCAGTTCGTGTTCGCGCAGCAGCTTGTCTATCCCGTTTTCGCGCGTGGCTTTGAGCATGGCGGCCAAGGCTTCGGTGTATTCCTTGTCTTGCAGCGTGCCTTTTTTGTGTGCCATTTTCACCAGTTGCTGATCAAAGTACCGAAGCTCGATGGAGTCCTTCGTGTTGAACTCCATCAACTCGGCCAGATCCTTCACGGGGGCTCGCTCGCCCAAGCTGGCAAAGTACTTGACAAGCCCATCTTTGAATTCATACAGCAATACGGTAAACGAATATCCATTGGTGCCGCGTTCCAACGAAAAATCAATTTCCACCACTTCAGCACCCTGAGCTTTCAAATCGGCCACCGCCTGTTTCATCAGCGTATCTACTGCGGCATGGTACCCCAGGCTGTTTTTAAGAAGGCCGATCCGTTTGCCTTTCAGTCCATCCACTTTCAAAAATGCCGTGTAGTCGGCCGATACCTTGCCGATCGAAGCCAGCGTTTTGACATCCGCGCTGTCAACGCCTGCGAGCACCCCTAAGCAGATGGCCACATCGGTGACCGTACGGCCCATGGGCCCAGCGGTATCTTGTGTTTCGGAAATGGGGATGATGCCCGCCCGGCTCAGCAGGCCTACGGTGGGTTTCAGTCCCACCAACCCATTGGCGTTGGAGGGGCAAACGATGGAGCCGTTAGTCTCGGTGCCGATGGCGATGGCACACAGGTTGGCAGCCGCGGCCACACCCGACCCCGAACTGGAGCCGCACGGGTTGCGATCCAGCACGTAGGGGTTTTTGGTTTGCCCCAGTACGCCACTCCATCCGCTGCTGCTCATGTCGGCACGGAAGTTGGCCCACTCGCTCAAGTTGGCTTTCGCGAGGATGACGGCTCCGGCCTCGCGCAGTTTTTTCACCAGGTGGCTATCGGTGGGGGGAATGGAGTTTCGAAGCACGGTGGCCCCGGCCGTGGTGGGCATGTCGTTTGTGTTCATGTTGTCTTTGACGATCACGGGTATGCCATGCAAAGGCCCGCGGCTTTTTCCCTGGCGCATTTCTTCATCCAACTGGCGCGCGGTCTCCAGCGCCTGCGGGTTTACGTACAAGATGCTGTTAAGGGCCGGGCCGCTTTTGTCGATTGCTTGGATGCGCTGGAGATAGTCGGCCGTCACGTTCTCGATGGTGAACCGTTGGGAGCGATAACCTTCCTGCAATTGTGAGAGGGTTATCTCTTCGAGGTAAGCGGTGTCGTCTTTGGCGCTTTGGGTGCCCGGCTGGCAGGCTGCCACGATGACCAAGAGCGCGCAGGCAAATCTTTTTTTCATGTTGTTACCACGTTTCTTTCAGGCCGGAAGATAGCCATTCGGCCCCTATCCGTGGCGGCCAAAAGGATAGGCGGCTTACGCCACGTACAGCACCAGCCCTTTCAGGTACTCGCCCTCGCGGTGGTAGATGGACACGGGATGATCGGCCGGTTGACCCAGGTGCTCCAGTACTTTGATCTCGCGCCCTGCCTGAATGGCGGCCGACACCACGGTATCGTAAAACAACTGCCGGTCCACCACTTGCGAGCAGGAAAAAGTAAACAAAATACCGCCCGGGGCGATGGCTTTCATGGCTTCGGCATTCAAACGTTGGTATCCCTTCATGGCTTGGTGCTTGGAGTCTTTGTGCTTGGCAAACGCGGGGGGATCCAGGATGATCAAGTCGTAGGAATGTGTTTTGTCTTTCAGGTAATCGAAGGTGTCCATGACCACGCAGGTGTGCACAGCCGGATCAAAGGCGTTGAGCTGCAGGTTGCGTTGCGTGAGTTCAATCGCTTTCGCGGAAGCGTCAACCGAGTGTACCTGTTCGGCCCCGGCCTTTAGCGCATACACGGAAAAGCCGCCTGTGTAGCAAAAGGTATTCAGCACGGTTCGGCCCCGGCTGTAAGCGGCCACGCGTCTGCGGTTCTCGCGTTGATCTAAAAAGAAACCCGTCTTTTGCCCTTCTTCCCAGTCCACCCAAAACAGGTGGCCGTGTTCTTGTATCTGATGGGGCACTGCGCTCATGCCCATCAAATACGCTTGCATGGGCTTGGCTTGCCCTTGCGGTTGATTTTTGTAAAACACCGCCTGCAGGCGGCCGGCCAACACCTCTTGCAGGGCCAAGGCAATGGCCTCACGATCGGCATGCATGCCTGCGGAATGGGCCTGTATGACGGCCACCCCGTGGTAGTAGTCGATGATCAGGCCCGACAACCCATCGCCCTCGCCATGCACCAAGCGAAAGGCATTGTTGTCTTGCTGAAGAAGCCCACAGGCAATGCGCTGGCTCCACGCGCGCGCGATCTTGGACCCGTACAGGGTGGCTCCCGGATGCAACGGCCCGAATGACAGCAGCCGCACGGTGATGGTATTCTTTTGATAGTGCCCGTAGCCGAGTACTTCGCCCTGCGCACCTTGCACACACACCCAGTCGCCATCGGCCGGAGTTCCTTCGGTTTTCTGGATGGCTCCTGAAAAAACCCACGGGTGAAATCGTTTGACGGATGAATCGCGGCCGGGCTTAAGGATGAGAGTAGCGGTGGGGGAAAACATGGTGTGCGTGGACAAAGATACGCTGCCCACGCGAAAGTTGGCACGGGTAAAAAAGTGTGATTATATTGTTGGCAGGTTTGGTAATGTCTGTTTTAGGCGTGGTTTTGACTTCAGCCAAAAACAAATATTGTTGGAGAAAAAGTAGCGGACATTACAACATCAAAAATCAACGCCCATGAAACCCATCGCTTTCTTCTTGTTCTTGCTCGGCCATGCCACCTTTGCCCAAAACCTCCATCCTCTAGAGGGGCGCTGGGACCTGACGGTAGATTGGAATGGCCGGTCGGTGCCTTCGTGGCTGGAAGTGCGTCACTCCGGTCGGGAGACGCTCGTAGGCCGCTTTTGTTTTGCCTTTGGCAGCGCCCGGCCCGTGGCCGAAGTAAAATGGGACAACGGTACATTCAGCTTTGCCATTCCACCGCAGTGGGAAGAAGGCAAACGGTATATGGAGTTTGCCGGCACGCTGGAGGCCGACAAGCTAACGGGCACCATGACCTATACCGATGGCAACATGTCATCCTTTACCGGAGTGCGCGCCCCGTCACTCACGCGCACGGCACCGCCCGTGTGGGGCAAGCCCATCGCCCTCATTGGCAAAGACCTGGCGGGCTGGACGGCTGATGGCGACAAAAACCAGTGGGTGATAGAAAACGGTATTTTGAAAAGTCCTCAGTCAGGCGCCAACCTGAGAACGGAGAAAACCTTTACCGACTTCAAGTTGCACGTGGAGTTTCGCTACCCGAAAGGCAGCAACAGTGGCGTGTATTTGCGCGGCCGCTACGAAGTGCAAATCAACGATGCAATGGGTTTGGAGCCGTGGGACATCCATTTCAGCGGCATCTACGGATTCCTGCCGCCCAACCGCAACGTGGCCAAGGCTGCGGGCGAGTGGCAGACGTACGACATCACGCTGGTGGGCCGCACCGTGACGGTGGTGGCGAACGGGATCACTGTCATCTCTGAACAAGTTATTCCCGGCATCACAGGTGGCGCCATTGACAGCCGCGAGGGCGAGCCCGGCCCCATTCTGCTCCAAGGCGACCACGGGCCGATCGAGTTCAGAAATATGATCATCACTGCGGTGCGACCTTAGAACAACCTGACATGAAAACCTGGATAAAGTACGCGCTGCTTAATGCAGCATTCGGATTGATTATTGGAGCTTATGTGGCTGTCACGGCCATCGGTGAGGGTTACGAAGCACTTGCCGTAGCGGCTCCGTTGGCTGCGTTTGTCATCGCGGGATTGATGTGGTCGTTACTCGTGAAGCAATCCTGGGATTCGTGGCGCATCGCGCTGGCGGGTTTGTTTACGGGATCAGTATCGCATTATTTAACATTCCTGTTTATGAGCTTAGGCATGAACATTTGCTATTGGACTACCGGTGGGTGCACCGGCTCCATGGGTGAACCTCCGGCAGGCTTGGCCGACAGTTTGTTAGGCGCCTTTGGTTTTTCGTTTTTTAGTTTGTTGTTTTTTGGCTGGATCACTGTGCCTTATGCCATCGTAAGTGGATTTGTTTTGAAGCGACTTGGGAGCAAACACAAGACTGCACACCAATAATTGCGCCACACCGGATTAGTCAATCCGGCCATTTGTGAGACAATGCTGCCTTTTGTGCTATTCTCGGTCGACTACCAGGTAAGCGGCATGGACTCATGACAAGAAACTTCTATAAGAAAGTTCGCAACTACATGATCAGCTATCACTTACTTTGTTTTCTTTCTGTTACCTTGTCATCGGAC
>JALONI010000058.1 GCA_025455015.1 Cyclobacteriaceae bacterium | reverse complement strand
TCTCCGCCACAAATTTGAAGTGGGTTTGCAAGCCGGGTACCGCATCCATCTTCACCCGGAAGTGGGGCAGAAACACACTATGCAACACATCCTTCGCCCGAATCTTTAACAAGATTTCCTTATCGGGAGGTAAATGCAACTCCAGCGACTTGAAGTCATCGTGGGTGTTGGCATCGGCCAAATTCAATCCAAATTCATTGGACGCATCAATCATTTTGTAGTTCACTTGACCGAGTTCCTTGTCCTTCACACCCGGATAGCGGGCCGTCCAGGCAAATTGTTGGGCCACCACTTCAACGACCTCCGCGTTTTCACCCGCGGGCGATGTGATGTCGCTCCAGGCGCGCAACCCGCTAAAGATCAGCAAGGCCAATACAATGGCCGGTATCACCGTCCACACGATTTCCAGCTTGTGGTTATCGGCAAAAAATACCGCCTTGCGTTGCTTTTGGTAGCGGTACTTAAATGTGAACCAAAACATCACCACGAAAATGATCGAAAACGAAAACAACGTGATCCACATGGTAGTCCAAAACAACCCGTCCGTCACTCGGCCATGTGCCGATGCCGACTCGGGCAGCGTGTATTCATCAAAGTGACTAAATGAATACCAGTAGAACGCCACCATGCTCACCACCATAAACAACAGCAACAGGTAGGCCTGCAGGTTGTTTGTTCCCTCCTCCACGTCCTCCTCGCGTTTTCCCTTGGCCACGTCCACAAGCCTTCCCACTCGGAAAAGCATATACAAGATGGCCAGAATCAACACTGCTCCTAAACCGATTACTAAAGGCATCATATAGTCAAATTAAACAGTTCTACTTTTAAATGTGGTGGTTCAAGCTCTCCGCCATGAACGGGTGATTTTTTGCCACCAGTTGTACTTTGGAGAGGGCTGTGAGCACTACCCACAAGAAAGCCGCCAAAAAGGTCAGTGCCAGGCCTATCTCCAAAAATCCAACGCCTCCATTCTGCTGCATGACGCCCGGGGTCACCATGTTGTAGAAATCGAACCAATGACCTACAATCACAATGGGACACACTACCTTCAACATCGACATCTGACGTTTGGCATCACGCGTCATCAGCAACAAAAAGGGTAACACGAAATTAAGTAAGAGGTTTGCGTAAAACACCCAACTGTAGGGGGCATTTTTCATTCGTTGAACGAAATAGATGGTTTCCTCGGGGATATGGGCATAATAAATCAACAAAAACTGCCCAAACCAAATGTACGTCCAGAAGATACTGAACGCGAATACAAACTTACCCAAGTCATGCAAATGGTTTGAATTGACCATTTTCAGGTAGCCCGCATCTTTCAGGTTGACCACAATGAGCGTAATGGTGGCCAAGCCCGTTACCCACCAGCTGGCAAACACATACCAGCCAAACATCGTGCTATACCAGTGCGTGTCGATGCTCATCACCCAATCCCACGCACCGATCGATGAACTAAAGCCAAAAATCACCAGGAAGATGGCCGAATACTTGCGCATCTTATACCAATGGTTGGTTCCTCCGCTCAAATCCTCGGCCAGCATTTCGCGTTTGATCCACGTAAAAAACATATACCAAAGGCCAAAGAAGGCAACCATGCGCACCACATAAAACACCGGGAACGAGCCAGCGGCCATGGGCCAGAAGAAATACGGGGCCTTGCCGTCAATGATGGCATCGTACTCCGCATGGTTCTTGTCGTAGAGATAACCGTGCGTCCAGTGGAAGAGGTCATGCCCGGCCACAAAGAACAAGGCGATCATGATCAACCCTCCGATGGGCATCCAATGGCCAAGGGCCAGCGGGATGCGCTTGATCGGGGCAGACCAGCCGGCTTGTGCTGCGTATTGAATGGCGATGAAAAACAACCCAATGATGCCAATGCCGACAAAGAAAATGTTATTGTGCCAAAGGGACGTGTAGATGCGCTTGAGCCAAGGCGCGGTGCCGTGGTGCGCGTGCTCGTCTGCGGCATGGGTGTCGGCCGCTCCGTGCTGATCGGCACTGGCCGTCAGGGCGGTAGCTGCGCGGCTGGTGGCGTGGTCATCATGGCCGTGGCCGCTGTTCATGGCCAAAATGACGCCAAGGGCGAATAACGCCAAACCAACCACCAGAACAATCAGCAGCGTGCGCTTGGTTTGGGGCTTAAAGATGTAGCGTTCGTCTGCGATGTGACTATCGTGTGCGTGTGCAGCCATTTCCGTTATTTTTTGCGTAGGGTTCGTACATAGGTAGCAATCTTCCAGCGGTCGTCAGGGCTCACTTGCGATCCGTGCGCGCCCATGTTGCCTGCTCCGTGGGTAATGACCTGGAAGATGTGAGGCTCGGAGTAGTCCGCGGCCGTCAAGTTGGCCACGCCCAAGGGGTACTTGGTGGCAATTTTGCTTTCGGCTGCCCCGGTTTTGCCGTGGCAATGCTGGCAGTAGTATTCATACAATACCTTGCCTTCGGCTACCAGTGCCTTGGTCGAGTCAAACGGATTTTTCATGCCGGCCACAACCAAGTCGATGCTGTCCTTGGACACGCGTTTGTTGCGGTACGGCAGCCACCCGTACGCGTTGCGCTTCACGGTGTGGGGCGCAGGTTCGCGCATGTTTGAAACCGGGCTTTTGCGATCGAACGTGGATTTGCCGTTGAAGTAGTTGCTATTGAAGTACTCGCCCTTAACGCTTGGATTCTCCAATGCATTCACCCAGGCTCCGGCCGTGGTATCGGTCACTTGCGAAAGCGGTTCGTATGCCACCGAGTGGTACATGTTGGGGGCATATTCTAACCCCGGGTTGTCGCCACCGGCCTTGCAGCCTGCCAGGGCCAGTCCGATCGCTATGACAGCCAATGATGTGTGTCCTATCCGCATAAGCTTATTCAAAATTCTTTTCGTTTACTTCCTGTGCACCGCTGCTTTTCAAAATCGACTCGATTTCAGCTTTGCTCAATTTATTGTCGCCCAAGTCGATGGCCATCACGTGCTTGTCGTCCGTGCTGCGCAAATCGTACTGGCGTGGCCATTTGTACGGCTTCATGTCGCTTACGATCATGAAAGTGGCCACCATGCCCAGGGCGGCCAACAGCACCGTCAACTCAAAGGTCACCGGCACAAAGGGCGGCAACGACACAAAGTTTTTACCCCCGATGATCATCGGCCAATCATAGCCCATCATCCACAGTTGCATGATTAGCGCCAGCGAGGTGCCCGTCATCCCGAACAGAAAGGCGGCAATGGGCAAGCGCGTGCGTTTATAGCCCAGTACTTCATCCAGGCCGTGTACCGGAAAAGGCGTGTACACTTCGTGTATTTTGATCCCTTTGTCGCGGATGGCGGGCACCGCCTGAAGCAGTACGTCTTCATCGCCAAAAATGCCCACCAAAAAGTTCTTATTGGTATCCATGTGTTGTTAATGCTTCTTTTCAGATGATGATTTCACAATGCTCTTCACCTCGGCCATGTTGATCACCGGGAAAAACTTCGCAAACAGGAAGAAGGCCGTGAAAAACAAACCAAACGTAAAGATGTACTCGCCCACATCGTACATGGTCGGGTAAAACATCGACCAACTGGACGGCAGGTAGTCGCGGTGGATGGAGGTTACGATGATTACAAAACGCTCGAACCACATACCAATATTCACGATGATGGACAGTACAAACGTGGCTGCGATGTTGGTCCGCAATTTCTTAAACCAGAAAAGCTGGGGTGAAATCACGTTGCACGTCATCATGGACCAGTATGCCCACCAATACGGGCCGGTGGCGCGGTTGATAAACGCATATTTTTCCGCGGGCACCTGGCCATACCAGGCAATGAAGAATTCGGTGATGTAGGCAATGCCCACAATGGAGCCTGTGATGATGATGACGATGTTCATCAGCTCAATGTGGTAGATGGTGATGTAGTCTTCGAGCTTGAACACTTTCCGTGTGATGAGCAGCAGCGTCAACACCATGGCGAACCCTGAGAAGATAGCCCCTGCCACAAAATAAGGCGGGAAGATGGTGGTGTGCCAACCGGGCACGATGGACGTGGCAAAGTCGAACGATACAATCGTGTGAACCGACAACACAAGCGGGGTGGAAAGCCCGGCCAGAATCAGTGCCACCGACTCGTAGCGCATCCATGTTTTGGCGGCCCCGTCCCAGCCAAAGCTAAGGGCGTTGTAAATGGTGGCGCGCACCTTGTGACCCGAGCGCACCGCACGGTCGCGGATAACGGCAAAGTCAGGGATCAAGCCGATATACCAAAACACCAACGACACGGTGAAATAAGTCGAGATCGCGAACACATCCCACAGCAGGGGCGAGTTGAAGTTTACCCACAGCGAGCCGAAGGTGTTGGGCAGCGGCAGAGCCCAATAGAAGCCGAGCCACAACCGGCCCATGTGGGCCAGCGGAAAGGTGGCCGCACAGATCACGGCAAAGATCGTCATCGCTTCTGCTGCCCGGTTAATGGACATACGCCACTTCTGACGGAACAGCAACAAAATGGCCGATATCAACGTGCCCGCGTGGCCAATGCCCACCCACCACACGAAGTTGGTGATGTCCCAGGCCCACCCCACGGTCTTGTTCAATCCCCACACCCCTACGCCCTCCCACAGGAGCACGCACACACAATAAAACCCGTAGGCAAAAAGAACGGCCGAAATACCAAAGGCCATCTTCCAGAGGGTGCTGGGTTTCCCTTCTACCTGGCGGCTGATGTCTTCCGAAACATCGTGTACGGTTTTACCACCGGTGATCAGAGGTTCGCGAATCGCTGACGTTACTTGCATACTCTTTTTTTATAGTAGGGGCAGATGACCATTCAAAATCCGTCTGTTACAAATCGATGGGTCATTTCTGCCGGCCTGTTGTTCAATTTTTTTGGGTCACTTTATCTGTTGGAGCGATGGCTGCTGTCTTGACGTTGCTTGTATGTCAACTCAATCGTTTCTTACACCGCTTTTTTCTCTCGGTCTTTGTTTCTCACCTTGGTCAGGTAGAAGATGTTAGGCTTCACCCCAATTTCTTCCAACACCCGGTAGGCGCGTGGGTTGCCAATCTTCTTGTCGATGCCATACGGCCGCTCTTCCGGCTTGCTGATGTCCAGCAATTGGCTGATGCGGCTGTTCTCATCGTTCATGTCGCCAAATACGATGGCACCGGACGAACAAGCGGCCTGACAAGCGGTGATGACTTCGCCATCTTTCAGCGGCCTGCGTTCTTTTTTGGCGTTCAGCTTGCCGGTTTGGATGCGCTGCACGCAGAACGAGCACTTCTCCATCACTCCGCGTGAACGCACGGTCACTTCCGGGTTCAATACCATGCGGCCCAACTCGGTGTTCATGGCCGGGTTGGCTTGATAGAATTGCTGATTGTGGTGGTACTTGAACCAGTTGAAGCGTCTTACTTTATAGGGGCAGTTGTTGGCGCAATAGCGCGTGCCAATGCAGCGGTTATAGGTCATTTGGTTCAACCCTTCGCTGCTGTGCGTAGTGGCCGCCACGGGGCACACCGTTTCGCAGGGCGCGTTGTTGCAATGCTGGCAAAGCATGGGTTGGAATACCACTTCGGGGTTTTCGGCTGCCTGCTCCAGTTCTTTGCTGTTCATCGGGGCATCGCTGGCACTGCTGTAGTACCGATCGATGCGCAGCCAATGCATTTCGCGTCTGTTGATGACTTCTTCCTTGCCCACCATGGCCACGTTGTTTTCTACGTTGCAAGCCACCACACACGCCCCGCAGCCGGTACACGTGTTCAGGTCGATGGCCATGCCCCAATGGTGGTTTTTGTAATCATGCCCCTTCCACAAGCTGACTGCAGAAGGATCTACTTTTTTCTCCCAATCGGTGATTTTGGCTGATTTCTCCAACCACTCCTTCGGGTTCTCCTTGAACTCTTCCAATGTCGACTCCTGGATGACGTTGGTGCGGCCCATGTAGGTCTGATGTATCTGCGTTTGGGCTATCTGGAAGTTCTCGTCTGTCTTCTCGGCCTTCACGCCTGCCACCGCGTAGCTCAACGAACCGTTGGCCATACCGATGAGAGGATATGCATTGACGCCAATACCCTCGGCTACCTTGCCCACTTTGGTGCGGCCATATCCCAGGGCAATACCCATGGTGCCCTGCTTTTGCCCCGGCTGTACAAGCGCAGGTACCGTCACTTTTTGATTGCCCACGGTGAGCGTCAATTTCTGTGTGCGTCCTTCCGCATCGTTGTTGATGCCCAACTTGCCGGCATCCGAAATCGAAATCGTTACGTAGTGGTCCCACACGGCTTTGGTGATGGGATCCGGAAGTTCCTGCAGCAGCGGGTTATTGGCTTGCGAACCGTTGCCCACGCCATAACTTTCATAAATAACCAACTCATACCCACCCGCTTGAGCCGATGAAAGCGTGGCCGCGGCTGCGTTCAGGTCTCCTTTAAACGTAAGCGACACGGGCTCTGCCGGAAACTCCAACACGCCATCGTACAGGCACTTATCCCAGAAACTCTGGAAGTCCATGCCGTTGCCGGCCTTGCCGTAGAACCAGTTTTTCCAGTTCTCTTTTACAAACTCAAAATAATCGGCTTGGCCGTTGCCGCCCCACACGAGCAAGCTCTCTTGCGCCTGGCGCGTGCGGAATATCTTGGTGATGGCCGGTTGCGAAAGGCTGTACATGCCCTTCTTGGGTTCGGCATCGTTCCACGACTCCAAATAATGGTGATCCGGGGCTTTGTAAGCCGAGGCCGAAGCGGTTTCGTCTTCCGTGCTGGAAGTGGAGACTGACAGTGCCACGTTTTTCAATGCCGCACCCAACTCGGCTCCCTTGGGGTGATCATACACCGGGTTGCAGCCGTAGAAAATAACGGCACCAATTTTTCCGCCTGTTACTTCGTTAATAAAGGCGCCCATCTGCTCGTCATTTCCTTGCCGGAAGTTGACCGGGCGGGAGGCGTCAATTGTGTTGCCGTAGCTGTCCAACAACGTGTTGATGGCGTTGACAATCACCTGAATGGCTTTGTCGTTTGACCCTGCCACGACCAGCGCTTTGCCGCGGTTGGCCCACAACTCGTTGGCCGCCTTCTCTACATGCTCGATTGGATTGGCGGGAGCCGCAAGGGATGCTGCGCCTGCCTTGGAAGCAAGAATATTGTAAATCTGAGCCGCCACCGTTCCCTCTTCAGACGGCTTGATGGCCGTGCGGTAGTCGGCATTGGCCCCCGTCAGTGACAGGATGCTCTCAAACTGATAGTGCCGCGACATCTCCGGCTTTTCCGCGCTCACTTCGCGTGTGGCGGCATACTGCTTGGTGAACTCGATGGGCGATACCCACGTGCCGATGAAATCGGCAGCGATGCTCACGATTGTTTTGGCTTTGCTAAAATCGTATGAAGGGATAAAGGCCGTGCCGAAGGACTCCTCGTTGGCCTTGAGCATGCCATAGGTTGATGCCTGGTCGTACTGAACGTGCTGGGCGGTCGGATACTTGGCTTTGAATCGTTCAATGACCGCCTTGGTGCTGGGGCTCAGCACCGTGTTGCTCACGATCCGGATTTGGCCGCCCTGTGCGGCAATCTCTGCAAGCTTGGCTATCACCTCACTATCAAGTGTTTGCCAGTCTGTGCTTTTATCGCCTGCCTTGGGTCCGCGCAAGCGGTAATTATCATACAACGAGAGAACGGACGCTTCCACCTGGGCACTGGTGCCGCCTTTGGTTACCCCCGAAAGGCCGTTGCCGTCTACTTTGATGGGGCGCCCTTCGCGGGTCTTCACCACGATGCTACAATAGTCGCCACCATTAATATAGGTGGAGGCGTAGTAGTTGGGAATGCCCGGGTCTACGTCCTCCGGCTTGTTTGCATAGGGTATGGCTTTTCGGATGGGTGCCTCGCACGCGGCCAGTGATACGGCTGCCATGCTGAACCCCATCATGCGCAAGAAATCCCTGCGCGAGTGGCCCAGGTCTTCATTTTTGCCCGGTTCCACAAACTCCTTGTCGGCATGTTTGACAAACTCCGGATCGTTGGTGAGCTGCGGTAAGCCTTTCCAGTATGTTTTAGTATTGCTCATACACTATGTCCAAATCGTGAATCTTGTAGTTGAATTTTGTTTACCTCAATAGTGGCACTTGGCGCATTCCAGCCCCCCGATGTCTTCCACCTTCATTTTGTTGTTTTTGCCTTTCGACTGCTCGTGCAACTGGATGAGCTTGTCGTAGTAGGCGTTGTCTTTACCGTTTACCTCGGTTTTACGGTGGCAGTCGATACACCAACCCATGGTGAGCAGGCTGTACTGGTACACCACCTCCATCTCTTCGATGGGGCCGTGGCAGGTTTGGCACTCAATGCCGGCTACGTTTACGTGCTGGGCATGATTAAAATACGCCAGGTCGGGTATGTTGTGGATGCGTACCCACTTGATAGGCTCGGTCTTGCCGGAGTAGGTGCCCGTGGCGGGATCATAGCCGATGGCCGCGTAGATTTTCTTGATCTCGGGCGACTCCGTTTTGATCTGCGTGTGACAGTTCATACAAATGTTGGGCGAGGGGATGTTGGCTTGCTTGCCTTTCATAACCCCGGTATGGCAATACTTGCAGTTTACCTCGTTTTCACCCGCGTGTATTTTGTGCGAGAAGGCGATGGGCTGCTTGGGCGCGTATCCTTGCTGCACCCCGATGGTGAACAGGCCATCGATCACGGTTTTAAACCCTACGGTGGTCACCAAAAAAATGACCAAAAAGATGAAGCCGGGGCTGCGGGTGACGGTCGACAGCGTGATGGGCGACTCCACGACCTCTTTTTCTTCCTCGCTCAGGTTTCTGTTTTCCACCACGCGCTTGAGCGTGCTCACGATAAACCCGAGCACCACCAGCAGCAGCAGTAAGATCACGATCATGCCGATGATGATGGCGTTGATGTAGGCGGAGGGCACACCGGCTGCGGGCGCGGCTCCATCTTCCGTGACAACCACCGGTGCCGCATCGGGCTTGGCTGCTTCTACTTCCACATACGCCAGGATGTCCAGAATCTCCTCGTCCTTCAAGTTGGTGAAGGCCGTCATCTGGCTCTTGTTGTATTCGTTATAGATTTTGTTTGCGTACTCATCGCCACTGGCAATGAGCTTGGCGGAGTTTTTTACCCACGCGATGGTCCACTCGATGGAGGGTACCCGGTTTTGATACCCGGCCAGCGCAGGGCCGGTCCATTTTTCCTTTACCCGGTGACAGGAATAGCAATTGTTTTTGAAGAGCGTCTCCCCGTTTTTCACCGATTCGTCATCGGTGGGTACCGTTTGGGCGGAAAGTGACGGGGCTAAAAAAAGAAATGCAGAGATGAGAAAGATACTGAAACGCGCGGCTCGGTAGTTCATCATGACGTTTAGGACTTCACCTTATTGATTGAAGTGGCACAAATCTACGCCCCGAACATGGTTTTTCAAATTAAATTTGGGTGATGGCAAACTTTATTTGAACGAGGTTGAACAAAAAACATTGTTGTCAAAATACCCACGGAAATCACGCCAACTATGGAAGGGAAAAGTACCTGCCAAAGAAGTGAAAGCGAACCCGGACTTTACTTATTTAGAACGATTTTAAATTACCATTGCTTCCGCCACCAAAATGTCAGGCCCGCAGAAAACGTGTGGTATCGCGCTGGCCGGTCAGTCCCAAAGTCCACGGGCTTTTCCTGGTAGATGGGGGTCAGGAAGTACGTTAATCCCCGGCATCTGCTCCTTCAAAAACCGTTTGATAAATCACCAGGTCGTCTCCTGACATCGCCAAGTCAATGTAGCCTTCGGCCCCACCTTCCTGGTACGACAGTACGAACTTTACCCGCACTACTTCCGTCCCATTCCCCAACGTTTGCGTACTTACCTGGGTAATCTGACTTCCCACGCCCTCGCTGTTGATAAAGCTAAACCACCCAAAGAAAGCCACGCCCGCACTTTGCATGCCATTGGCCAACGGTTCGTGCGGCAGCATGTGCACCACCGTATCGCGCGGTTGCGTCACGTACACTACCTGATACGAGTTGCAGCCGGTGAGCCCGTCTTCGTTGGAGGCACCCACACCTGCGTCAAAGCCCAGATACAATTGGTAGTCGTTGCCCGCCAACCGGAACGAGGCCGTAGGCCGTCCGTCCTCAGGTGCCAGAATCAGTTTTTCGCCATACACCCAGCCGATATCGCCATCGGAAAACCGGACTTGGTACCACGGAAAAACCGAGCAAAGCTCGCCACCCAGCGGGTGCTTGAGGACACTCTTGGCCACAATTGAGACGGGAACAAGGCGACTGAGTTCGGCCACCCCCTCGGCTTCCTCCGTGGAATCTTTGTACACCGTAGTTTGTGGTACCACCAAGGCATCGAAGTCCAGTGTGGAAACCCGAAAGCTGGATGCGGCCTGCGAGGTTCCCTCATACGGGGCGGCCGATGCTTCCGCTACCTCGGAAAACATCAAGGCGGAGGAATCAGCGGGTTGCTCTGAAACGGTTTTGGAGTGGCAGGCCACCGCCAACAGCGCCAGACATGAAAGCAATGATTTCATAGGCGAAAACGGTTTGGTGATCTCTTGTCGAACATGGCCGCGCACCCCTGTCCTGTCCCGCCCCACCTGTACGCGGCTGAGTAAAGGTGGCAATAATCTATCCTTCTACAAATGCCTCGATGCTGGAGACAGGCCCGACCAGCACCAGGGTATCACCGGTTTTCAATTCCAAATCCGGGCCGGGGCGGCAGGCCACCTCCTTTTTTCGTCCGGTCAATCCCAACACGTTGCGCGATTCGACCGCGTGCGTCACGGCCACCAGGTGCAAATCTTTGTAGTCGCCCAACTCTGCCTGGGCAACCTTGCTGCCCACCAAGCGGCCCGGCACGGACACTTCCACCACCTGATAGCGGTCGGTAATGCGGTAGGAGTCCAGGGCCGCGGGCATGTTCAGTTGGTTGGCAAATCGCTCGGCTGCCTCCTCTTCGGGGTATACAAACTCGCTTAAGTTCATGGCCTCCAACACGGTTTTTTGCAAAGGCGATGTGACGCGGCTGATGATGCGGGGCACCCCGATGCTTTTCAAGAGGGCCGCCACCATCACAATGGCACCTTCGTTTTCGCCTATGGCCACGATCACGGCATCCACTTCGTGCAGCGGCAATGTTTCGATGGCCTCCCTGCGGGTGGCGTCCATGGCTACGGTGTGCGTGATTTGGTTTTTCCATTTCTCCACCCGGTCGAGTTGGTGGTCTACCCCGATCACTTCGTGGCCGCGTTGCACCAACTTGGTGGACAAGGCCGCCCCGTAATTTCCCAAGCCAAAAACGATGTATTTCATAAGTGTGGACGAACGTGTTTCAGTACAAAATGTCTTCTTTCGGATAAAGATACTGCGGCTGGTTCACCTGGCGCACCAACGCCATGAGCAAGGTGAGCGCACCCACCCGCCCCACCAGCATGACCACGATCAACGTGGATTTGCTGGCGGCCGAAAGCCCCGCGGTGATGCCCAACGACAGGCCCACGGTGCTGTACGCGGAAAAGACTTCGAACGAAATGGGCAGCAGCCCCTTCTCCACGTCATTGGCGGAGATGATCAGCACCGCGAGGCCAATGACCAACAAGGAGAGCGCCATGACCGCAAACGCCCGCTGAATGGAGCTGTCGGAAATCTGCGTGCGAAACGCCTCGGTGCGCGTGTGGCCGAGGATCACGCTG
This sequence comes from Cyclobacteriaceae bacterium, assembly GCA_025455015.1. Taxonomy (GTDB): domain Bacteria; phylum Bacteroidota; class Bacteroidia; order Cytophagales; family Cyclobacteriaceae; genus ELB16-189. The sequence continues at coordinate 23,716 of JALONI010000058.1, read as the reverse complement.
CGCAGGTTTAAGTACGCTACCGCGGCCGTAGTGGTTTTGATACCGCCCCCGGTGGAGCCGGGCGAGGCACCGATCCACATCAACAAGAGATAGATCATGATGGTGGGCAGCGTGAGCTCGGCCATGTTTACCGTATTGAAGCCCGCGGTGCGCGGGGTAACGGCCCCAAAAAAGGCGGTCGTGCACTTGCCCACCCAACTGGAATGATCGCGCAGCGTGGCATTCCATTCAAAAACCAGGTAGCAACCAAACCCCACGGCCAATAACGCCACGGTAGTGGCCAACGCCAGCCGCGAGTTGACCTGCAACAAACGGGTAGAAGCCTCGCGCGCGGGCACGCCCGCCAGCCTGCGAACCAAATTTTCCAGACGCTGCCGCGCAAATGAAAAAATATTGAACACAATCGGAAAGCCCATGCCGCCCAGCACCACCAGCACGGCAATCGCGCTTTGCAGCGGATAGTTGTACCGCAGCAGCGGATCGTACAAACCCAGCGAAAAGGTCGAAAACCCGGCATTGCAAAAAGCGGACACCGAATGAAAAACGGACACAAACAAATGATCGACCGGGCGCGCGAAGTGAGAGGCATCAAAGGTGCTGTAGATGATCATCGCCCCCACCCCCTCAAAGGCCAGCGTAACCCACACGATGCGCGAGACCACGCTGATGATGCTGCCCACGCGGTTGGTGTTGACCATACTGGTTAGCGCCAGGTGATTTTGAACCGAAACCGATCCGGCCGCCAGGTAGGTGAGCAGCCCGGTAAACGTCATGATGCCCAACCCCCCGATTTGAATCAAGACCAGTAAAATGAGTTTGCCGGTGCCGGAAAAAGCGGTGGCGGTATCAACTACCGTGAGGCCCGTAACACAGACGGCACTGGCCGAGGTAAACAGGGCATCCAAAAACGAGATGCCTGAGGTGGTGGCCGTGGGCAACAGCAGCAACAACCCACCCACCCCGATCAGCGCCACAAAACTGAAAACAAAAAGAAAGGAGGGATTGACACGTCTGCGGTACACAAACCGGAGCAATACGGAAAGTTCCGATAAAAAAAGAAAGACCCCCGCAGCGTACAACAGCAGCTTATCGCGCCAGAAGGTGGCTGCGTCAGGTTCGGGTTGGCCCAACCGCCAGCACAACGTTACCGCAACGCCCGTCAGCACCACCAGCAACGCGCTAAAAACATGAGCCCGGGCGTTCACGCGTTCGTTCCACTCGGCTAAAAAACGAACGGTCATCAAAAAAAACAGCACGCGCAGCAACAGACTCAACCCCTGATAGAAATCACGATCCACCGTGCGGAACGGGTGAAACCCAAAATCAAAAATAATCAGCGCCAGGTTGGCCAAAACCAACAGCGGGATGAGCACCTGCGAAAGGTTGTACACGCGATGGACGGCCACTTTAATGGCATGGCGCGAATGGTTGGCCAGCCGTTGGCCAACGGCCATGCGCAAGCGCACAACTTGTCGATGAAATTTGCGGATCGCCACGTATCTTTAGCTGGAAAGTTAGCAGTTTTGAAAAGAAGACCACGATTAATTCCGTATTGCCTCCTGATGACGTACACCCTCGTTTTGCGCAGCTCCACCGTGGCGTTGCTGGCAGCCGCTGCGGGTGGCTTGCTGATCGCCTGCCAACGGCCCGGCACCTCCCCTACTTCCCTGTTCAACGGCACAGACCTCACGGGCTGGCACATGGACGTGCCCGATCGGGAAAAAGACTCCACGTTGAATGCCCCCTTCCTCGTGCGCGAAGGCAAGCTGGTGAGCCTGGGTACTCCCAACGGACACCTCATCACCGACTCTGTCTTTTCGAACTACCGGCTGGAGCTGGACTACCGCTTTGCAGGCGAGCCGGGCAACTGCGGGGTGTTGGTGCATGCTTCTACGCCCCGTGCCTTGTACGGCATGTTCCCGCAATCCATCGAAGTGCAGTTGATGCATGAAAACGCAGGCGACTTCTGGTGCATTGCCGAAAACATTGCGGTGCCCGACATGGAAACCAGACGCGGCCCACGCGACCAATGGGGTGTGACGGAAGACAAACAGCGAAGAATCATCAACCTGACGGACGGCAGCGAACGGCCCGTGGGCGAATGGAATCACGTAGCCATCGAATGCCGGGGCGATGACGTGAAGGTGTGGGTGAATGACATACTCGTGAACCATGGCAGCCGCGCCACCGCTACCAAAGGACAAATCGCCCTGCAGGCCGAGGGCGCGGAAGTGGAGTTTCGGAAGTTGGTGATCAAAAGTCTTGAGTGATCCGCTGAACATTCCGGGGGTGTTCTATGGTCAACGATACCGGGCGAAGCCTGACGAAAGTCAGGGCGGAGACGTTCAAAAGTCATAGTGCGGACGCGAGCGCTGAACCAATTTTCGGGTGTAAACAACAACGCCATGAAACGAGCTCTCAAAATCAGCCTGTACACACTGATCGCCCTTTCGGTGGTCTGGATCGGACTCACCCTGTGGGTACAACGCCCCGGTGCAGCCATGCGCTACCAACTTAATGAAACCCATCAGCGGCAGGTGTGGATCATCTATGATCCCGATCCCATTTACGACTTAGACCGTCAGCTGGCGGAGGCATGCGCGAAGGCTTGGGCGCAATACCCCTGGCGCGTGACGGTAGCCACCGTGGCGGCACTGCCCGACCACACGGAAGAGGCCGAGGTATTCGTGTTCCTCGCCAACACGTACAACTGGCGTCCGGATTGGGCGGTGACGGATGCCATCGATCGGTGCGCCCTTACGGGCAAAAAGTGTTTCGCCCTCGCGCTGGGTGCCGGCTCCACCGAAGAAGCGGAGGAGCACCTGATCAAAAAGCTGACCGCCAGCGGAGCCGAGGTACTCGGGGCGAAGTCGTTTTGGGTGCTGCGGCCCAACGATGAGCAGCGTTTGGAAGAGGACAACACGCGCGTGGCGTGCGAAGTGGCGCACCGGTGGATGGATAAACACATCCAGACCCATCACCTCACCGATTCTTCGCGGCTGCCAACTCCGCGGTAAGCGACCGCACAATGTCGGCCATGGGCCGGATGCTCTTCACGTGTTCGATGGCGGGGCCGGCACACCAAACAGTTTTGTAGGTGGCGCTAAAGGCGGCCTTTTCCACCTTTTTCATGCCAACATAGGCGAGCAGCAACTTGGCGTACTTTTTCAATGTTTTGTTGTTGTTCAAAATCCATTCGAGCCAATTGGCCTTGGTGCCCAACTGCTGCACATAGGGCGTGTTGATGACCGTGAGGGCCGAACCCGAGAGCTTGGTGGTTCGCACGATGTCCTTTTCGCCATAGTCAACCATGGCTTGCTTGTATTCGGGTGAAATATCCGCCTCCTGGCATGCAATGAAGATTGTGCCCACCGAAACGCCCGCGGCCCCCCACGCCAACAGATAATGGGAATTGAACAATGCGCGCGCAACGTTGTGACAAGTTCGCGGGGCGAGATGTTGCCCGCATGCCCGCCCGCCCGCGCGTTGACGGCAATGATACCATCCGCGCCCAGCGCCTCCACTTTTTTGGCATAGGCCAAGTCCACTACATCGCAAAAAACTTTTATGCCCAACGGCTTGCATTGCTCAATCACTTCGTTCGGGTTTCCCAACGAAGTGATAATATAGTCCACGCGCATTTCCAACAGTGTTTTTAACTGTGGCCTGTACTTGGGGTTGGATTTGTTCACGATCAGATTTACGCCAAACGGTTTATCGGAAAATGCCTTGATCTCGGCAATGGCGGCTCGCAATTCTGCGTCCGTTCGATAATTGAGAGCCGGAAAAGCAGCCGTGACCCCGTTGGCGAGCGCAGCTTTGATCATTTTGGTGTTGGAGATCAAGAACATGGGCGCCACGATGATCGGGTACTCAATGCCGAGGAGTTTGTCAAGGGTCATAGGGGAGGATTCGGGAAATTCAAGATTCAAAATTCGAGATTCAAAATTCAAGGTTCAAAGTTCAAGGTTTAAGGTTTAAGGTTTAAGGTTTAAAGGTTAAAGGTTACAAAGTTGCGTGTCTCAACGAAACCTCAAAACTTTGTAACCTTTTCCCAGCCATACTCCAGCCGCTCGATGATTGAGACGTGCAATCCTGCCTGGCGCAACACCACGCGCAGTTCCGGCTCTTGGTAGTGTTTTGTCACCACCCGATCGATGGGCAACAGCCCGCGCAGGATATCGCGCTTGTGTCCGGTAAAGCTGTGCAAGTCGGCCGGGGGGATGGCGCGCGCGTGTGTGCCCTCCTGGCGGTGCAATTCAATCATGCGCCAAGCCGTAAACAAAGCCGACTCCAAAGACGGCACCACCAGCACGGCTGCGCCCCCCGGTTTCAAGGCGTTGGCCACATTGCGAAACATCTGCTCATTCTTTTCGATTTCGGGCAGCATGATCACGTTGCACGAAAATACGAACTCTACTTTCGGCACGGTGATGTTTTTCCGGCTCAGGTCTGCGCGCACCAATTTCACATTGGGAACCTTTCGCTGGCCGGCCGCGCGCAGCAGCTCGCCTGAGATGTCCATGCCGATGACGTGCCGGAAGCGGGGCGAAAGAAACGGAAAAGCCTTGCCGTTGCCACACCCAAAATCGAGGGCAGTGCCGTGCGCGCGGGCGTGTTTTGAAAAGTAATGCGGTAGCCGTTGGAGCCGGTCATTGGCAAACACATCAAAGATCTCATCGTTATAGCTATGCGCGAGGGTGTCCCAATGCTGTTGTTCGTTCATCGAAAAAGGTTCAACGTCTGAAGTTCGAGGTTCAAAGTTCGAGGTTCAACGGTCAAACCCTATCAGTTTCTGTTTTAAATTTTGGGCGCCTCCTGAAAAACCCGCTCGGGCGCTGATGCCAAGGCCGTACTCGGGCCTGCCGCCCCCGTGTCTTTAACGGTGTTCTAATCTCATTTGAACGGCCAACATAGAACGTACATTCGTTGAATTCAAAACGGCAGGTATGGCACCTTGAACTTTGCTTGCTTTCCTGCTATCTTTCAAACCTATAAAACCGTTGCGTTATGCTCGAATCACCACTTGTCCGGAAAAATCCATCGTTGTATGTCTTTCTGCCGCTGTTTTATACGGTATGGTCCGATTCGGTGCTGACACCGAGCGAAGTGGAAACGATGAAGGGGCTGCTGCGCAGCCAGTCATGGCTCACGGACGAAGAGCGCGACTTTCTTCTGTCACAAATCAACCCCGGCAGCCCGCCCACTGCACAAGAGCTCATCCATTGGCGAGATTCCATCTTGAAAATATCCAACGGCAGCGCGCAAAAGCAAAGCCTGGTGGACTTGGGCATGGCCATGGTCAAACACCACACACAAGGCGAAGTGCCCTCCACGTTACAGAAGGCCAAACCCGCACTGGATCAAATTGAACAAACGCTGGGCTTCATCAGCCAGGAGGGTGCCTATCACTTTCATAGCCACCGCGACACGCTCACGGCCCGGCAGGCCACCCAAACCACGTTTGAGGTGGCGGCCCTCACGCGCATCCTCGAGCAAGGCGAAGAAGACATCATCCGCAAAGTAAAAACCATCATCAGCGACCCGGCCTTCCGGTACCCGGACACCACGGACCTGCGCACCAAGCGCGAACAGGTGCTGCGCTGGGCGCACTACTTAGCTGAACAAGGGTTGGGCAACATTGCCTACCCCAACGAATACGGAGGCAAAGGCGACATGGCGGCCTACTTCGCGGCCATGGAAGCCCTGAGTTTTCACGACATCAGTTTAGTGGTCAAGTTTGGCGTCCAATTTGGTCTTTGGGGCATGAGTGTTTACTTCCTGGGCACCGAAAAACACCATCGGAAATACCTGAAACAAATTGGCACGTTGGAACTGCCCGGCTGTTTTGCCATGACCGAGACGAACCACGGCAGCAACGTCAAAGGCATTGAAACCACCGCCACGTACAACCACGCCAACCAAACGTTTACCATCCACACACCCCATGAGCAAGCGCGCAAAGAATACATCGGCAATGCCGCCCTGCACGGACGCATGGCTACTGTGTTTGCCAAGCTGATCATTGATGGGAAAGATTATGGCGTCAGCGCATTTGTGGTTCCCCTGCGCGATGCACACGGAAAGGTATTGCCCGGCATTACCATCGAAGACTGCGGCCACAAAATGGGCCTCAATGGCGTAGACAATGGTATCATTTACTTCAACCAAGTGGTCATCCCGAAAGACGACATGCTGGATCGGTTTAGTTCGGTTACGGCCGAAGGGAAATTTGACAGTCCCATTGCCAGCGACAACCGAAGATTTTTCACCATGCTCGGCACGTTGGTGGGGGGGCGCATAGGCATCCCTCGCTCAAGCGTGAGCACGTCTAAAACGGGGCTGACCATTGCCATCAAATACAGTGACCAGCGCAGGCAGTTTGGGCCGGAGGGCGGTGAGGAAGTGCCTATCCTGAACTACCGCTCGCACCAGCGCAGGCTCATGCCGTTGTTGGCCAATGTGTATGCCTTACATTTTTCATTGCGCTACCTGACGCACCGCTTCCTGTCGCGCACCGAAGAAGACATGCAGGAAATTGAAGCACTGGCGGCTGGCCTCAAGGCCTTTGCCACCTGGAACAACACCCACACGCTGCAACAATGCCGCGAGGCCTGCGGAGGCAAAGGCTACCTGACCGAAAACCGGATTGACGACCTGAAAAACGACACTGACATTTATACCACCTTTGAAGGTGACAATACGGTGATGCTTCAATTGGTGGCCAAAAGCCGGCTGAGTGAATTCAAGCAGGAGTTTGCCAACATGAACTTGTTTGGCATGCTCAACTACCTGGGCAACCAGGCCAAAACGTCCCTCTCCGAAATGAATCCGCTCATCGTGCGCAACACCGATGACGATCATTTACTCGATCCGGAATTTCATTTGAATGCCTTTCGCTTTCGCGAACGCGACATTCTTACCTCGGCTGCCAAGCGGCTCAAGCGCCACATCGAATCGGGGATGGATTCGTTTGACGCCTTCAACGTGGCGCAGCATCATTTGATTGAAGTGGGGCAAGCCTATGTGGAGCGCATCATCCTGGAACAATTTCAGGCTGCCGTGGCGCGCGTTGCTGATGCGGGTTGTAAAACCGTGCTGACCCGACTGTGCGCGTTGTTTGCGCTCTCGCAACTGGAGAAAAACAAAGGCTGGTATCTCGAAAACGGCTACATGGAAGGCGTGAAGACCAAAGCCATCCGCAAGATGGTGAACCAACTGTGCTGGGACATCCGCCAAGAGGCGGTGCCGTTGGTCGATGCTTTTGATATTCCCGAGAGTTGTTTGGCCGCACCGATTGTCGCAAAAAGGTGAGATGGCAGGACCGCCCGTTCAGAATGCCGCGTTAAAACTGATAGCCGAAGAATAACTGATACCCCGTCATCTGAAAGTCTGAATTCAAGCGGGCGCCATCGAAATTCAGATTCATGTCTGCTGACGAAAGGGTATAAGTGTACCTAACTTGGGTAAAGATTTTTTTGTAAACGTTCCACGTAACCGAAAAAACGAGGCTTGCATCCACGGGGTTGACACCTCTTTCATTTCGATATCCTCGCTGCTTCGAGAGGTCGCCACCGCGCAGCAGATTGAATGTATAGACTGTCGGATTAAGCAAATACGAATTCACGTATGCCTGCTCTCCGCTGGCTTTCAGGAAAAAACCTGCCACGACACCACTTTCAAAACTTACCCTTTTTGAAACGTGATATCGAAGCATAACTGGCAAATTTAGTTTGGTGAATTCGAAGGAATACTGGGTGTACTCAAAATCTCCCGAAGAATTATAGAGCCTTTCTGTTTCGGAGTGCGCACCTTCAAACGAAATAGCTAATTCACTCACACATGAAAATCGTTTCGATAACCTGTAATCCATCATTCCGGCAATGTTGAAACCCCATTGATGGTCTTGTAGTAGCTTGTAATCTCTGGCACTCCCCTCAAAGGGTAAAGTGTAGGTAGACGTGCCCCTGAACTGGTTTAGGCTTGCTCCGGCTCTTGCCGAAAATGTTAACCGCTGAGATGGGCTCTCTGTTTGTTGGTGCTGAGCAAACACAACGGTTGGAACAAAACAAACAACGATTAATGCAACTAAGACATTTCTCATATGGCCTTTTGAAAGTAGAGCCTATTTTTTCACCAACTGATCTTGTTTGATCACCGCTGTCCACACGCTGCTCTCCCGGTTGTCCATGCGCGTCCAAATGGGCGCGATGACGCCTTTGTGGGCGGAGATGTTGTTGTAATCACCAAAGAATTTGTCGGGCGTGGGCACAAAGGGGCTCTCGCTGATTTTCACTTCTGAAAAGGTAGATCCCCCATCGGTGGAATAGGCCAAGTACACATCGGTTTGATTGTCCTCGTACGCCCTGCGGTCGTAGTACACGATGTACAGGTAGCCGGTGGTCTGATCCACCGCCATCCAGGGCAAAAACTGATGTCTGCCCGGCCCATCTTTGTTGATGCGCACGGGCTGTGTCCATAAGTCGCCATAGTTAGTTGAGCGGCTAAACCAGATGTCGGTGTCGTCTGCTCCGTGGCGCTGGTCGGCCCACACCAAAAACAAGGTACCCTGCATGCGCGAAGGGCTGTTGTCCACCATCAGCACGGGCATTCCGTTGCAGCGATCCAATCCGGGGATGTTCATGCTCCAGCCGCCTTTGTGCTCGGCCACCACCAAATCGTTGGTCAGCCACGTTTCCCCTCCGTTGAAGGAACGATCAAAGTAAATGTATCCCCCGTTAGACCAGGCCACATACATCTTTCCATCCATGGCAATGGCGGGCACGGCCCCTTCGGCCGTGTTGTCATCGTCCACACAGTCGCCTGGGTTTTGATTGATCTGTACCGGCTTCGACCACTTTTTGCCACTTGATTGACTAAACAGGATATTGGAGTGACAGGCCGGATCGGTAGAGCCGTATTTGTCAAACTGCGTCCACGTAACGGCCACCTGCGATTTTTTGGGGTGCACCGCGGGCCATGGCTTATCTTGATCTTTGGGTGGGTTGAGTCCGATGGACTTGCCCTCATCCCAGCTTTTGCCCCCATCGGTTGACTTTTGCACCACAATGCGGTCGAGCCAGGCATCGTTGCTGCGCCCTTGCCCACTGGGGTCAGCCAGGTGAAAAAAGTACATGTTCCCCTTGGCATCCGACACCAAGGCGGGATCGCCATAGACACCGAAAGGAGATTGCAGCACCGTCTCCTGCCACGACAGGCCACCATCGTGTGTGTGGATGGCTCGGTCCAGCACCACCCCCGCAACGATATTATCCGGGTTCTTTTTGTTGATCACAATACTGGGCTCCACCGGTGCGTAACGCATGCCTGGCTTGTGCACCGCGATCTGGATATTCTTGAACTGCGCCTCTGCCAATACGGTGGCCAACGCCATCGCCAAAATCAATAGTGTTCTTTTCATTTTCACGTGTTCATCGTCTCTTGTTCAACGGTTAATCATCCTCCGGTTTTTATTTCCGGGTAGCATCCAATGGGGTGTCCAACTTCTGCTTTCCTACCTCCACCCTCGACTGGCCAAAAACCTGTATGGTGGCTTTGATAAAGTCTTCCTCGTTGGCCTTGTAGATGTTGTCCACATACTTCTGCGGGTTGCGATCGATGTACGGAAACCAGGTACTGTGGATCTGGATCATGATGCGATGGCCTTTTTTAAACGTGTGCAACACATCCTGTAACGCAAAATTTACATCGGTTGGTTGGTGGGGCACAAACGGTTCGGGTTTTTCAAAACTGTTGCGGAAGCGCCCGCGAAAAACTTCGTGACGTACCAATTGCTGATAGCCGCCCATGACGATGTTGGCCGGGTTGTGCTTGTATGCGGGATGGTCTTGCGGATATACGTCAATCAGCTTTACCACAAAATCAGCATCGGTGCTGCTGATCGCCACCTTTAACTTGGCCAGGATCTCCCCCGCCAACGTAACGGGGTCCGTCAGCGGCTGGGTTTGAAAGGTGAGCACATCGGGCCGGTGGGCGGCCTGGCGCTGGTCATCGGTCATAAACCTGCGCGGGGTAAACACCAATCCTTCTGTTTGCGAGGTGTAGGGAACGGGCTTGGCCGGATCGCTGACGTAGTCAAACACGGCTGCGGCCGGAGTGGGCGTGTTCACCGACAGCTTACCGTTGGCATCGAAATAGAGCGTGACCGGTGGTATGTCTTTGGGCGGCCATTCCGCAAAGCGTTTCCATTCTTTCAAGCCACAGTCGTACATCAGCGCTTCGGGCAGGTTGGGCTGGCGGTTTTCTTTCAAGGTCGCGTGGAAAAATTCGCGCTCCACTTCGCGTTGATAAAACGTAGAAATGCTGTCGCCAAAGTAGATGTGGTTAACGGCCTGAAAGCCCGTTTCACGCGCCCAGTCGCCATGGCTCCAGGGCCCCATCACCAGCGTGTTGTAGGCGTCCTTGCTGCCGCTTTCAATTTTTTTGTAGATGTTGAGCGGGCCGTACAGGTCTTCGGCATCGTACCAGCCGCCCACGGTCATCACGCTGTGCTTAACGTTGGTCAGGTGGGGAAGTAAATTCCGTTTTTGCCAGAAGGCATCGTAGTTGGGGTGCTCGATTATTTGTTGCCAAAAGAAGTTGTCGTGGTGATATTTTTCGGTGAAGTTCTTCAGCGGCCCCTGGCGCAGGTTGAACTCATAGCCATCGGCAATTTTCTGCTCGCGAAACCGCGCCATCGGGTCGGTGTACCAAGCCTCGGTGGTGGGCTTGTCTTTCTGGTAGCCGAAAACGGCAAAGGCGGCAATGTAGCTCTGCAACAACGCCCCGTTGTGATGAAAGTCGTCAAAGAAAAAATCGGCAATGGGAGCCTGTGGCGAAGAGGCCTTCAAGGCAGGATGCGCATCGGGAATGCCGGCCGCGGTGTAAAAGCCGGGGTATGAGATGCCCCACTGCCCCACCCGGCCGTTGTGGTTGGCCACGTTTTTCAGTAACCAGTCGATGGTGTCCCACGTGTCGCTCGCTTCGTCAACAGCAGTCTTGTTTTTGCGATCGTTGCCGGGAATGTTGGGCGTCATGTTGTCAAACACGCCTTCCGACATCCAGCGGCCGCGCACGTCCTGGTACACAAAGATGTAGCCATCGCGCATCAAAAAGCGGGAAGGACCCAGTGCCCGCCTGAATTTATCTTTGCCATACGGGGCCACGCTGTAGCAGGTGCGCTGCATGAGCATGGGGTATTTTTTGGTTTTGTCCTTTGGAACGTAAATGGAGGTAAAAAGCTTTACGCCATCGCGCATGGGTATCGGCACCTCCAGCTTATCGTAGTGTTGTTTGATGTACGTGGAATCCGGAACCTGCGCCAGCGCGGCCCCGGCAATAAAAATCAGGCAAAAGACAAGTTTATTCATGACTTGGAAAGAAAGGTGAAAAATAGGGCTAATTGGTGCCAAAGACAACGGGATTTTGATGGATGACCGCACTCCGCGTTCAAAAAAAATCTAGATGAGGCTGGCGCACTGATAATCAAACATGTTAGCCTTGAGAACCAACGGCTGTGCGATGCCGCTGGCATCGACAAAAAACGATATATGTTCTATAAACATGGCACCCCGCTGGGGTGCCACACGCTAAAATAAAACACCGCCCACGTGAATGCGCGGGCGTGGTGGACTAACTACATCTGAATGATCATCGCTACTGACCAAGCGTAGACCGTCTTTCTAACCATCTTATGGCGGATTCGAAACGACCCCGGAGAGGAGACACGAAAAGAGTTATATGCCAACAACCTGATCTATGACGGCAGGCGGTAGAAGATTGTTTTGAGAACTAAATGTCCCTTGATGGTTTATCATCAAAGGCTGACTACCCTGCACCTACCTGTGCGATGCCGCTGGCATCGAAAAAAAATAACATTTGGTCTATAAACATGGCACCCCGATGGGGTGCACCACAAACAACCAAAAAAGTCCGTCATCTAACAAAACACTTCGGATACCCTGTCCGGTACCTTCCAGCCGCGGGTATCAAAGAAAACCATGCCTATTCTGTAAACATGGCACCCCGCTGAGGTGCGACACACACAATCAAAAATCCATCGTCTAACAAAAAAACTTCGAATACCCTGCCTGGTACTTTCGAGCCGCGGGCATCGAAGAAAACCAGCTTATTCTAAAAGCGATGCCAGCACCCCAACGGGGTGCCATCTGTATAGAAACGTTTTCGCGTATTAAGACCGACCCCGGAGGGGTCGAACGGCATTCAACCAATGGATTTATCACAACCAAAAAAGAGCTATCTTCCCTGTAAAAATTACATGTCTACCTACTCCCAAATATATAGTCACGTTGTATTTGCCGTCCACGGACGGCAAAGCCTGATCTCACCCCAACATGAAGAACTTTTGTACAAATACATAAGAGGCATCGTACAACGAAAAGGACAAAAAATGCTGGCCATCAATGGCATGCCCGACCACATACACTGGTTGATCGGCATGAAGCCGGCATGCTGTCTTTCTGATCTGGTACGCGAAGTCAAGAAATCGTCTAATGAACTTATCAACAACCGAAAGCTATCGCCATCTAAATTCAATTGGCAAGAGGGCTTTGGAGCCTTTTCATACGGTCATTCACAACTGCCAACCGTTATCCAATACATCAACAATCAGAAAAATCACCACCAAAAAACCCGCTTCAGAGAGGAGTATCTCGCACTGCTACAGGCGTTTGATATATCCTATGAAGACCACTATTTGTTTGATTGGGTAGAACCGGACCCAACAAAACAATAATTTAACACTGGCTTGCTCCCACAAAAGCGTGCTTGCCCTATCTTTCGGATTCCTTACATCACATGAAGCATTTATCTACGCTGCTCCTTTGCCTCGTCATCGGCACTGCTCTGGCCCAATCGCAAACCGTCATTGCCTTCGGCTCGTGTGCGCACCAAAACAACGAAAATCAACTTTGGGATGACATTGTCGCCCAACAGCCCACCCTGTGGATTTGGGGAGGCGACAATATCTATGGCGACACACACAACCTGACGGAGCTGCAAACCAAATACGACAAGCAAAAAAGTCGCCCCAGCTACCAACGGCTGATTCAGACCATGCCGGTAACGGGCACGTGGGATGACCACGACTACGGCCACAATGACGCTGGCAGATTTTACACACAACGGTATGCCAGCAAAAAACTGGCGGCCGAATTTTTGGGCTTTGGGCCCACCCATGAGGTGTGGACACACGAGGGCCTCTACAACAGCCACCACGTGGGCAAAGGCAAAAGACAGGTGCACATCATCAACCTGGATACCCGCTTTTTTCGCGACACCGTGCAGCGGGCGTACACGATCGACTCGGTGACAAACGAAAGACGCTACCGCTACGTAGCCACCGAGGGCGACATCCTGGGCGAGGCACAATGGCAATGGCTGGATCAGCAACTGGCCACCAGCCGGGCAGCCATCATCTTCGTCAACTCCAGCATCCAAATCCTCTCGGAAGAGCATCGGTTTGAGAAATGGGCCAATTTCCCTCAGGCAAGGGCACGGCTTTTTAACCTTCTGATCAAACACAAAGACAAGCGCGTGTTTTTATTAAGTGGCGACCGCCACATTGCGGAAATCTCCCGCCTGGCGGTACCGGGGCTGCCCTATCCCCTGTACGATTTCACGTCCAGCGGACTAACGCACACGTGGCGCGAGGCCGAAGCGGAGGCCAATCGCCACCGGGTCAGCGATTTAATCATCCAAAAGAATTTTGGGTTGATCCGCATTGATTGGGGTGGCCCCCACCCGAACATCACGTTTGAGATACGCGGCAAGGACAATACCGTGTTTGCGACTCACCGCGTGCAAATGAATTAAATCGAAAAGCCAAACAAAATTTGTGGTTGGCGGTTCTTGCTTAGGCTTCGAAGGCTTATTTTCGCGGCCTGAAAACACGAAAAACTATGAAAAACACAAAATCAATCCTCATTGTAGCCCTCTTTGGGCTACTGGCAGTAGGCGCCACCAGCTGTGGCGACAAGGCTGCGAAAGAAAAAGCACGGTTGGATTCCATCCGTGTAGCGGACTCCATTGCGGAAGCGGCCGCGGAAGCCAAGCGCGTGGCTGATTCCATCGCTGCGCTGCCCAAGCCCATCGCCCAGTTTGTTATGGCTACCCCCAACCTGAGCACGCTGTTGGCTGCGTTGCAGGCTGGCGAGCTGGCAGAAGCATTCAACGGGTCGGATGCGTTTACGCTCTTCGCCCCTACCAACGATGCCTTTGCGGCCGTTCAATCAACGGTAGACATGCTGCTGAAGGCGGAAAACAAAAGCAAGTTGCAAAACGTGCTGAAGTACCACGCAGTGGCCGGCACCTTTAAAGCGGCCGACCTGAAAGATGGCCAAGACCTGACCACGCTTCAGGGCGAAAAGCTGAAAGTGTCCATCAAGGACGGCAAAGTATATGTTGGCGGAGCCGAAGTAACCAACCCCGATGTTGCGGTAAGCAATGGGGTGGTACACATGACCAACAAGGTTGTCGTGCCGAAGAAGATGTAAGTTTTTCCCCGTGGAAAGACAGAAGCCCCGCCACCCGTTGGCGGGGCTTTTTTGTTGCGGTGCGCACCCCCGGTCATTTGCCTTCCAAAAAAACTTCGCATCTTCTCGCCCTCAATCCAACCCAGCCGCTTTGGAAAAAAAATACTCGCTCGCAGTCGGCATTGCCCTCGTCATCGCCAACATGGTGGGCACGGGGGTATTCACTTCGCTGGGCTATCAGGTGGGGCCGCTGCCCTCCGGCTTCGCCATCCTCTCGCTGTGGCTGGTGGGTGGGGTGGTGGCACTGTCAGGTGCGCTCACCTATGCCGAGGTGGCCACCACGCTCAAACGATCGGGCGGGGAATATCTTTACCTCGGCACCGTCATGCACCCGGCCCTGGGTTTTGTGGCGGGCTGGGTGAGCATGTTGGTCGGCTTTGCGGGTGCCATTTCGGCCGTGGCCCTGGCCATTGGCGAATACTCGCATGTGATCCTGCCGTTTGATTCCACGATCACCGCGGTACTATCCATCGCATTGGTGTCCGCCATCCATTGGTTTGGTGTGCGCACAGGCGGCATTGCCCAAACCATCCTCACCACACTTAAAATCAGCCTGATCCTCTTTTTTTGCATCGCTCCGTTTTTTGTCTCGTCTGTTTCCCTTTCGGGGATATCCTTCTGGCCTCAGCCTGGCGATGGGGCGCTGATGGCCAGTGCCGGCTTTGCCGTGTCATTAGTATATGTGGTGTATGCCTACACGGGGTGGAATGCCGCGGCCTACATTGCCGGCAATCTCGAAAACCCGGTGCGCAACCTGCCGCGTTCGCTCATCACCGGCACGTGTGTCGTAGTGGTCATTTACTTGTTGCTCAACGCCATGTTTCTTTACACCGCCCGCTTTGATGAGCTGGCCGGGCAAAACGACATCGGCAATGTGGTGGCCTACAAACTCTTTGGGCCAACGGCTGGTGCGCTTTTCTCCGCCTTGTTTAGCATCGCGTTGCTGAGCACGCTCAGCGCCATGACCATTGCCGGCCCCCGTGTGTTTGAAGCCATGGGCGAAGATTACCCGGCCATGAAATGGTTTGCCGCCAAAAACCGGTATCACATGCCTTTTCTGGCCATTGCCACACAAGCCGGCTGGGCGATTTTTCTCGTCCTCGTCAGTTCATTTAAGGAAATCATCCAGTACATCTCCATCAGCCTTTCCATCTTTTCCATGCTCACGGTGCTGAGCATCTTCTGGGTTCGCCAGCGCTACCCCGCGGCTGCGCGGCCCTTCACCGTACCGTTGTACCCGCTGCCCCCCATCGTATTCACGGTGTGTACCGGTTGGATGATTTACTACGTGACCTCCGATGACCCCCGCATCATCCTCTATTCGCTGGCTACGATGATACCCGGACTTTTGGTTTATTTTGCCGTTCGACCCAAAAACCAACCTACCTCCCCTCCATGAAGCGTACGTTTCTGGCGGTGGCTGTCGCGGTGGCTGCCTGCACCCCTCCGCGCCCACCCGAAATGCCTCTGCCTGCCGACCGTCTGGCCCAAGCCGACACGGCCATTCTCCCCCGCGACTCCCTGATGTCGGCTCCGGACGTGATCGTGCCCAAAGACACGGCCCTGGACCAAATGGCCCGTTTCATAGCCGGGCTCCCACAACTGGATTCCAACGCCTATAGCCGCCTTCAAGCCGACAGCTATTGGATCGACTTTCGAAAGTCGATGGACGAGAGCTGGGAGACGATGCATGAAACCCGGTTAAAAAAGATAAGCCAGTGGCAGGATTCTGTCTTTTCGCACACGCATGTGGCCACCTTGCCCGTGTTTTACCCTTTCTCCGGTCCGGACTTCCTGCATGCCTACTACCTGTACCCCGATGCCCCCGAGTATGTGTTGGCGGCTTTGGAGCCGGTGACGGAAATCCCTCCGCTCGATACCCTGTCGGTGGTTGATCGCGATAAGTTTTTGGATAGCCTGGGGCGGTCGCTGCGCGACATCTTCCACAAAAGCTACTTCATCACCACGCACATGAAAAAGGACTTGAAGATCATCAAAGGTGTATTGCCACCGCTTTACTTTTTTATGGAACGGGCGGGCTTTGAAGTAGTGACGCGCGAGTTCATCACCGTAGACAGCGCGGGCGCGGCTGTGCCCATGGAGGCCCGAAAGCTCCACTGGCAAAAGACCCCGGGGGTCAAGTTTGTGCTCCGCCATCGCGAAAGCCAAGCGGTAAAAACCGTGTACTATTTCAGCATCAGTATTTCCAACCAGGGGCTAAAAGAACGGCCGGAGTTCTTGCGCTTTTTACAACAACGGGGCTCGTACAATACGTTTGTCAAGTCGGCTTCTTACCTCATGCACCTGAGCAGCTTTGCTGACATCCGCCAGATGCTGCTGCAACAAAGTGCCTCTATTTTTCAGGACGACACCGGCATTCCTTACCGGTGGGTGAAGCACGACACAGCCTGGCAGGTGAGGCTGTATGGCGAATACACCCGGCCGGTAAAAGACTTCAGCGAAGACAAACATCAGAAAGACCTGGACTCGGCCTACCGGGCAGGACCTCGCTTGCCCCTGCCCTTTTCACTGGGCTACCACTGGGGCAGCAACAAACAGAATTATCAGTTGTTAACCCGAACGTATTGACTCAACGCTACTTGCATGCTATCCAAACCCTGGCCTTGGTACATCGCGGGGCCGCTCATTGGCCTCACGGTGCCTTTGTTACTCCTGCTCGGCAATAAGCCCTTTGGGCTATCCTCCAACCTGCGCCACCTGTGCGCGGCCCTTGTGCCCACACGCCTTTCCTTTTTCCGCTATGACTGGAAGGCGGAGCGCTGGAATTTGGCGTTCGTGGCGGGGATGGTCTTGAGCGGTACTTTTTTGTCGATGCTGCCCACCGAGGCGGTGGTGGTGCAGCCGGCATTAGTCCATGAATTGGCGGGCTATGGCATCACCCCGCAGTCAGCTCTTCTGCCTCACGAATTGTTTTCGTGGTCATCGGCCACCACGCTGCGCGGCTTCCTGATCTTGGTCGTGGGCGGTTTCTTGGTAGGCTTTGGTACACGCTATGCCGGTGGTTGCACGTCCGGTCACGCCATCAACGGCCTCAGCACCCTGCAATGGCCTTCGCTGGTAGCCACCCTCGCCTTCATGGCCGGAGGCATTTTGAGTGCCAACGTTCTTCTTCCTTACCTTCTTCGTTTATGATCGCTACGCCTTCTTCCGCAACCGCCACCCAACAGCCAACCGCCCACCACACGCCCCGCCCCGCGGCCCTGGCAAAGTACCTGTTGGTGGGTTTTTTCTTTGGCATCGTGCTCATCAAAGCCGAGGTGATTTCGTGGTACCGCATTCAGGAAATGTTCCGCTTCCAGTCGTTCCACATGTACGGAGTCATTGGCTCGGCTGTGGTCACGGGTGCGCTCACCACGTGGCTGCTGCGTCAATCGCGCATGAAAACACTGACGGGTGAACCAATCACGATCACGAAAAAACCGTTTCACCGGGGAGTGCCCATCGGGGGACTGTTGTTTGGCGTGGGCTGGGCCCTGACAGGCGCATGCCCCGGCCCTATTTTTGCGCAGGTCGGCCTGGGCTTCGGGGCGGCCGTGCTGGTGTTGCTCAGTGCGCTGGCGGGCACGTACTGCTACGGTGCCTGGCGCCATCGGTTGCCGCATTAGAGATTCCTCAAATCGGCCACGTGTCGGTAAAGGTGTAGCCTTTTTGAAACTGCTCCACCTCCGCATCGGTTAATTGGCAGGCGCGCAGTTGTTGGGTCACCTTTTCACGATCAAGTTGCTGCCCGATGATGACCAACTCATGGAGGCGATCGCCCCATTGCTTATCCCACTTCTTCATGATGAAGTCTTGATTGTCAAGGTATGCCTGGCTGTTGGCCCGGTCGCGCAGCGGCACCGAAGCCCACCAGCGGCCGTACTGCTCGGCCCGGGTGGAGCCGCCCGCCTGGCTCCACAGCAACACCTCGTTGGGCCGCGAGGCCAACCAGAAAATCCCCTTGCTTCGCACAATGTTGCCGGGCCACTCCTGCACAAAATCCCACAGCCGCTGGGGGTGAAAGGGCCGGTAGTCGCGGAACACAAACGAAGAAATGCCGTACTCCTCCGTTTCGGGTGTATGAATGTTATTCAACTCTTTGATCCATCCGGCCGCCTGTTGCGCCTTCTCGTAGTCAAACAATTTGGTATTCAAGATGGCCTTGGGCGGTATGTGACCAAAAGACGACTCGATCAGTCGGGCATCCGGGTTCAACTTCATCAACACGCCCGTTAGTACCTTCAACTGCTCGGCCGAAACCAAATCAGTCTTATTCAACACGATGATGTTGGCAAACTCAACCTGCTCGGTCAATAAATTAACGATCGTGCGTTGATCCTCGTTGTCATCGGTCAGCTTTCGTGCCAGCAGCGTATCGGCACTGCCAAAGTCGTTGAAAAAGTTAAAAGCATCTACCACCGTCACCATCGTATCCAACCGTGTCATCCGCGTCAAGTCCAACAATTCTTCGCCTGTGGCAAAGCTAAATGTTTGCGCCACCGGAATGGGTTCGGAGATGCCCGTACTCTCGATCAGCAGATAGTCAAACTTGTTTTGCTTGGCCAATACTTCCACTTCGCGGATCAGGTCTTCGCGCAACGTGCAGCAGATGCAGCCATTGCTCATCTCCACCAACTTCTCCTCTGTGCGCGACAGCCTTACCCCGCTCTCCACCAACCGGGCATCAATATTCACTTCGCTCATATCGTTCACGATCACGGCCACACGCAGTCCCTCGCGGTTGTTGAGCACGTGGTTGAGCAGCGTGGTTTTGCCGGCACCCAAAAAACCACTGAGCACGGTGACGGGCAACTTCTTTTTGGTGAGCGAGAGCATGACGGGAGGTTAGCGGGGGATGCGCTGGGCAATGGCTTCGAGGCGCGCCTTTAGTTCTTTCTGAATGGTGAGCATCTCTTCGGGCGTTACGTTAGGCGGTGCTTCGTGATGGTGATGGTCGTGGTGTTCGCCTTCGCCATGATCGTGGTGGTGATGATCTTCATTGCCGGGCACTTCCACCAGGTCGCTCTCCCACAGTTTGATGGCCGCATTCCACGCAGCAATGGAATCGGGAGAGACACCGGCCGTAGTGTCGGCTTGCAGCGCGTGGATGCGCTCTTCGAGCGTGGCGGCCAGGGCCACCGCCTCGTTGTGGATGGCCGCGGCTTCTTTCATCATCGGGTTTTCTTTACTTCCCCCGCAGGCAGCCAGCCAAAGCAACGGCAGCAGGAATAGGTGACGGATGTTCATGGTACGAAGTCGTTACGTAGTTACTTGATTAATTCTGCTTCGGTCAAAATAAAATTGAGATGGCTGACATCGTTGTCGTTCAACTTCAATTTGCCTTTCACCGTAATGATTTGATCAGCCTTGAACCGTGGGGGCTTCGAGGCAAAGACGACCTCCGCTACCGATTCGGGCCCGGCCCCGCCACAAAAAAAACAGGCGGCATACGGGTATTTAGACAGGATGATTGACTTGTCGGGCAAATCAAATGGCATGAAGTGTCCCTTCAACGTGATTTCCTTCCCCTCGCGTGCGCGGATGCCGGAATGAAAGGTGGGCACCAAAAAGTATTCGTTGTGCTCTTTGAAAAACTTGGAATGAAACGGCACCCGCGCCAAGGTATCCCAGCCCTCTTCGCCCACGGAGTCTTGGGTCGTCCACCCCCACGAAAAAAAGGCCAAAAAAATTACCGTCAGCAAGCGTCCCATCATTTTCGAGTCAATAAATAAAGGGCTGGGGGCAGTACCAAAAGAATCTCCCAAACCTTAAAGCATACCCGCCAGCCCTTCAAGATCATTTATGCAACAATGTTGCAAATATAAAGCTCCGCCTGGTTTTTGCAAACAAAACAACGGGCTTATATCAAAATACTTTTTTGACAGTCGGTGGTTGGAAACCCTACGCCCCGCGTATTTTTAGGCATAAAACACGCTCAACCAAGCCATGAAACAGTCGCTCATCTTCGTCCTCTGCAGTGGGGTATCGTTTTTTCTGGCTGCGCAGCCGCGCGGCTTTAGTGCGCCCTCGGCCGCGCGGCAAGCCGAGGCAGAAAAGCTGTTTCTCTCCTACCCAAGCAGCGAACGGTTCAAAAATCACTTGATCAACCTGACGAAAGAACCGCACGTGGCGGGCACGCCAGCCAACGAGCGCGTGCGCGACTACCTGGCCAGTGTGATGCGTCAAGCGGGCATGCAGGTGGACCTCTACCCCTACGATCTGTACCTGCCCGTGGGCCCGGGCGAAGTCAAGGCCGAGATGGTGCTGCCCCAGCGGATGCCATTGAACAACATGGAAAACATCTACGCAGAAGACCGCTTTAGCGCTCACCCCGACTTGGGGCCGGGGTGGAATGCCTACTCCGGCTCGGGCGATGTAACAGCCGAAGTGGTCTATGCGAACTACGGCCGCAAAGAAGACTTTGAAAAGCTGGCCGCACTCAATGTATCGTGCAAAGGCAAAGTGGTCATTGCCCGCTATGGCGGAAACTTCCGCGGCTACAAAGCCAAGTATGCCCAGGCAGCGGGGGCCGCTGCGCTCATCATCTACACCGACCCGGCCGACAATGGCTATACCAAGGGATTGGTGTATCCCGAAGGGCCCCAGCCCGATGAAAGCACCATCCAGCGCGGCTCGTTGCTCACGCTGGATTTCACGGGCGATCCGCTCACCCCTTTTGAACCCGCCCTGCCCACGGACGGCAAAAAGAAAATCGTCCGAAAAAATCCGTCTGACGTGGCCTTCCACACGATACCCGTATTGCCATTGCCGTATGGTTCCGCGAAAGAAATTTTTGCACAAATGAAAGGCAAACCGGTGCCGGCAGGTTGGCAAGGCGGCCTGCCCTTTACGTATCGGCTGGAAGGCGGCAGGGGCCTGACCGTGCGCGTCATGGTGAAGCAGGAAAAAAAATTGCAGCGATGCTACAACGTGGTGGGCACGCTAATGGGCAGCGAGTTTCCCGATGAGTGGATCGTGGCAGGCTGCCATTACGATGCCTGGAACTTTGGTGCCTGTGACCCCAACAGCGGCACGGCTATGCTTTTGTCGCTGAGCGAATCACTGGGAAAACTTGCGCAAGCAGGCGTTAAACCCAAGCGTACCATTAAGATCGCCCATTGGGATGCCGAAGAATTTGGGGTCATCGGATCCACCGAGTGGGTGGAACAATTTCGCGAGGAACTGAATGCCAAAGGCGTGGCCTACTTCAATGCCGATGCAGCCGTCAGTGGCCGAAGTTTTGGCGGCTCGGCCAGCCCCACGTTGAAAGAACTTCTATTGGAGGCCAGCAAGGCTGTCACGTATCCTGACTCGGCCAAGTCGCTCTACCAGGTGTGGCTGGCAGGCAGCCGCGGTAGCACGGAGCCCAGCGTGGGAAATTTGGGTGGCGGTTCCGACCACATCGCGTTTTACATGCACGTGGGTATCCCTTCGTGGAGCGGGGGCACGGGAGGCCCCACGTTGTATCACAGCAACAACGACAACTTCGCCTTCTACGAACGTTTTGTTGACCCCTCATTCACCATGGGGCCCATGGTGGAGCAAGTATTTGGCGTGATGGGGTTGCGATTGGCGAATGCCGATGCACTTCCCTACCAACTGGCGCGTTACGGACAAGACGTACGCGTGCATTTGGAGAACCTGCAAAAGCAGGGCGCCTATGCCAGCGATTTTTCCTTTGAACGCTTGCTGAAGGCAGCCGATGAGCTGCGGCTGACGGGCGAGGCAGCGGATGCCGCGCTGGCCCGGTTTGTCAACCAAACCACGGACGTGGCTAAACGCAAACAGATAAATCAGCAGTTGCTAAAACTTGAGCGCGCGTGGATTGACGCAGACGGCATGCCGTATGGCAAATGGTATCGGTCCTTGTATGCCTCCACCGATCCGTACAGCGGCTATGCCTCCTGGATGCTGCCCGCGTTTCACTATGAAGTAAGCCTCCGTTCATCTGCCCGCCTCAACGCATGGGAGGAAAAATACCTGGCTGCCATGACGCGGCTGAGCGAAGAGATGAAAAAGGTAACACTGGCCGCCCGCTAAACGCCATTTCAAAAACAAGGCTACGCGCGTCAAACGGCTGTGCAAGAGCTAAGCAGACTACCTCCGTTTTTTATGGATGGACACAAAATTTCTGGTCTTCGCCTGGTTGATCTGCATGCCTTGTTTGAGGTAATACGCGATCTGCCTTTCGTTGATGGTATCCGGTGACTCGAACACCAGCTTTTTAATGTTTTGCGTATCACCTATCAGTTGATGGTATTTGTCTTCCATCAGAAACCCTTCCACCAGCGCCAACACCACTTTTTTTAGTTTTCGATCAAAATTGATGTAGCAAAGCATGCCATCCTTACTATAAAACGGACATCCCCACTTCATTTGCTCTTGCACACCTTTTACTTGAGCAAAAATGATCTCGCGCAAGACTTCGGCTGTCAAACGCCTTTCTTCCGGCCAGTCAAACAAAAGGTTATCTACCGCGGGCGATCGCATGGCCCAAAGATAGCAACCTAAGCTAAAATACTGTTTCTCTCAAACAGACGCTACTGTTCCCGTTCGAGGCAGGTAAACCCGCGCGCCCGCAGGTGAGCCGCCATGCGCTGGCAGGGCACCGGCTTGCCAATCACGCGCAACAGATGATTGGGGCCGTGCGGTTCCACCGTCCACGAAACAACTTCCTTGTGTTGCCGCAGCATGACGGCCACCTCTTCCACTTGCTTCGCGGTGGCGATGTTGGTCTGATACACGTGTATCTGCGAGGTCTCATGCACGGTGTGTTTAGGATCTTTCTTGGTTCTGCGCCCGCGCCAAATCAAAAAACCGGTAATGGGCAGCCACGAGCCCACCAAGCTGGCGATGAACGCCATCACCTGGCCGGGCAGCCCAAGTATTTTGCCCACATGGATGTCATAGTTCATGGCGCGAACTCTCTCGCCCGTGCTCATCTGAGCATACGCTTCTGCTTTGACGAGCGCCCCGCTGTACTGATCAAATGAATAGTATGTGCCGTTGTAGTAAACGTCCGCTTCCGGGTACACACCTATGTTCAGGGTGGCGGCAGCGCCTCCCGCAAAATCGATGGAATAGTAAGCAGCTGCCGGATGTTTTTGACGAACGTGTTCGTACAGTGCCCGCATGGGCAGGCGTGCCAAAATTCGGAAAGCCCA
>JALONI010000057.1 GCA_025455015.1 Cyclobacteriaceae bacterium | reverse complement strand
GATTGAAAAGTGAGCCATTACCTCCTCGCCCATCCCCATGTACGTTATCCAAAGTCTGGAAATCCTTATTACCAAGCCAATCTACTCCATAGTACGTCTTGAAGGAAAGACCATCTACTATGTCAACCTGGGCGTAGATATTGCCAAGTAGACGGGTGGTGTTCGCTCGGAATATGTTTTTGTCAAGAACATAAGCCTGGTTTGTCCAATTGCTGGTAATACCCAATGTGTTAGCGCCCTGACCCAACGCTTGATTGTCAGCCGTGATATTATACCCAGTAGGGTGGTTTGGGTTGAACACCGTCACGTTTGGAAAAGCCCGAAGGCCGCCCGCTAAATTTCCGGACAAAGCACCCGATCCAATATTCAATCCATTTGTGATGGAATTGGTCAAATTAATGCCTGTACCAACCTTCAACCACTTATTTACCCGATGATCCAAATTTGTTCGGAAAGACAATCGCTCAAAGTCATTTCTAACAACGTTACTCTCTTGCTTTTGATATCCCGCGGATACGTAGTAGTTTGTGTTTTCTGTCGCTCCGCTGATATTCACGTTGTAATTGATAAACGCACCTCTGCGAAGCAGCACATCTTGCCAATCGGTCTCTCCGCTACCGGGTACCGCAGGGTCTGTAAATGCAGCAGGTGCTTGCCCCGCATTCGCCAGCTTTTGATTGGCCACCTCAACGAACTGCGCTGCGTTCAACAAATCAAATTTGTCAACTGCCTCACTCCAACCGACAGAAGTTGATAATTCAACACTGGTTTTTCCTTTCGACTTATCACCTCTTCGTGTCGTGATCAAAATAACGCCATTTGCCGCCCGCGACCCATAGATTGCAGCCGCTGCTCCGTCTTTAAGGATTTCATACGACTCAATATCAGCCGGGTTAATGTCACCTAGCGGGTTCGTATTTGTCAGGGCACTTTGATTTCCAGTAGTCATGGGAATCCCATCAATAACAACCAAAGGAAATGTTCCCGAGGATAATGAATTCACGCCCCGGATTAAGATCGTTGGTGTCTGGCCCAGTATCCCAGAAGGCACAGTAATTTGCACGCCAGCGGCTCGACCAGCCAACTGATCTACAAAGCTAGGCGTAGCCAGTTGCGCCAAGTCGCTCCCGGCGACCGATGATACTGATGTGGATAACTTTCTTCTTTCTTGAACTCCGTATCCAGTCACTACCACCTCGCTCAATTGAGTCACATCTGACTGCAATTGTACCGATACACTTGTCCGATCACCAAGTGATACTTCCTGCGACACAAAACCAACAAAAGAAAAAACCAATGTCCGTACATTCTCAGGTACCGCCAGCGAATAATTGCCATCGGCGTCAGTTACTGTTCCAACGGTAGTTCCCTTGACCACCACATTTACCCCTGGCAAAGGTGATCCATCATCGGCTGATGTCACCTTCCCCGTCACCGTTCTCTCTTGCCCCCACGCTACGCTGCCGAACAGCATAACGAAGAGCAAAACCTTTAATCGTAGAATTTTCCTCATACTCGTAGGTTGTTTTTTGGTTAATTATTTCAAAAACAGATTCAAATGTAAAACAAAATTCGTCAAATTGAAATCACGAAATGGTAACAAAAACATTTTAAACATGCGCCTGACCGGTCATCCCTGAAAATAACCGATCGGTAAAAATCCAAAAACCTTCCGTGCTGGAGTGGGCAAAAACGACCCGTCTTTGGGACAAATCAGGGGAGAATCCGCATTTCGATCCTGCGGTTTTTGGCCCGGTCGGCCTCGGTGGTGTTCGGTCCTAACGGGCGGCTCGCGCCATAGCCCACCGCCCGCAAACGTGCTACGGGCACCCCCTGCCCCACCAGAAATTCGACCACGCGCAGGGCTCTTTTTTTAGAAAGTTCGTGGTTGTATTGCTGCGCCCCCACGGAGTCGGTGTGGCCGCTGATTTCAATTCGCCATGAGGCATTTTGCTTCAGGAACGCGGCCACCTGCTCAAGTTCTGTCTCTGAGCGGTCATCCAGCCTGTCGCTGTCGAAATCGAAAAACAGGTTGTTGAGCACTACCGAGGCACCCGAAGCCACGGGCGTGAGTGCGATGTCAAAACGCACTACGTCTTCCTGCGCGCTTGTACGCGAGTCAAAAGACCCACTGTAAAAGAGAAAACCGCTTTTCGTGGCGCGCACGCTAAACTGCGCCCGCGAAGGCAAAATGGCCACGTACGTGCCGCGCACGGAATCAGACTCGCCCCGGTACACGAGCGCACCGGTTTGTAGGTCAAATACTTGAATATCCGCGGCTAAACGCTGCCCATTTTTGGCGTTGGTGACCCCCCCACGCACCACGGTTGGGCGTTCGGTGATCAGCGTGGTATCCCATTCTACTTTCATCAGCCGCCCCTGGCGCCTGCCGGTGAATTGGGTAAAAAATCCCCCGCGGCCATGGGCCGACACGAACATGGCATACTGGTCTTGATGATCATTGATCGGATAGCCGAGGTTGACGGGCTGCGAAGCTTGGCTATGTGTCCAGCGGCAACGGTATAAATCCATGCCGCCAAAGCCTTCACGGCCGGCCGAACCAAAAAAGAGGTCTACCCCGTTGGGGTGTAAAAAAGGCGAGGCTTCATCAAACGGGGTGTTGACCACAGGGCCGGCATTGGTTGGTAGAGACCACGTGCCGTTTGCCTGGCGCAGCGCATACCAGATATCCGCTTTGCCCAAACCGCCCGGCCGGGCGGAAGCAAAAAAAAGGGTCCGCCCATCGGCCGACAGTGACGGTTGGGAATCCCACGAGGTGCTGTTCACGTTCTGCAGCGGAACCAGTTCGCTCCACTCGCCCCCGTCATTTTTGCTCTCAAACAGATCACAGCCTCGTTGGCCGCAGCGGGCCACCACCATCATTCGCCCATCGGCAGACACGGTAGCGGTTCCTTCGCGCATGCGTGAGTTGACCGCCTCCGACAAGCGTATTGGCCTCGACCACACGCCCACGCTGTCGCGAAAGGATTCGTACAGGTCTTCATCTTCCACGTTGATGTTTTGCCCGGCACGCACGGTATAAATAAGATGTGATTCATCGGCCGACAAGACCGGAAAATACTGCATGGGCATTTGGTTGAGGGGGGCGGGCAGCTCAAAAATGGTCACCTTTCGCGGGTGCCGCCTGTTGGCCAATGCATACCGACACTGCCGAAGCCATAAATTCACCCATGCATTGGACCTATCGATTTGTTGGAAACGGAGGCAGGTACTTTCGCACTCCGCGTACTTTCCCAATTTCAACTGGGCATCGGCCAAGTCGTGAAGGTATTTGAGCTTGGCAGACGCTGATGCCGCGAATGAAAACCCTTGCTCCAGCAGCGCGATGGCTTCTTCCAGCCGCTCGAGTTTTTTGAGTGAAATTGCCTTTAAGAAATAGGCTTCCTCAAATTTTTTGTCTGCCCGAAGGGCCGCATCGGCCAGTGCCACGGCCTGACCAAACTGAAGACGCCTGTAGGCCAGCTCGCCCTGCTGATAAGATGCCAACGCCTTTTTGTTGCGCGAAGAAAGTGGCTGCGCCTGCGCCCACAGCGAAACCAGACTCCACAACAAAACAGCCACTGTGCGCATACTACATCAATGGATAGCTTGGATGTCAACCGCGGGGCCTTCCATGGCCAACAGTGCGTTGATCAGTTTCACTTTTTTGAATGTCCGATAGTTTTCCAAGGTGATCTCCGCCAGCGAAAGTACGCCCAATTGCAATAAATATTGCCTCATCACACCATTTAATAAGCACGTGGCGGGTGTGTGCCAGCGGGTGCCATCCCAGAAAGCCAGATTGGCGTACGTGGCATCTGTCAGCCGGCCATCTTTCACAATGATGACATCATCGGCCGTTCCGCGGTTGGCAAAAAGGGCTTCCAGCTTGGCGCGATCTTCAAATTTTTTGGCATACGCGATGTCCGCTCCTTCCACCAGTTTCAACGAAGACACCGTCTTAACGACATAGGGTCTGCATTCGATCGCGTAGTCGTCTGACGAATACACCAGCCGTATTTTGTGAACGCCCTGCGATGGCAGGCGGGTGGAGGCCAGCATAGCTTCCAAGTTCCACTTGCGAGTGCCCAGGGCATCGTTTATCCGCTGCTGGTGCAGGCCCGCCAGGTGGACGGTGCCATCGGCCACCCGTATGCTTTCAATGTATCGGCACATAAATTTTAGCCAAGGCCTCCGCATACTCGCGCTCCCACTGGCTACGCGTGGTAATGCCACCGCCACTGCGATAAAACAGTTTGTGGTTTTGTTTTTCAACGTAGCGAATCACCACCGCGCTATCCAGTGTGTGGCCATCAAACACCCCTGCCACACCTGTGTAGTAGCCGCGGCACTCGCCTTCGGCCCGGGCGATGATTTCCATCGTCTTCTTTTTTGGTGCACCCGAAACCGAACCAGCCGGCAGCAAGGCAATCAACAAATCCCCCATACGGGAAGAAAACTCGTCCGAGACGCTGCCCACAATTTCCGAGGATACCTGCCAAAGCGAGCGACCGGGCGTGACGATCTTGTTTAGGTAACGAAAGCGCGATACCTCAACGGTGTTGGCAACCGTGCTCAAATCGTTGCGGATCAGGTCCACGATGGTGACGTGCTCGGCCATTTCTTTGGGGTCTGCCAGAATCAATTGTCCGTCCGGATCATGGGCCACTTCGCTGGTTCCCTTCATGGGGAAGGAATAGATTTTTCCATCCGCCACGGTCACAAAGCACTCGGGCGAAAAAAATACAAACTCATCGCGGAAGCACATTTTGTAGGGTGATACGCCTGCCTGAAATAGCTGCCGAAGCGTGTGGTTCGTTTCCACGGGTGTTTTGATGGTGAGGTTGGTCAAAAAGGAGTCGCCTCGCAGCAAGTGTGCCATGACCAACTCAAATTTGGTCTGATAGCTGGCCCGCGGCACGGGGTGCGGCTGCAAAAACACGGGCGGGGCCTGCACGCGTGGGGTGTTTCGGCCGTGGGGAAAATCAAACAACACCTCAGCGTCATCCACTTCCGCCAGGCGCCTGATCCAGGGCTTCTGTATTTCGAAGTCAATCAGAAACAAAAAGGGGACACGTTGCTGTGCCCAAGTGTTGGCACAATGTATAAACTCCTCGCGCGTCACCGTTAGGGGATATTCATGTACTTGTGTACTTGCACGGATATCTGCCAGCGCGGATGCTTCTTTACATACTCGATGATCAACGGCAGTATCTCCTTTTCTTTTGACCACTCTGGCTGCAAAAACAACTGACAATCCGGGCCTACCTGAGTGGCATGTTTTTCGGCCCATTCAAAATCAGTTTTATGGAAAACGACCACTTTCAGCTCGTGTGCATGGGCGGCAAATCCGGCCACGGGTGCCATGAATTTTTTGGGCGAAAAGCAGACCCAATCCCATGTGCCGGTAAGCCGGTAGGCCCCCGAGGTTTCGATGTGGGTGCGCAACCCGGCCTGTTTCAAGGCTGTTGTCAACGGTGCCAGGTCATGCATGGTAGGTTCGCCCCCGGTAACTACGGCCAAATTGCCTCCACTGTCTTTCGCCTTTTGCACGATTGTTTCCACCGCTACCGCAGGATGTGCATGCTCATCCCACGAGTCTTTCACATCGCACCAAACACACTTCACGTGGCACCCCGCCAAGCGGATAAAGTAAGCGGCACGACCTTGATGGGCCCCCTCTCCTTGGATGGTGTAGAAGGACTCCATGAGTGGCAAGAGGGTCGGTTTACTGTTCATCGGGTAACCGTTCGAGGTCAGGGGTTCAAAGGCTTACGTTCAAGTTTCACGGTTCAAGGGTTCCAGGTTCAACGGAATGCAGGTTTCGTTTTTATCCCTTTCGCTTCTGCGCGAGGGTCGGCCCGGCCGCACGCACCGGACAACGCTATGGGTTTCTCAACTCGGTGGCGCGAAGGGTGTTCAACAAGAGTGAAGCAATGGTCATCGGCCCTACCCCCCCCGGCACGGGCGTGATCAGGGACGCTTTGGCGGCCACGGCCTTGAAATCGACATCGCCCTTCAGCACATAGCCGTTTTTGTATTGCGGGCCTTCTACGCGGGTGGTGCCCACGTCAATCACCACGGCACCCTCTTTCACCATATCGGCCGTTACGATGCCGGGCTTTCCTACGGCCACGATCAAAATATCGGCTTGGCGGGTAAACGAAGCCAGGTCTTTGGTGTACTTATGACAGACGGTGACGGTGGCGCGTCCTTCCTCCACCAGCATCATCGCCAACGGAGCCCCCACCAACCGACTGGCTCCTACCACCACACAGTTTTGTCCTTCGGTGGGTACGTGGTATCGCTTCAGCAACTCCATAACGCCATATGGGGTGGCGGGCAACAACAACGGGTTTTTAGATACGATGCTCCCAAAATTCCGGTTGGTAAATCCGTCCACGTCTTTGTCAGGCCGTATTTTTTCGGTGATGCGCTCCACTGAAATATGGTCGGGCAAAGGCAATTGCACGATAAAGCCGTCCACATCGGTGTCGCGGTTTACCTGATCGATGTGCTTCATCAGTTTATCTTCGCTGATGGTGTCGGCAAAGCGCATCATGGTATAGTGGAAGCCTACTTCTTTGCAGGCTTTGACCTTATGGTCAACATAGGTTTGGCTGGCTCCGTCATCGCCCACCAAAATGATGGCCAGATGGGGTACTTTTTGTCCGGCTTGCTTGCGCAAGATCACTTTCTCGGAGATTTCGCGCTTGATATCGGCCGAAACCTTGCGGCCATCGATGAGCGTGCCTGCTTTTTCGGGCTGCATTTCCACTATTGGCGTTTTTGTTTCTTCAGTTGCTGTACCTCTACCCATAAGTCTATAAACTGCCCAGCTAATTCTTTATGTTTTTTTTTGACTTTGAGCAGGTCTTTCTTTTTTTGTTCCAGCTTCCGCTCAGCATCCACAATAGCCTTTTCCAAGGTGCGGCCGCGCATCGATTTTTTCGCCTGAAATGCTACCCTCCTATTTCTTCCGTCCATTTTTCACAAACTCCAAGAAATACTTGTTTAGTTGATTTTGCATCTGGCTAAACTCGCGCTGGTCTTTCAGAGACTGCTCGAGTCTTTCATTGAACAAGCGCATGCGTTTATCAAATACCTCCATACGAGCTTCTTGTTGCTCCAGCCGGGTTTCCGCTTTCACCATTCTCTTTACTGTCAATTCCATTCGCTTATCGAAGGCAGCCATGCGGTTGTTTTGCTTTTCCATGGCCGCTTCAATGTTTGCCAGTTGGATCAGCATGTCGGAAATCACCTCGTCATAATTTCGCTCCATACTCGCAAGCTTTAGCTCTAATCAATCTTCAACACCGCCATGAACGCCTCTTGCGGAATCTCCACACTGCCCACCTGCCGCATGCGCTTTTTGCCTTTCTTTTGTTTCTCCAGCAGCTTGCGCTTCCGCGAAATATCGCCACCGTAGCATTTGGCCAACACGTTTTTACGGATGGCACTGATGTTCTCGCGTGCCACAATCTTCTGCCCAATGGCCGCCTGAATGGCGATCTCAAACATCTGGCGGGGAATCAATTCCTTCAACTTCTCGCACAGTTTGCGCCCCCACTCCTGCGATTTGGCGCGGTGTACGATGGCGCTGAGCGCATCCACTTTCTCCCCATTCAACATCACATCCAGCTTCACCATGTCCGACTCGCGCATGCCAATCAAATGGTAGTCAAGTGAGGCATAACCGCGCGAAATCGACTTGAGCTTGTCAAAGAAATCGAACACGATCTCCGACAGCGGCATTTCAAACGTCATCTCCACGCGGTCTTGCGTGAGGTAGTTCTGGTTCATGATCTGCCCGCGCTTATCGATGCACAGGTTGATGATGGCCCCAATGTATTCTGATTTGCTGATGATTTGCGCTTTGATGTAGGGCTCCTCAATACTCTCCATGCGTGTGGGATCGGGCATTTCGGAAGGTGCGTTGATGAGTACTTCTTCGCCATTGGTGAGGCGCGCTTTGAACTGCACGGAGGGCACGGTGGTGATCACCGTCATGTTGAATTCGCGCTCCAGACGCTCTTGGATAATCTCCATGTGCAACATGCCCAAAAATCCGCAGCGGAAGCCAAAACCCAGCGCGGCCGAAGTCTCCAACTCCCACACCAGCGAGGCATCGTTGAGTTGCAATTTCTCCATAGAAGCCCGCAGCTCTTCAAACTCCGTGGTATCTACCGGGTAAATGCCCGCAAACACCATCGGCTTCACTTTCTCAAACCCTTTGACCGACTCGCCCGGGTTGGCGGAGGTGGTGATGGTATCGCCCACGTGCACTTCGCTGGCCACTTTGATGCCGCTGATCAAATACCCCACGTTGCCCGCGCTGATTTCCTTGCGCGGGTGCTTGCTTAGTTTCAGCACGCCAATTTCATCGGCATTGTACTCTTGTCCGGTGCTGATAAACTTGACTTTGTCGCCCGTTTTGATGGTGCCGTTGAACACGCGGAAATAGATCTCAATACCGCGAAATGAGTTGAATACCGAATCAAAAATCATTGCCTGCAAAGGTGCTTTTGGATTGCCTTTGGGTGCAGGGATACGTTTGACGATGGCCTTGAGGATATCTTCGATGCCGATGCCTTCCTTAGCGCTGGCCGCTAAAATATCTTCGCGTTTGCACCCGATCAGGTCAATGATCTCATCGGCCACCACTTCCGGGTTGGCATGGGGCAAATCGATCTTGTTCATCACCGGAATAATTTCCAGGTCGTGCTCTAACGCCAAGTATAGGTTGGAAATGGTTTGTGCCTCGATTCCCTGGCTCGCGTCTACAATCAACAACGCCCCTTCGCACGAAGCGATGGCGCGCGACACTTCGTAGGAAAAGTCCACGTGCCCGGGTGTATCGATTAAATTCAGGGTATACTTTTGGCCGTCCAGTTGATAGTCCATCTGGATGGCATGGGCCTTGATGGTGATGCCTTTTTCTTTTTCCAAATCCATGTTGTCGAGCACCTGGGCCTCCATTTCGCGCTCCGTCAAGGTGCCCGTAAACTCCAGCAGGCGGTCGGCCAGCGTGCTCTTGCCATGGTCAATGTGTGCGATGATGCAGAAATTCCGAATATTTTCCATTCCCGTGTTTTGCTACTCCTCTAAATAGCCGCAAAAGTAGCCAAAAAGAAGGAAGAAAACGGGGATTTTTGGCCGCGCCCTAGGCTTGCTTGGGGATGAACAGCGTAGCCTTAAACAAACCCGGTGGGTTGGCTAACTGCAACGACTGTCCTTGCAGCGCGCTCAACCGATCGCATATCCAAAGGCCCATGCCCAACCCTGCGCTCAGCGATTTTGACTTTTTGAACTCCTGCCGAAGTTCCGTCACAGGCGGCAGCGGTTCGCTAACCTGATTGGAAACCGATACCGCCACCGCATGGGGGTGCTCGCTCAATTCAATCAACACGTCCGCTCCGGGCAGGCCATGCACCATCGCGTTCTCAATCAGGTTGGCCAGCACGATTTCCGTTTTCTCGAAGTCAAACAGCACGGATGGTACTTCTTCCTCGGAAATCACTACCCGAAGCTTGACTTGCCGCTCGGACGAGAGGTATCTCAACCGTTTGACGGCTCCATACAACGCCTCCGCCACCGCATGGCTTTGAGTGCGCACGACCAGGGTTTCGGTTTTGAGCTGACTCACCAGCAAAAAATCCTGGATGGTGTGGTGCAGTTTTTCCACCTCGGCCAACTGATTTGACAGAAGTTCCTGCAGGCGTGGCTCCTTGGCTTCGGCCATTGCCAGCGACAACTCCGCCTTCATGACGGCCAGCGGGGTCTTTAGCTCGTGGGCAGCCGAAGCGAAGAAGTTGGTCTGTGTCCGGAGGGTTCCTTCCAGCCGCCCCAACATGGCATTGATGGTGTGCGCCAGCGTGGCATATTCATCGCGCGCGGTGGGCACCGGCACTCTTTCAAAACTGCGCGAAGCTTCGATTTGCTGCGCCACGGAGATAATTTGCTTGACCGGGCGGAGCGCAGCCCCCGCCACCACGTAAATGAGGCCGGCCGCCAGCAGGAGAGCCAGAGCGCTGCCGCCCACGAGGTAACGGGTGACGCGCTCCAATTCCGCACGCAGGCGCTCGTTGCTGCGGGCCAACTCCAGCCTCAGTTGGCCTCCCGCCTCCGGCCGCTGCAAGGTGGCGTAGGCAAGTGTGTCGGATCTGCGCACAAAATCGGGCGAGGTGAACAGCGAGTCGACCGCAGGGGGCCCCTCGCGCTGCCAATACAAGTCAAGTTGATAGCCCAACGGGGGCAATGGCATTAAAAAGGGTTCGAGCCGTACTTGATTCAGAATTTTCGCGGCCTCCGCTTCCAACTCCACCTGATCGGCCCGTTGCAGCGACTGGCTGACCCAATCAAACAGAAAAAAACTTACCGGTACCCACGTGACCAAAAAAACGGCCAAGAAAATGAGCGTGATTTTACCGCGAATGCCCATGTCAGCGGCAAATCAGGTTTCCTTCGATGACGTACCCAAGCCCTACGCGCGTCTGAATAAACTCCTCCATGCCTAGCTTTTTGCGCAACTGCGACATGTGTACCTCAATCACATTGCTGCCCATGTCAAAGTTTACCTCCCACACGCGCTCGGCCAGTTCTGTTTTGGAGATGACCCGGTTGGCGTGCACCATCAGCAACTCCAGCAGGTGAAACTCGCGTTTGGTCAGATTCACTTCGCGGCCATCAACCCACACTTTGCGGGCGATGAGATCGAGTTGCACGAGATCGATTTTGTAATGGGTATACGTTTTCGAGCCCGTTTTGCGGGTAACCGCCCGGATGCGTGCCAACAGTTCACCAAAGTCAAAGGGCTTTTTCACATAATCCATCGCTCCTTTGTCCAGCCCCGCGATGACGTTTTCTGTGGTGCCCAGCGCACTCAAAATGATGACCGGGGTTTTGATGTTAAATTTTTTCAGGTTGTCCAACACTTCCAAGCCCGTTTGCCCGGGCAGCATGACATCCAGCAGGATCAGGTCAAACACGTGCGCAGCCGCCAGTTCCAGGGCTTCGCTGCCATTGGTGGCCCCCCATACCTGGTAGCCCTGTTGTTGCAATCCCTTACGCACAAAGTCATGAAGCTTTGGCTCATCTTCCACCAGCAATATGTTCATGGGGCGATCACCAAAAATTCTTTGTCGGCAATCATCAGCTTGGTGGGCGTAATAATTTCATAGTTCCCTTGATACACCTCGCCTGGCTTTTTCACGCGCTGTTTTCCTTCGAAGGAAATGGGCACCCTGTTGCGAAAGTATTTTTTCAATTGCGCTTCGGTCTTTTTGTCAATTTCCACAAAATATTTTTCATCCACAACCAAACCATACGCCTTTCCGGCCAGGGAGGTTTTGACGCTCGATATTTTGCCCGTTCCGGACACGGCTACATAGTCATGTGTACCGTCCGGGCCGCCAAAATAATCGTCCACTACCCGAAGCGTATCCGTGCGGCTGATAATGGCATGAATGGACGGTTTGTCCAACAGGGGCGAATAGTCGAACCTGACGCGCGGCCGATAATAGACCAAGATGGGCTCCTGCCGTTTTTGCCATTGCATAATCTGTTCGGCCATATCTGTGCGAAACTGAAACTGCATGGACCGTGTGCCGCTGTTTACCTTCATCCCCACGCAGGCGGTGTTTTGTTTATATAAAAACGACTCAATGATACCTTCAAACTTTCCCAATACCTCGGCATGATAGCCCTTGCTAAAATTCCGGACGGGGTATGCCTCGCCTTCGTGTAAGTCGATGGGCAGGATTATGGCCGACACAACATCGCCTTTGGTCATCGGCCGCAGCAAGCGGTTGTACGGGAGGTCCTTCGAGACAAGAACCGTTTCCTGGTCGATATACAGCAGCTTGCCCATATCTTCATGGCTCGCGGTGGCAATAATTTTTCGATCGAGCAACACGGAGTGATTTGCGTGCGTGGAGGGAGCCAGCGGGTGGACAAATTTTTTCCGTGGTACCCATGTTTGCTGATAGGCATGCCCTCCTCCGTTCATTGAGATAAGCGAGTCGGCCAGGAAATCGACAAAAATTGAAAGCTTGCCCAACGACTTGAATTCGTGCGAACGCCCTTTGGCCATGCCCGACACTTCGGTGCCCACGGGAAACTTGGCCATGAGTTCTTTACCGGAACGCGAATCAAATTTCACATATCGGAAATTTTTGCCCGCCCGCAACTGAATGACATCGTAGGCAATCCCGGAAGCCATGTATTTGTCGATGATGCCCTCAAAGGCATTTTCCTTACTGGGCTTTCGCTGCCCTGCCACCACCCACGGAAGGGCTACGCACAACCAAACGATGAGATGCTTCATATCTTGTTTTTTCTACAAGGCTATGATGCACACCTAAAAACCAACTGAAATGCGCCTTAATTTTTCTTTAGGAACAGGAGTCAGTCCGTCAAAAATGTCTGTGCCAGCGCCCGCAGTTCCTCTTTGTTTTCTGCCGTCTGGGGGCCTTTTACTTTTAGCATCAGCTCAAACATCAGCTCGGGCTTGTAGCCCAACTTGGTTGCCACGGTGCCGCAAAACTTGATCTCTTCGGCATATAGTTTTTCGTCCACCTTCATCAACTGCACCAGCGAGTAGAGGTATTCAAATTTTTCATCGGCCGTCAAGTCATCGGGGATCGTCAGGCGATGCTCCTGAATAAACATGGGTAAAATCTCAGCCACCAGAAAACCGTTGGCAGTGCCGATGTTGAGAATGTACTTGCGCTCTTGCTCGCCTATTTCGCCATCGAGCTTAGCCAGGCTGATCAGAAGTTTGAGTTGTTGAAGGGCGACCATGGGGGGAGAAATTCAGGATTCAAATTTTAAGTTCAAGGTTCAAAGTTTAAGGTTCACGGTTGGGTGTTCAAAGGTCGCCAATTTCGCGGCTAAGAAAAAATGTCGTGTCAATGAATTACCTTACCTGCCATGAATTTTCTGGCGCACCTTTATCTATCAGGCGATGACCCGGCCCGCAAGGTGGGCAACTTCATGGGCGATTTTGTGAAGGGCCGCGCGTTGTCCGCCCGTTTTGAGCCGGGCATTGTGGCGGGCATCGGCCTGCACCGGGCCATCGACCACTTCACTGACACACACGCCCTCGTCAAGCAAAGCAAAAAACGGCTGCAGCCTACCTATCGTCACTATTCGGGCGTGATCGTGGACGTGTTCTACGACCATTTCCTGGCGCGCCACTGGCCTACCTATTCGCCTGAGCCACTGGCCGACTTTGCGCAGCGCGCCTATCAAGACATCCTTGACCGCTCGCCCATTTTGCCGGACGAAGTCAAGCAGCTACTGCCGTACATGATGAAGGGCAACTGGTTGCTAAACTATCAACACGTAGAGGGCATTGACCGCGCCCTTACGGGAATGTCGCGCAGGACTACGTTTGTCTCTCACATGCAACATGCCTCGGCCGATCTGCAAGAGCACTACACCGCATTTGAGGCGGAATTCAGCCACTTCTTCCCCGAGCTGAGGGCTTTTTGTGAGGAGTGGATTGGGAAGGAGGAAAGTCGGTAAAGTCGGAAAGTAGGAAAGTCCGAAAGTCCGGAAGTCGGAACTGGTCTTTCGGACTTCCGGACTTCCCAACTTTCTACCGGCCTTCCCGACTTTCGGACTTCCGGACTTCCCAACTTTCTAACAGGCTACTTCACCTCCACCGTGGTTTCGCCGCTTTCGGTGCCGTTCACAAACTTGACTTTATACTTTCCCTTCGGAGCAAAAACCAGTGCTGGGGTTTCCCTTACCCCCTTTTTGGGCTGTTCCTTTTTTACTTCATCCCTCTTTACATCCCAGACAAACGTCTGAAATCCTTTATGGCCCGAGGTCGTCAACGAGCGCACCCGGTTGTCTTTCTCGTCATATACCTCTACGCCTACCGCGGCCACGGGTTTGCCCACGTAGTACAATATCTTTACGGAGGGAGTGCTGACGGGCGACCATGCATACTGCTGCTGGCCCCAGCGCTCGCTATGGCGTATGCCCTCGCTGGCAAAAGCCATGATGCCCTTGTTCGGATCTTTCAGCGCCTGCAATGGCTTTACATCCGCCACGATCACGCTGCGCCCGTGCGTGCCCACTACCAGTTCGTTGTCGCGTGGGTGTACGAGCATGTCATAACTGGCCACGTTGAGCAGGGGCGCAAACAAGTGCCAGGTGTTACCGCCATCCCACGAAACATACGTGCCATTGTCCAGCCCGCAGTACAGAAGCGAGGCATTGACGGGATCTTGGATGATGACATTTGCGACTGACTCGGGCAGGTTTCCTTTGATGTTTTGCCATGTTTTGCCATAGTCGCTGCTGCGAAACAGGTAGGTTTTGAATTCGTCTTCGCGGTAGCCATTCAACGAGACAAACACCGTTCCCTCCTCGTGGGGCGAAGCAAACACGCTGCTTACCCACCGGCCGGAAGGCAGGCCTTGTTGGATGCGCTCCCAGGTGCCTCCGCCATTTTTTGTCACCCATAGTTGGCCATCGTCCGTGCCGGCATAGAGCAAGCCAAACTTGAGAGGTGACTCGGCCAACGTGCTGATGGTGCTGAACGGAACATTTCCTTGGGGTTTGTTCAACGTCAGATCGCCACTGATCGCCTCCCAACTGTCGGCTTTGTTTACGCTGCGGTACACGCGCTGGGCCGCGATATAGACAATGTCGGGATTGTGTTTGCTCAGGATCAGCGGGGTGCGCCAGTTCCACCGCAGCGGGCCCTCGCCCAGGTCGTGCGCGGGCGTGATGCGCGTGGTCTTCTGCTTGTCGAGTTCCAGCTTAAAATAGTTTCCAAACTGAAAGCCGGTGTACACCAACTTGCTGTTTCGGGGGTCGGGGGCCACATACATGCCATCGCCTCCAAAAATGGGTTCCCAATGTTTGCCTTGGTTGATAACTGACTTGGACGAACCGCGCAGCACGCCATTGTCTTGCAACCCGCCATACACATTGTAGGGGGTTTCCATGTCTACGTTCACCGTATAGAATTGCCCCACAGGCAGGTTGTTGATGTGCCGCCACGTTTCGCCCTGGTCATAGCTTTCGTACAAGCCGCCATCGTTGCCCATCAACATATGTTTGCCGTTCCGGGGGTTGATCCACAAGGCGTGGTGATCGCTGTGCATAGTGCCCACGCTGTCAATCTCACGCCAGCTTTTGCCGCCATTGGCCGAGCGCAGCATCGGCACTCCGTACACATACACATCGTTGCCATTCACTGGCGATACGCGCATCTCGCCAAAATAATAGCCATACGAGAAATAAACGCCATCAATATTTTTGTCGTGTGTCCGTTTCCAGGTGGCCCCCCCATCATCGGAGCGATACACTTCCAATCCTTTTATTTTGATGTTGAACAAATCGGCGTTGGCATCGGTGCCGAAGTAGTCATGCAGTGCCGTGGGCAAGTATTTTCCGGCTTTCACGTCCGCCTTTACCCGCGCAGCGGTGTACTTGGTCGGCAATCGGTTGTCTTTCAGAAACTCGTCCAGTTTTTTGTCCTCGAGCTTCAAAAAGTTTTCAACCGTCATGGTTTTGAAATCAGCCGGTTTCCATTTCCCATCGGCAGGCTTTTCTTTTTTCTCTTCCTTGATTTCCTCCTGGTTGTCCAACACGGCATACAGTATGGAGGGGTCGGCCAAACAGATGTCTAATCCGATGCGGCCGGTGGTTTTGCTTTGTGGAAATCCGCTCACGGTTTTCTGCCACGTCTCGCCCCCGTCTTCCGACTTGTAGATGGCAGAGCCCACGCCATGGCCTTTGAAGTTCCACGCCTTGCGCGAGCGTTCCCAGGCAGCCGCCCACAGGATAGCGGGGTTTTGCGGGTGGATGACCAAGTCCGCGATGCCGGTACTGTCGTTGATGTACAGTTTTTTGCTCCACGTTTTGCCGCCATCGATGGTTTTGAACACCCCGCGGTCGGCATTGGGTGTGTACAGCGCCCCCAGCGAGGCCACCCACACGGTGTTGTCGTCTTGCGGGTGAATGATGACGCGGCTGATGTGCTGGGTGCCCGCCAGGCCCAAGGCTTGCCAGGATTTGCCGCCATCGGTTGTTTTATACACGCCCGAGCCCGCATAGCTGCTGCGGCTGCTGTGCTTCTCGCCCGTGCCCACGTATAAGAGGTTTTTGTTGCGCTGCGAGAGCGCAAAGTCACCAATACCCAGCGCCTCTTGCTGGTCAAACACGGGAACAAACGTAATGCCGCTGTTGGCGGTTTTGAAAATGCCGCCCGAAGCAAAGCCCACATAGTACTCGGTGGGGTCGGCCAGGTTTACCTCAATGTCCACAATGCGGCCGCCCTGCACCGTGGGGCCAATGTGCCGCACCGGGTAGTGCGTCAAAACAGATTGTGAGGCCATCTGCTGGCGCACAACGAACGAGGCTTGCCACTCGCCCGCAGGGGTGGGCTGGGCGTGGACGATAACAGAGGCCAAAAAGAAAAAGCAAAACAGGCGGTGGTTCATCCGGTGTAACAATTTGAAGCGGGAAGGAAGGCAATAATTTGCGGGATTGCAACGACCCGCACGAAGGACGGTTGATTACCTTTGCGGGATGATGGACACGGCAAACGACCCGGAACTGAGTGGCAAGTATTTGGGCACCATTTCGCGCGACTTTGTGAAAGTATCGGACACCCTCAAGGAAGCGTCCTATCAAATCCGCAAGGCGGGCTTTGACTATCCCATCTTTGCCATTGCCAGGGAGGAGATACCCGTGGGCCAGTTGCTGCTGGACCGCGCACACGTGCAGACGGACTGGAACTACTTTGCCAGTTTTTTAGACGAATTCGTACAGCGTGAACTGGTGGCGGCCGAAAACAAAGAGCGATTCAAGGAAACCTACAAAGACCCCGATGAGTTTGCCTGTTTGTTTGTGGTAGACCACGAGTTTATGCGGTTTGTGTTTATTCCGTACCCGGAGGATTGAGGCGCTGAGGGCGACCCATTCAAACCCACCGGTTGCGCCTTGCGACCGGTGGAGCCGTTGTTTTATCGGATGTGTAAGCGATGCGCTTGCGCATGCCGTCAAAAAATCCGATCTTCATCGGCCTAAAGCTGGGTGCGTGACAAGCCACTGATTCCATGCAAGCGTTTTCTTTTTCCTGGTTGGGCCGAGGGGTGTTCTTTGTGTTCTGTTGCGGGGCCGCACTATCGGCACGGGCCCAATTTACCCGCGCCCAAAAATCGATCGTCCCGGTGTACCAGGCGGGCTTTCACACGGGATTCATCTTCGCCCATTCCACGGAAGTGCAAAACACGGCCGGGGCGCGGCCACAAACCTATGAACTGGCACTGGCCCGGTGGCGCAACGATTCGCTGCTGTGGAACGCCTGCCGCTGCACCACGCTGCAGGCACTCTCGGTT
Source organism: Cyclobacteriaceae bacterium (assembly GCA_025455015.1). Taxonomy (GTDB): domain Bacteria; phylum Bacteroidota; class Bacteroidia; order Cytophagales; family Cyclobacteriaceae; genus ELB16-189. The sequence continues at coordinate 2,429 of JALONI010000057.1, read as the reverse complement.
TCTTACCACCGCTACGACAGCGACATCCTGGGTCAGGCAGTGTCCGCCTCGTACCTGCTGGAACCGCTTTTCCGGCTCAGCCCCCGAAGCTCGTTGTCGCTGCGCACCGTGGCCGGATTAGCCTACCTGACCAACCCATTCGATGCGCAGACCAACCCCGCCAACCAATCGTACAGCCTGCCGGTGAGTGCCTACTTGGCGTTGGGCATCGGCTATTGGTGGAAGATAGACGACCACTGGCAGGTGGGCGCGCACGTGTTGTACCAACACATCTCCAACGGTGGGCTGCGTCAACCCAACAAGGGCATCAACTGGCCCACCGCAGGGCTTACCCTCAACTACAGTGTGGCACCACGAACCACCACTTCCTTTGCGCGGTCGGCCGCGGTGCTGGCGCAAGACATCCGCTGGGATATTTCTTTATTTGGCATTGCCAAGCGGGTGGCCGGCCAGGCGGACGGCCGAGGGTTGCGCTACCTGGTGGCGGGGGCCTACGTGCAGGCAGCCAGGCAGGTGGGCCGCATGAGCAACGTGACGGGCGGTGTTGAAGTGGTGTGGGATGATGCGCAGGGAAGCCGGTTGCGGAGGGACCTCTCCGCGCGCGATCCGTGGCGCCTATCGGTGGCCGCAGGCCATGAATTCATTTTGGGGCGCTTCCTGTTCAGCCAGCAACTGGGCGTTTACCTCTATCAGGCGGGCGGGTATTTTGATGCCCTCTACCATCGCTGGGGCATCTACTACCGCTTTTCGCCCCATTGGATGGCCGGTGTGAACCTGAAAGCCCACCGGCATGTGGCCGATTTTACAGACATCCGGTTGACCTACTCATTTTAATGCCGACCGGGGAGGTTTCTTGCTGATGGCACGGGCAGAACGAACGGCTCCTCAGGTGGCGGTGGTGTGTTCCTCCATTGCTTCGCGGTACACGGCCGCCAGTGCTTGGTGCATCTGAGGCATCGAGAAGATCGATTCCGCACGCAAGCGCCCCGCCTTGCCCATGGCTTCGCGCAGCCCGGCATCGGTCACCAAGTGATCGAGTGCCATGGCCAGCGCTTCGGTGTCTCGTTCGGCCACCAACGTGCCGGTAACGCCCTCTTGCACCTGCAGCGGAACGCCCGCATGGCGGGTGGACACCACCGGCAGAGCCATGGCCATGGCCTCCAAAATGCCCACCGGCAACCCTTCCTGATCGCCATTGGAGGCGGTACGGCAGTTGAGCACAAAAACATCCGCCTGCTGCATCAAGGCCTTCACGTCAGCGGGCGTTTTCCAGCCATGAAAGATGATGCGGTCACCCAGTTGAAGCTGCTGCGCCAACTGGCGGCAGCGCGGTTCTTCCGGGCCGGTGCCCACCAGGTGCAACTCTGCGGGCGAGGACAGGCGCGCAAAGGCGCGAACCAAATCTGCCACCCCTTTTTTGTGTACCAGCCGGCCCACGTGCAAGAGACGGGCCACAGGCCCCTGCGTGCGCGGCTCGGGAGCGAAGCGATGCAAGTCGATGCCGTAAGGGATCCATCTCACGCGCTGTTTTTGACGGTCGGTGAGCGGCAGCACCTCGGCCATGGCGGGTTGGCAAACCACAATGCGGCTGGCGTGGGCAAACACCTCTTCCAGTCCCTTGCGGTAGGCGCGGCTTCGCAGCATTTTTGAGGCATCCATGCCATGAAAAGATACCACCAGCGGCAGGCGCAGGCGTTGCACTACGGGCAGCAGCCGCACAGCATTGAACCCAAACTGAGCGTGGATGACATCCGGCTGTTGGGCCTCGATGAGGGTGGCCAGGGCGCGGGCAGACGCAGGCTGGTAGTAGCGATCGATACCCGCCAGCAACAAGATGTTGCCAGCGAGGCCATCCCACCCCGTGCGCCTGAATGCGTGCTGCGCGAAGCCTTGCACCGACAAACCCGAAGGGCCGGAAAAATGCTTGGCCACCAACACCGGTTCAATCCATGGGTTGATGGCCTGTTGGTAGATGAAGGTTTCGCTGGCCTGAAAAAAGTGCGCGTGATAGAAGAGAACCCGGGGTTTTGGCATAGCGGCTGTGCGCACGAAAGGTAAGAAGAAAGCGGGGCTTGCGGGCGGGCACGTGCGTGTAAAAAACAAAATTACGCACAGCCACTTTGCGGCATCCGAACCGGCCATTGCCCTCACGGCAGGGATTATGTAAATTGCCGTATGGGCAAGCAATCAAGTAACCAACGCGGCACATCACAGGCGCAGAGTCCCGAGGCGGAGACTCTGCGAGGAATTAAAAGCCGGAAAGACCCTGGCGAAATCAAGAGCCCAATCGACAAAATTCTGCGAAATGCACGTGGTGATATATAGGCGTATATACGAAAGATGTGTACGCGCGATGATTTTGTAACGTACAGGCAACCAGCATGTTGCATTTTTTTGCGAGAGAAAAGTTTCGTATATCTTTGAGTTGG
>JALONI010000056.1 GCA_025455015.1 Cyclobacteriaceae bacterium | reverse complement strand
CCGAAGCCGACAATACGATTATCACCTGTGCCATCCACACGTATGGCATCGCGCATGCCATCTCCTCGCCCATTGAACACCATGCCGTGACGCATACGCTCGACACCCTGGCCAAAAAGGGGGTGATCAAACGGCACCACGTGGCACTGACCGCGCAGGGCCATGTAGACTTGGCAGACCTGGAGCGTTTGCTGCAGACCTACCCGCAGGCGTTGGTATCGCTCATGCATGCCAACAATGAAATTGGCAACCTGCTGCCCATTGAAGCCGTGGGCGACCTGTGTCAAAAATACCATGCCTATTTTCATTCGGATACGGTACAAACCATGGGACACTACCGCCACGACTTGAAAAAACTCACCATCCATGGGATGGCCGCAGCCGCGCACAAGTTTCACGGCCCCAAAGGAGTGGGCTTCATGTACATCAACAAGGAGAAAAAGATACAGCCCTTTGTGCATGGCGGTGCGCAAGAACGAAACATGCGCGGTGGAACGGAAAATGTGTATGGCATCATCGGGCTGGCCAAGGCGTTGGAAATTTGCTACCGCGACATGGCCGGCCACGAAGCGCACATCCGCGGCCTGAAGAAGCGGATGGTTGACAAACTGATCGCATCCGTGCCGGGCGTCTCCTTTCATGGAGACTCCGCCAATCTGGATAAGAGCCTCTACACGGTTTTGAATGTCAGCCTTCCCGAGTCAGACGAAAACGACATGCTGTTATTTAACCTCGACCTGCAAGGCATATCCGCCTCGGGCGGCAGTGCGTGCTCCAGCGGTGCCACCACCGGCTCACACGTTTTGGGTGCGCTGTATCCCGGTTCCAAACGCGGGGCCATACGGTTCTCGTTCAGCAAATACAACACGCCCGAGGAAGTGGATGCCGCGGTCGACAAGCTGGTGGAGATAGTTAGAATACCCGTTCCCTCGCGGGCATAACGTATTCTAGCGCCCTTGGGCGGCTACCAAGCGCGCGCCAAAGCGTTGCCGTATTTCCTTTTCCAACGCTTCGCGGTGATCGGGATGGGCGATGTTCATCAGCGCCACCGCCCGCTGATGCAAATTTTTTCCGTACAGATAGGCCACCCCATACTCTGTTACCACATAGTGCACATGCGCACGGGTAGACACCACCCCGGCCCCGGGCTTTAGTTGTGGCACAATCTTGGAGCCTCCTTTTTTGGTGGCCGAGCATAGGGCAATGATGGGCTTGCCCCCTTCCGACAGCGAAGCCCCCCGGATGAAATCCATCTGACCGCCCACACCGGAGTATTGATACGTGCCAATGGAGTCGGCACAGACCTGTCCGGTAAGGTCGATTTCAATGGCACTGTTGATGGCCACCACGTTGGGGTTGGCGCGGATGACGCGGGTGTCATTCACATAGTCGGCCTCCAAAAAGGCAAAGGCGGGATTATCATCAATAAATTGATACAGCCGGTTGGTGCCGATGGCAAAGGCCGAGACCACCTTGCCGGGATGTTTTTTCTTTCGCGCATTGGTGATTACTCCTTTTTCCAACAGGGGCAACACGCCATCTGAAAACATTTCGGTATGAATGCCGAGGTCTTGGCAATGGCCCAGCGACTGAAGGACAGCATCGGGTATGGCGCCAATGCCCAATTGCAGCGTGCTCCCGTCTTCCACCAGCTCGGCTATCAACTTTCCAATCTTCTCTTCGCTCTCGGTCAGGCGGTCGCCATAGCGTACTTCGGGCAAGGCATCATGGGCTTGCACCAAGGCGTGAAATTGGCTGACATGCATGAAGCCATCACCGTGCGTGCGGGGCATGGCCGGATTAACTTGCGCAATGACGGTATGCGCATGGCGCGCGGCCGATTTGGCCACATCCACGGAAGTGCCAAGCGAACAATACCCGTGCTTGTCGGGCATGGACACGTGCAGCAGTGCCACATCCACCGGCAATATTTTCTTTTCAAACAACTTGGGTATCTCGCTCAGGAAGATGGGAATGTACTCGCCCTGATCGCTATTGACCATGGCACGGATGTTTTCCGACACGAACAGCGAGTTGAAGTAGAAGCTCTCACGGTATTCGGGCTGGGCGATGGCCAGCGGCCCCAGCGTGCTCACGGCCATGATTTCCACGTTGCGCAGGCGCGGGGCTTCTTGTGCCAAAGCATGGATGAGCGTGAGGGGCGTAGCCGCACTGCCGTGAACAAAAATGCGGTCGCCCGACTGAATGCCCTTGACCGCCTCCCACGCAGAAATGTACTTCATGGCTGTTTTGTTGTTTGACGCGCAAAGTACATGGTTGGCGCGCATTTCCTGTATGACTTTTGTCAGGCATGCCATTAATTTTTTGATTGTTTAATGGGTATTTTTGCCTGTCGGCAGATCATCCCGTTTTCGCGGGTGGCACCACGTAACGTTTCATAATGACAAAAAAGTGGCCCTTGGTTTCGTTCATTGGCTCGGGCCATGTGGCCTGGCACCTGGCCCCCGCGCTCGACAATGCGGGGCTGGTGGTAAAGGAAGTGTACAGCCGCAACCCGCAACATGCCGAGGCACTGACGGAGCGGCTGTACCAGGCGGAAGTAAAAGCCTCTCTCGATTTTTCCACAAGCGAATCGCGCCTGTTTGTGATGGCTGTAACCGATGGCGCGATCGAGGCCATCGCCCAGGAAATCATCTTGCCGGAAGAGGCTACCTTGGTTCACACCTCGGGCAGCGTGCCGCTGGATGTGCTCGCATTTGCCGCCCCCGCACAAAGCGCAGTCTTTTATCCGCTGCAAACATTTACGAGGGCCAAGCGCGTGGACTTTCAGCACGTGCCCGTGCTCATTGAAACCATGGACGAACAGGCATGGAATGAGCTCTATGCTATCGCCAAAGCCATCAGCGCACGCGTACATCGCATTGATGCCGAAAAAAGAGTGGCCCTCCATGTGGCGGCCGTGTTTGCTTCCAACTTTACCAATCATTTGCTACGCGTAAGTCAACGCCTGTTGGAAACGCATCAGCTTCCGTATGATCTGATCAAGCCGCTGGTAGCCGAGACTATTCAAAAAAGTCTGGAACTGGGCCCCCAGGCCGCCCAAACCGGTCCGGCTCGAAGAGGCGTACAGAAGAAACCACAGACGATTTAGACATGGACGAAGAGGCAAATCCGGATTATGATACGCTTATGAAACAATTCCACGCGCCCGCTTCCCTATTCGCCTTACCGATGGCCTGGCTACTGGCCCTGGCGGCTTCGGCCCAACAAATGCCACGCGAAAATATGGACCCCAGGGTAACGGAGCTTTGGGAGCCCAAACCCAAAAAAATTACGAGTGCGCCCGTGGCACAGCCCGCGCCTTCGGATGCCGTGATGTTGTTTGACGGTAAGAACGTGAGCGAATGGACTCATTTGAAAGGTGAGCCTGCCCGCTGGGACGTACGAGACGGAGCCATGACGGTGGTGAAAGGCACGGGTGACATCAAAACCAAGCGCACCTTTGCCGATGTTCAGCTGCACATTGAGTGGCGGGCCCCGGCCGTGATCGAAAGCGAAGGCCAGGGCCGCGGCAACAGCGGTATATTCTTACAAGAGCGCTATGAACTGCAAGTCCTCGATAGCTACGAGAGCGTTACCTATGCCAACGGGCAGGCCGGAGCCATTTACAAGCAAAGCATGCCGCTGGTCAACGCCACCAGCAAGCCGGGCGAATGGAATTCGTATGACATCGTGTTTACGGCCCCCCGCTTTAGTGAACAGGGACGGTTGATTACCCCGGCTTACCTCACCGTGCTCCACAATGGTGTGGTGATCCAAAATCACACGCAGGTATGGGGGCCTACGGAATACAAAGGACTGCCCTTGTATGTGGAACACGGCAAAGCAGGCATTCAGTTACAAGACCACGGTAACCCCGTAAGCTATCGAAACATTTGGATACGCGACCTGTGAGGCCTACGCCAGCGCGCATACCAGCAGTAGGACAGCGCATTTACATAAAACAACCATAGCCGGGCGCGGCAGTCGCGGTGGGAAAGCCCCGCTGAGGTACAGGCCAAGCGTCTCGCGCTTGGTCCGGTGCACGGCAACGGGCGCGTGTGCGTTAAGGCGTATTTACCTCGTTAAATCCGCCCTCGCTTTTGTCCGTCCAGCTCATGGGGTAGTTTTTGTCTAAAAACGCCAGGGCGTCCGTGGTCAGGTGCAACGGATGGAAGGTATCAATCATCACCGCCAGTTCATGCGTCTCTTTCGCTCCAATACTTTTTTCCACCGTGCCGGGATGGGGCCCGTGCGGCAGCCCGCCCGGATGCAGCGTAAACGATCCGCGTTCAATGCCCTTCCGGCTCATAAAATTTCCTTCGGCATAATAGAGCACTTCATCGCTGTCAATGTTGCTGTGGTTGTACGGAGCAGGAATAGCCAGGGGATGGTAATCGAACAAACGCGGTACAAACGAGCAGATCACAAAATTGCGGGCCTGGAAGGTCTGATGTACGGGCGGGGGCTGGTGGACGCGCCCGGTGATCGGCTCAAAGTCATGGATGGAAAAGGCATAGGGCCACAAAAAACCATCCCAGCCTACTAAATCCAAAGGGCTATGCGCGTACACGTATTCATGCAAATAGCCCTGCTTTTTGATCTTCATCACAAAGTCGCCTGGGCGGGCATCGGTGATCAACTCCTGGGGCGGGCGTATGTCGCGCTCGCAGTAAGGTGAATGCTCCAGCAACTGCCCTAGCTGATTGCGATAACGCTTTACCGTTTCAACGGGCGAGGCAGACTCTACGATTAACAAGCGCAGCGGGCCCTCGTCAAACTCCAGTTTGTAAATGACCGTCCGCGGGATGACCACATAGTCGCCCTGACGTATCTCCAGTTTTCCATACGGTGAAATCAATACGCCTTTGCCATCGTGCACGAACAGCACCTCGTCACCTTCCGCATTTTTGTAGAAATAGTCCATGCTGCGCTGCGTGGGCGAGCAGATGGAAATGGAGCAATCGTGGTTGGTCAGCAACACCTTGCGGGCCGACAGAAAGTCGGTGCCTGTGCTGGCCACTTTTGAGGTATTCAAATGCGTTTGTCGGAGCGCGTAGTCATCCACGCGCTTGGGGCTATAGGGAACAGGCTCTTTAACGGCCTTGATGCGCGTAGGTGGGTAGATGTGATACAGCGTGGAATAGATTCCTGAAAACCCCTCCGAACTCACGAGTTCTTCCTTGTACAACGAACCGTCAGGCTGGCGGAACTGGGTATGACGCTTGGGGGGGATTTTTCCGAGGCGGTGGTAGTACATGGGCAGTCGTTTTTTCCACTAAATTTCGCAAAAATTGTGTAACTCTTATTGCCCGCGTCTATTGTTGGCACAATTACCCACTTGCTTTTTAAGTGTTATTATTTTTTCCGGGCAACACAATCAACTGCTAGTGCGTTTATGATCTGTAACTGATTTTTGTAATGAAGCGATTCCTTTTTCTTGGTCTGATCTTAATTTTGGTGATCGCCACCCCAACTTTTAGCCAGTTGCACCCCGAACCGTGGCGACAAATCCAGTTGTCGAGCGATCCGGCAGATGTTCGTGGATTGGTTCCGGTGGATGTTGTTTCGGTGAAAGCAACGGGCACAACTGTTTTGTCTAGCGTCACACGGGTGACCTACCGGGTTTTTGCAAAAGCAAAAATGGCCGCGAGTCTATTGGGCGGACAGGTAGCGCTTTTGCAACACCAATCGGTCGAAGGAAATCTAATACCCATCCGCACCGCACGGGCGTCTTCGAAAATAAAGTACTCGTATGCCAAGCCTTGGGAGATATCAATGGACCAAAACTACCTTATTCACAGAGGAATACCCTACATCCGTATCCGTTTCGCGGGTGCTCAAGGCTATTATAGAATCGTCTACGTGGACGATCGACAGATTGTATGTTATCAAATCAAAAGGACAGCCATTCAGCAACTCGTTCTGCTAAAGAAATGATGTTTGTGAATGCATGAGTCGGATTTGTTTTGATACGCCATCGCCTCAGAGCGACTTGTTTCTATTGAAGTTAATTTCTTTCGATTGTTGCTAAGCCCTACCGTATCTCCAGCCGAAATCCTACCCCGTGGTAGTTCACAATCTGGATCGCGGGGTCTTCTTTCAGGTACTTTCGCAGTTTGGAGATGAATACATCCATGCTGCGGCCCATGAAGTAGTCATCATCGCCCCACACTTTCTTCAAGATTTCTTCGCGCTTCACCACGCGATGTTGGTTGTCGCACAGCATGCGCAGCACTTCAGCTTCCTTTTGTGTGAGCGATTTGTTTCCCTGGGCATGGCGGAGGGTAAACGTGGAGCAGTCAAACACATACGCACCCAACGGGAAGGTCATGTCCATTGCCGAAGTGACCGCCCCCGATCGCCTCAAAAAAACCTCCATGCGCAGGTACAACTCTTCCATGCTAAAAGGCTTCACCAGGTAATCGTCTCCCCCGGCTGCAAAGCCGTGTACTTTGTCCTCCAACATCGACTTGGCCGTAATGAACAAGATGGGCACGTGCGGATTGACACCGCGAATTTCCTGCGCCAAGGTAAACCCGTCTTTTTTGGGCAACATGACATCCAACAGGCAGAGATCAAATGCGCGTTCGGCAAAGGCTTTAGTGCCCTCCTCCCCGTTGGTGCACAGCGTGACATCATAGCCCTGATGCACAAGGTTGTCCTTCAATACAAAGCCGAGGTTGGGGTCATCCTCGATGAGCAAAATACGCGCGTTCATAGTTTTCCGCAAAGGCGACAAAAGGGTATACGGTTTTTCGGCCATTAGGATGTGTGTCCGGGTATTCATGGTCTCGGCTTTTCGGATAGGGATAGCGAAAGGGTGAACTCCGTCCCTTTTCCCAACGCGCTTTGCACACTCACTTTCCCTTTGTGGGCCTCCACCATGAGGCGCACATAATTCAATCCCAACCCAAAGCCTTTCACATTATGAATGTTGCCGGTAGGCACACGGTAGAATTGATCAAATATCTTTTTTTGATGCGCGGGGGCTATGCCGATTCCATTGTCAGCGATGGCGATGACTACGTGGTCACCCTGGTTGCGGGTCACAATGGAAATGAGCGGCTTTTCCTCACAATACTTGAGGGCGTTATCAAGCAAATTCGTGAAAACGTTGGTCAGGTGAAGCCTGTCCACCCGCACGGTGCGCAAGGGCGCGTTCATCGCCAACGACACGCTGCCGTTTTTCTCTTGCAGGGCGGGTTGTATGTTGTGGAGCGCTTCGTGCAGCAGGTCATGCACATCCACGTCTTCCTTCTTTAAACCGAGTTCCTTTTTTTCCAGGCGTGCCATGTGCAGTACGCGCTCCACTTGCTGTTTCAGGCGCTGCGTTTCATTTTGAATAATGGTGGCATAACTCAACAGCCGGTCGGGCTGCGTCACAATGCGTTGATCTTGCAGCACCCCGGCCGACAGCGCAATGGTGGAAATGGGTGTCTTGAACTCGTGGGTCATGTTGTTGATGAAGTCCTTTTGCACTTCGGACAGCCTGCGCTGGCGCAAGATGACCATCAGCGTGTACACAAAGAAGATGACCACAATTAACAGCACCACCGAGGAAAAAATCCAGATACCCATTTGCCCCACCAAGTTGGCTTCGCGGTTGGGAAACTGGATGGCGAAATAATACCCTTCTTTGGGTACCGGCATCCACTGCGTGAGCGGGCCGTTGTTGCTCACCGGAATGCGCGTCATGGGCGCTGTTTCCACCGCACCCACCATGCACAATTCCCGGCAATCGTACACGCCATACTCAAAGTCGGCAATGTTGCGTTTGGAAAATTCGGCCGTCAACAGTAGTTCCAACATGGGCACGTTGATGGGGCAGTTGATGTCTACCACATAGTAATTGGTAGATACTTGCTGTACCGGGTTGAGGCTGGTGGCGGGCAACCGGTTGGCTTCCCACAGGCGTACGGCCACGTTTTGAAGGGCCGTGTTCACATCGCGCTGAAACTGATTTTCTTTGAGGTCGAACGCCTTGCGCACCCAGTACACCTGCGTAGTAACAATGCCGATGATGCTGGCCGCGGCCAGCACAATGATGATGCGGAGGGTGACACGGCTCACGCAGCAAAGTAAACGGTATTTGGTTGGCCTTATTTTTGATTAACAAACCGTTAACACTTTTTGGCAACGCGTTAACGCGGGCGGGGCGGCCGGCCGCCCATCTTTGCACGGTTGACCAGAACGCAGTAAGTTTAACCCTAAATTGACAAACCCATGAAGAATCTGATGTTTTTGGCCTTTTTGCTGATTGGTACCGCTGCCTTGGCGCAGCAGGCCGAATTTGCCGTGGCCGAATTTGAGTCGCAAACGCATGATTTTGGAAAAATCAAACAGGGGGTACCCGTCACGCACGAATTTACGTTTGTGAACCGCGGCAAGGTGCCCATGATCATTACCAACGTGCAGGCCTCGTGTGGTTGCACCACGCCCGACTGGAGTCGCCAACCCATTGAACCAGGGGGACAAGGCTTTGTGAAAGCCACCTATAACGCGGGCTCAGCCGGGGCGTTTAACAAGAGCGTGACCATTACCACCAATACCGAAACAGGCTACGTGCAGTTGATGATCAAAGGCGAGGTGATGTCCGAACCGCAACGGTGATCACCCGCGCTTGTTCTGATTTTCCCGAAATCTTGAAAGGTGGGCTCCACCGCCTGCCGCCAGGCGGGTGCCTATGGGGCCACTTTTTTATTTGCGTCCTCAGCGCATAAACTCCGGAAACACCTCGTTTCCAAAATAGTAGATGAGGCCCGTGAACACAAACGACCAAAAGGTAGCGCTGATAAGCATGTAGAGCCATAATGTGGCGCGGTTGCCGCCCAAACTCACGGCCAGCAGCGTGCCGCCTATGGGTGTGAGCAGCAGGGGCGTAAGCGCAGCCACCCCCGCCAAACCGTACTTCTTCCAAATTACTGAGAACCGCTCATTGCGTTGCGAAAAGCGCTTTCGATTGGGGAAAAACCGATCGAGCAGCTTTTGAAAGCCACTGCGGAAAAACGTGAGCAGCACCACCACCGTCATCATCCCTGCCGTGGTGGCAATAACGGTCACAAAAAAATTCAACTGCGCCAAGGCCCCACCCACCGGCCCCAAAATGAACTTCAGCATACTCGGCAAGTACACCGAATAAAAGGCCTCAAAAATCTCTTCCCACATATCGTTCAATGCTATAGCTTTTGTCCAAAACTCAAATCACCGGCATCTCCCAAGCCGGGCACAATGTACGACCGCTCATCCAATTTCTCGTCCACCGCAAAGGTCCATACGGTGGCATCCACGCCTTGCTGCTCCAGGTAGCGGATGCCCTCGGGCGCGGCAATCAACGCGGCTACGTGCACGTGGGCAGGTTGTCCATGCCGGAGTTTCAACTCGTGCAGGGCGCGCACCAACGAGCGTCCCGTGGCCAGCATGGGGTCGATCAAAATGACGGTTCGATGGGCGAGCGAGGGCGAAGCCAGGTAGTCCAGTTGGATTTCGATGTTCTCTCCCTCTTTTCTGTAAGCCCCCATAAACCCGCAGTCGGCCTCGTCAAAAAAATCCTGCATGCCCTGAAAGTACGGAAGCCCCGCACGCAAGATGGCCAGGAGCACGGGCGGCTGTTGCAGCGCGGGTGCTACCGTGTGGGCCAACGGGGTTTGGATGGCTTGGGGCTGATACGAAAGGCGTTTGGACAGTTCGTAGGCCATGACTTGACCCAGCCGAAACAGATTTTTGCGAAAGCGGGCGCGATGGCCTTGCACTGCCACATTGCGCAAGTCGGCCAGAAACACCGCAGCAACGGACGGAGCCGATAGAATGTTTACCTCCATGGTCTTTTCTCTGACCAAAATTTAAGATAAAGTTGCATAACCGTCTACCTGGCATGAAGAAAAAGAAACCGAGCGACTATGCGTTGCTTCGCGAGTTATGTGCCGTCCATGCCCCTTCCGGGGAAGAAGCACCCCTGCGCGACTTTTTGATCGATTACATCAACCGGCACCGAAAACACTGGAAGCACAAACCCACCCTGTACCATGGTGACGGGTTTCAGGACTGCCTAGTGGTGGCGTTTGGCAAACCGCGCACGGCCGTTTTTGCGCACCTGGACAGCGTGGGCTTCACCGTGCGCTACCAAAATCAACTATTGCCCATCGGCAGCCCCCAAGCCGACCCGGGAACGGTGCTGGTGGGCCACGATTCCCAAGGCGAAATCCGCTGCACGCTGGCCTACGATGCCGAAGACCATGCCTTGTATCAGTTTGGCCGCGCCATCGACCGCGGCACCTCGCTCACGTACGAGCCTCACTTTCGCGAAACAGCGGACTATATCCAATCGCCCTATCTCGACAACCGCTTGGGCGTGTACAATGCGTTGAAAGTAGCCGAAACCCTGAAAGATGGCGTGTTGGTTTTTAGCTGTTGGGAAGAACACGGGGGCGGCTCGGCCGGGTACCTGATGGATTTTGTCTTCAACAAATGGAACGTCACCCAGGCACTGATTTCAGACATCACCTGGACCACCGATGGGGTACGCCACGGCCAAGGCGTGGTGGTGTCGCTGCGCGACCGTAGCATTCCGCGAAAGCGCTTTTTGAACCGCATCACCGCGGAGTTGGACAAGGCGAAAATCAACTACCAACGCGAGGTGGAAGGCATCGGCAGCAGTGACGGAGGCGAACTGCAACGCATGGCGTTGCCCATTGACTGGTGCTTTATTGGCGCGCCCGAACAAGACCCGCACACACCGCACGAAAAAGTGCACAAGGCTGACATCGAAGCAATGATTGAAGCCTACCGCTGCTTACTGGCCACGTTAAAATAGCCGCCCTGTTGCCTGCGCATGGCCACCGTTTGCGACTTGCCACCCGAGTTGCTACTTTGTCCATCAATTTATCACCATGCCCAACCGAAGAGACTTCCTCAAAACGACCGCTACCGCGGGCGTTGGCTTATCCATCCTTCCCGCTGCGGCCATCTTCGGCAAAGACAAAGAACCGCGCGTGCGCCTGGGCTTTATCGGGGTGGGCTTGCGCGGGCAAAATCATTTGGAGCTCGCCTTGAAACGAAGCGATGTGGAGGTGGTAGCCTTGTGCGATGTGCAACCGCGCATGATGGACATGAGCCTGAAACTCGTGAGCGAAGCCGGCAAGCCCAAGCCATCGGTGATCTTGGAGGGGCCGTACGGCTACCGCAAACTGCTCGACAACAAAGACATTGATGCGGTAATCATTTCTACCCCGTGGGAGTGGCACACCGTTATGTGCCTGGATGCCATGAACGCCAAAAAATACGTGGGCTGTGAAGTGATGACCGGCATGACCCTTGACGAATGCTGGCAATTGGTACACACCAGCGAGCGCACCGGCATGCCGCTGATGATGTTGGAAAACGTGTGCTACCGGAGGGATGTAATGGCCGTGCTGAACATGGTGCGACAAGGTGTTTTTGGCGAGTTGATCCACTTACAAGGCGGCTATCAACACGATCTGCGCGAAGTAAAATTCAATGACGGGCAACAACCTTATGGGGGCGGGGTCGAGTTTGGCGACAAGGGGTTTTCAGAAGCCCAATGGCGCACCCGGCACTCGGTGCTGCGCAACGGTGATCTGTACCCCACCCATGGCATCGGCCCCCTGGCCATGATGATCAACATCAACCGGGGCAATCGTTTCACGCAGTTGGTATCGTACGGCAGCAAAGCGCGTGGCTTGCATAACTATGTCGTGAAGAAAAATCCCACACACCCCAATGCCAAGGTCGAATTTAAACTAAGCGATGTGGTGACCACGATGCTTCAAACGGTACAAGGCGAAACCATCTTGCTGCAGCACGACACCAATTTGCCGCGGCCGTACTCCCTGGGTTTCAGGGTGCAAGGCACCAACGGCATTTGGATGGACATTAACAAATCCATCTACCTTGAAGGACAAAGCCCAGAACCACACCGATGGGAGGATGCCAAGTCTTGGTTGGAGAAGTATGACCATCCGCTATGGAAGAAGTATGGCCACGATGCCAGCGGGGCGGGGCATGGGGGCATGGACTGGTTTGTCTTGCATGGATTTATCGAGTCGGTGAAGCGAAAGACCCCAACGCCCCAGGATGTGTACGATGCGGTGACGTGGAGCGCGATTACGCCCCTGTCGGAAGAGTCGATCCAAAAAGGAGGCGAGACCGTGCTCTTTCCTGACTTTACCAACGGCAAATGGATGTTTCGGAAGAATGAGTTTGCGGTGGGGGATGAGTATTAACCGTGCTGACGGTTTACTAGCGCAATTGAAGCCCCACGCGCAACGGAATAACAAATGCCTGCTGAACCAGGCATATTCCTGATGTTATGTACATTTCCCTGGTGTTGCCCATCTGGAAACGAACACCTCCCAGCAGCTCCACCAAGCCCGTACGCGTACCTCCCTCGTATTGATTCCAAATATGACTGTATCCTGCTTTGATCCCAACCAAGGGGGCAATACGCGTTGTCAAAAGTACATGGCGTATGTCTCCATAAACCGAATAGCCGTGAACGCCTTCAAAATTCAAATAGCCGATACCCGCGCCCATAAAAAGTTTTTTTCGAACTATCACCCCGTTAACGAAATCAAATGCAAATCCGTCCTGCCCGTTCAGGTAATCGCCTTTCCAACCTGGGCCGATGTCAGTATCCACAGCATTGTATTGATAGGCAAGCCAACCCGTCTCCAACGTCAGAAAATAGGACGTTTGGGCAGACGCCATCACGGGAACGACTACCCAAAACAAGATAAACACCTGTATGCGGCTGGTCTGCATTTTGGAAACTCGAAGGTACGAAACAATAAGCTGCCAGCGCGTACACACTCTCTACCCCAAGTTACTATCTTCGCCTTACCGAACCCTGCCGCCAGAAGCGAGCAACCAGAAACCAACAAACCGATCGTCCGACCACAATCCCACGCATGCGCCAACAACTACTTGCCGAAGGAGCGAAAGAACTCAGCTACGAGATCCGCGAAATCGTAAAGAAAGCCGAACAGATCAAACGCCTCGGCCTGCCCATCGTATGGGAAAACATTGGCGACCCCATCCAAAAACACCACGTGCTGCCCGCCTGGATCCGCGAAGTCATTGCCGACCTCGCCCGCCAAAACGAGGCCTACAGCTATTGCCCCAGCAAAGGCATTCTGGAAACACGCCAGTTTCTGGCTGACCAAACCAACCGGCTGGGCGGGGCGCAAATCACCCCTGACGACATCTGTTTTTTCAACGGCTTAGGCGATGCCATCGCCAAAGTCTACCAATACATCGCCCCCACCTCGCGCGTCATCGGCCCCTCGCCCGCCTACTCCACCCACTCCAGTGCGGAGGCCGCCCATGCCAACCACGAGCCGCTCACGTACCGGTTGGATCCGGAAAACAAATGGTATCCTGACATGGATGACTTGTACAACAAAGTGAAGTACAACCCCAACGTGGTGGGCCTTCTCATCATCAATCCCGATAACCCCACCGGCATGGTGTACCCGCTGGAAACGTTGCAGAAGATGGTGGCCATTGCCCGCGAGTTCAACTTGTTTCTGATCTGCGATGAAATCTACCTCAACATCATTTACAACGGGGTGCGCGCTTACTCGCTGGCCGAGGTAATTGACGATGTACCGGGCATTGCCATGAAGGGCATCTCCAAAGAACTGCCGTGGCCGGGCGCACGCTGCGGGTGGATGGAATACTACAACCGCCACCGCGATGCCGACTTTGACCGCTTCTGCCACGCCCTGGACAATGCCAAAATGATTGAGGTGTGCTCCACGAAGCTGCCGCAACTGGCCATCCCCAAAATATGGGGCGATGCGCGCTTTCAAGCGTATCGCAATCAAACTAACCAAAACATCGGTAAACGCAGCAAGATCATTTCAGATATCTTGCGCACGGTGCCGCAGCTCATGTTCAACGAAACATTTGGCGCATTTTACAACACCATCATCTTCCGGCCGGGCACGCTGCGCCCGCACCAAACAATGGCCATCCAACGGCCGGCCGTGCGCGAGTTGGTAGAGCAGTGGACTGCGGAAGAGATGCCGCTGGACAAGCGGTTTGTGTATTACCTGTTAGGAGCAAAGGGCGTGTGCGTGGTGCCCATTTCCTCCTTTTGTTCGGAGCTGGCCGGATTCCGCGTGACCTTACTGGAAGAAGACGAAACGATCCTGCGGCACACGTTTACCGCTATCCGCGATGGCATCACCGAGTACGTGGCTTCTGCGTAACCAAACGCCTCGTCAAAGACGCGCAGGCTACCGCTTTCCAACCACGAAGTATCCCGCAGCCCCAACGAAGGGGATCACCAAAATGGCGATCGTCCACAGTATTTTTTTCTCCGTGTCTTTGTTGCCGCGCCACAGGTCCACCAGGGCTACCACATCAAACACCAATACCAAAAGGCCAAGTAAGCGAGACATAGCAAAATGGGTTTAGGGGTTGTCGTTCGCTCCGATGCCCCCGGGGCTACCGGGGGCATGGGTGCTTGTCAGTTATCAGTTGTTCTCCAATATCTTAAACAGCTCGTCCAGGTCGGGTGTGATGATGATCTCCGTGCGCCTGTTTTTCTGCTTGTTTTGCGGACTATCATTGGCCGCCAGCGGCAGGTACTCGCCTTTTCCGGAGGCGGTTATCTGCTTGGGCAACACTCCGGCCGTGGTCAAAATTTTGGTGATGGCCGTGGCGCGCATCACGCTCAGGTCCCAGTTGTCCTGCATGTACTGCGATTTTTTGGAGACCGGCACGTTGTCGGTATGTCCTTCCACCATAATTTGAATGTCTTTCTGGTCTTTAATGGCCTTGGCCAATTGCTGCAAGGCGGTTACGCCTTTCGCGTCCACTTCAATACTGCCCGAGCCGAACAGCAGTTGCTCAGCCAACGACACATATACTTTTCCGTTTTTTACCTTCACGGTGAGGTCGTTCTCTTTGAAGTTCAGCAGGGCATTGCTGATTTTATTTCGCAAGTCTTGCACGGCCTTGTCTTTGTTGGCCAATACCGTCTCCAGTTCCTTTACTTTGCGCTCGCGGTCGGCCAGGCTCACGCTCAGCGAATCGTTTTGCTGCTTGGTTCGTTGCAGGCTTTCCTGGATAGCCAGTAGCTGCTCGCGTTGCTGGGCCACATCGCGGTTCAGCTTTCCGCTGTTGGTGAGCAGGTTTTTGTAGTAGGCGTTTAGCTGGTCGTATTCGCTGTTGAGGTCGGCCAGTTTTTTTTGATTTTGGCGATATTCATTTCCCAGGGCGGTGGTGTCTTCTTTGAGCTGGGTCAGTGCTGCGTTCAGATCGGCCAACTGGGCGGTGGCTTTTTCGAGTGCTCCGGTGCGGTCGGCCAGGTCGGCATCGGTCTTGATTTTCTGCGCCAGCAAATCATCGTATTTCTTTTTGGTGACGATGCAGCCGCTGCTCACCCCGGCAATCAAAGCAAAAATCAAAAAATGGATACGGTTCATAGCTTAAAAAATTTCGCCAAAGGTAGAAATTTTGGTCAACTGCGCGGGGCCCATGGTTGCTTAGAGCGTGGTTAGAAGTACGGCTGGTGCCCGTTTGCCGCTTGGAAGGCAAACCCTATCTTCACCACAAAATAACACCACACACTATGGAGGGAATGTTGCGTCCTGGGGCGTTTACAAACAAAACCGTCATCATCACGGGCGGTGGCACCGGCTTGGGCCGGTCAATGGGAAAGTACTTGCTCGAACTGGGGGCCAACCTGGTCATCACCAGCCGCAAGATGGACGTGTTGGAAAAGACGGCCCTCGCGTTGGAAAAAGAGACGGGCGGCCATGTGCTACCCGTGGCGTGCGATGTACGCAAATACGAGGAGATCGAGCAGGTGCTCAAGCAAACCGAAGCACGTTTTGGAAAAATTGATGCCGTACTCAATAATGCCGCGGGAAACTTCATCAGCCCCACCGAGCGGTTGTCGCACCGGGCATTTGACATTGTGGTGGACATTGTGCTAAAGGGCACCTACTACACCACCTTGGCGGCCGGCAAAAACTGGATCGCCAAGAGCCAGCCGGGTGTTTTTTTAAACATTGTAACCACTTATGCGTGGACCGGCTCGGGCTATGTGGTACCGTCCGCCTGTGGCAAAGCAGGCGTGTTGGCACTTACCCGTTCGCTGGCGGTGGAGTGGGCCAAGTACAACATCCGAAGCAACGCCATTGCCCCGGGGCCCTTCCCCACGGAGGGCGCGTGGAGTCGCCTGCTTCCTGGTGAGCTGGTGAAAAAGTTTGACCCCGCCCAGCGTGTGCCGCTAAAGCGCGTGGGCCAACATCAAGAGCTGGCCAACTTGGCGGCTTACCTTCTGTCTGACTACTCCGCCTACATCAATGGCGAGGTGATTACCATAGACGGAGGCGAATGGCTTCGCAACGGAGGCGAGTTTAGCCACTTGGAATTGGTTCCCAATGAAATGTGGGATCAGATCGAAAAAATGAGAAAATAAAAACTCCAAAAGCGCGGTCTTGGCCGCGCCCTGTTTCTTCAGATTTGTCACTTCATAAAGGCGGCAAGGTGAAAACCTTGCCGCGCTCATTACTGCCTCTGACTTTTGCAGCGTACGCTAGTCGCCACCGGCCCCGGCCTCCACTTCGTAGTTGGTGAGCATGGCGGCAAAGTACTCGCGGTTCATGCGCGCGATGTTGGTGATCTTGATGCCCTTGGGGCATTCCGCCTCGCAGGCGCGGGTGTTTGTGCACGCTCCAAACCCTTCCGCATCCATGCGGGCAACCATTTTTTCGGCCCGCTCCATGCGTTCGGGTTGCCCTTGTGGCAGCAGCGCAAACTGCGATACTTTAGCACTCACAAACAACATGGCCGAGGCATTTTTGCAGGCCGCCACACAGGCACCACACCCAATGCACTGGGCGGCATCCATGGCCTCGTCAGCAATTTTCTTGGGCACGGGTATCTCGTTTGCATCCGGAACCCCTCCTGTGTTTACCGACACATATCCGCCCGCTTGCTGGATGCGGTCAAAAGCGGTGCGGTCCACCACCAGGTCTTTGATGATCGGGAAGGCCTTGGCCCGCCACGGTTCGATGGTGATGGTTTCGCCATCGCTAAACGAGCGCATGTGTAATTGGCAAGTGGTGGTTTGCAGCGGCCCGTGCGGGCGGCCGTTGATGTATAAACTACACATGCCGCAGATGCCCTCGCGGCAATCGTGGTCAAACGCCACGGGCTCTTCGCCTTTGCGCACCAAATCATTATTCAACACATCGAGCATCTCCAAAAACGACATGTCGGGCGATGCGTGGTCCATTTTGTACGTCTTGAACGACCCTTTGTCGTTAGTGCCTTTTTGTCTCCAGATTTTTAACGTGATTTTCATAGTCCGTTCGGTTGAAGATTTATTGACTAAAAAATGCTTGGCCTCATTTTCAAGTCGTCAAATCAGTTCATTTTCAAATTACTTGTAGCTCCGTTGTGTCAACTTAACATTCTCGAATTTCAACTCCTCCTTGTGCAATACCTCGGGCTGGTTATCACCCGTGTATTCCCACGCGGCCACATACGCATACTCATCGTCCTTGCGCATGGCTTCACCATCGGGCGTGGCTGACTCTTCGCGGAAGTGCCCTCCGCACGATTCGGCCCGGTTCAAGGCATCGTCTACCATCAACTCGCCCAACTCCAAAAAGTCCGCCACGCGGCCGGCTTTCTCCAACTCGGGGTTCAATTCGTTGGCACTGCCCAAAATGTTCACGTTGGTCCAAAACTCGGCCCGCAAATCCTGGATTTTCTTTTTTGCCTTTTTCAGTCCTTCCTCGCTGCGCGACATGCCACAGTACTCCCACATGGTTAAGCCCAGCTCGCGGTGGAATTGATCCACCGGCTTGCTGCCTTTGATGCTCATCAGTCTATTCACGCGGCCGTTTACTTCCTCAATGGCTTGTTTGAACGCGGGGTGATCTGTGCTGACTTTGTCAGTCCAGCCAATGGTAGCCAGGTAATCTCCAATGGTGTAGGGAACCACAAAGTACCCATCGGCCAATCCTTGCATGAGCGCACTGGCACCCAATCGGTTGGCCCCGTGGTCAGAGAAGTTGGCTTCGCCCAACGCATACAGGCCGGGCACGGTGGTCATCAGGTTATAGTCTACCCAAAGCCCGCCCATGGTGTAATGCACTGCCGGGAAAATCATCATCGGCACTTCGTAAGGGTTGTCGCCCGTGATCTGCATGTACATGTCAAACAGGTTGCCATATTTCTGCTCGATCACCTTGCGGCCATCGCGCTTGATGGCATCGGCAAAGTCGAGGAACACGGCCAGGCCGGTGGGACCCACCCCGCGACCTTCATCACACACATATTTGGCGTTGCGCGATGCGACATCGCGGGGAACGAGGTTTCCAAACGAAGGATATCTGCGCTCCAGGAAATAATCGCGGTCTTCTTCTTTGATGTTGACGGCCTCTTTAGCTTTCAGGCCTTTCATGGCTGCTTTCGGAACCCATACGCGTCCATCGTTGCGCAGCGACTCCGACATCAGCGTCAATTTCGACTGGTGGTCGCCCGACACGGGAATGCACGTAGGATGAATCTGCGTAAAGCAAGGGTTTCCAAAAAATGCGCCCTTCTTGTGTGCGCGCCAGGCGGCCGTCACATTCGATCCCTTCGCATTTGTGGACAGATAAAACACGTTGCCATAGCCCCCGGTACACAACAGCACGGCATGGGCGCTGTGAGCTTCGATCTTGCCGGTCACTAAATCGCGGGTGATGATGCCGCGCGCCTTGCCATCCACCACCACCACATCGAGCATTTCGGTGCGGTTGTACATCTTCACCTTGCCGTTGGCGATTTGGCGGTTGAGTGCGCTATACGCACCCAGCAGAAGTTGCTGCCCGGTTTGGCCGCGTGCGTAAAACGTGCGCGACACCTGGGCGCCCCCAAACGAGCGGTTGGCCAGCAGCCCCCCATACTCGCGGGCAAACGGCACACCCTGCGCCACGCATTGGTCAATGATGCTCACCGATACCTCGGCCAACCGGAATACGTTGCCCTCGCGCGCCCGGTAGTCGCCCCCTTTGATGGTATCATAAAACAGCCGGAAAATGCTGTCTCCATCGTTTTGATAATTTTTGGCGGCATTGATACCCCCCTGTGCGGCAATGCTGTGGGCCCTGCGCGGGCTATCCTGAAAACAAAATGCTTTTACATTGTATCCTAACTCCCCCAGCGAGGCCGCAGCCGAGGCTCCGGCCAGGCCCGTGCCTACCACGATGACATCATACTTGCGCTTGTTGGCCGGGTTTACCAACTTCAGGTTGAACTTGTGTTTCGTCCATTTTTCGGCAATGGGACCTTCCGGGATTTTCGATTCGAGCTTCATGGCCTGTGGGTATCGTTCAAATGCGTTTTTGATTCTCTAAAGTATTTCGCTTTTGCGGGTATAACAAAATTCGGTCGCTTTGTTCCGGTTTTGTTCAAGTTTGTCTAATTCAGGTACATCCAAATGGGAATAAGGGCAAACAAAGCGGGCACCACTACGGCAAAAGCCTTGCCCACAAAGTTGATGACGGGGTTATACTTGGGGTGGCTCCAGCCGAGGGTCTGAAAAGCGCTGGTGAACCCATGCCACAGGTGAAAACCAACGGCCGCCATGCAAAAGACGTACACCGCCACATACCACTCCTTGTCAAACCAGTAGGATACCGTGGCGTAAATGTTGCGGTAGCTTTCGCCCTCGTACTCCACTATCTCCATCTGTCCAAAGTGCATCTGCCCGTAAAAGTCCTTGAGGTGAATGACCAAAAAAACCAACACCAGCGTGCCCAGGATGCCCATGTTGCGCGAGGTCCAGGCGGACGACTTGCCGCTCGTGATGGCGTAGCCTTCGGGCCCACGCGCCTGCCGGTTTTTGATCGTCAGGTAAACGGACATGGCAATGTGCAACAGGATGAAGGCAAAATTGCCTTTGGATACGGTTTGAATGAGCGGGTTGGTGCTCATGAACTCGGCATAGATGTTAAAGGCGCGGCCTCCATCGTCTTTGAGCAACTGGAGGTTACCCGCCAAATGGACGGCCAGAAAGAGTACGAGGAATAAACCGGTCAGCGCCATCAACGCCTTGCGGCCCAGGGTACTGGTAAACAAATCGATAAACCACTTCATGCGTGTTAAGTCTGGTAGATTTTTGGTCAGTTTCAAAATTAGGTCGCAATCCAATAGAAAACAATCGGTGTAGAAACTTTGAATTGCGTCTAAATAACGAACACACGGGCCATGTGTTTGTTCGCCCGCCACCGCGCCAGGTGCGTTTCAAATAATCGCAGGCGGGAACGGTAATTGCCCCCGTTTCGTTTAATTTCACGCCACCACTACGAACGCCCATGTATCTCATTTTTGACACGGAAACCACCGGGGTTCCGCACAACAAGACCGCGCCCATCACCGACCTGGATAACTGGCCGCGGGTAGTGCAGTTGGCCTGGCAACTGCACGATGGCAAAGGCACCCTGCTGTCGCAACACAACTACCTCATACGGCCCGATGGCTTTGACATCCCCTTCAAGGCCGAACAAGTGCATGGCATTTCCACCCAACGCGCCCAAGCCGAAGGCACCGCCCTGGGCGAGGTGCTGGGTCAATTCGCCCGCGACTTGGCCCAGACAACCGTGCTGGTGGGCCACAACATCGAGTTTGACATTAATACACTGGGGGCGGAAATGATTCGCCAGCAGCAGCCCACCGAGCGGTTTCTGGCGCTCGAAAAAGTGGACACCGGGTTGGCCTCCATCGAATTCTGCCAACTGCCCGGAGGGCCGGGAGGCAAGCTGAAAATGCCGCGCCTCTCCGAATTGCACGAGAAACTTTTTGGCAAACGGTTTGACGATGCCCACGATGCGAGCTATGACGTGGCCGCCACCGCGCGCAGTTTCTTTGGGCTCATCACCCAACGCGTCATCCAACCGGCCCCGGGCCTTGCCCCGGCCGACATCGCCTACGAAGAGCCCAACCTGGAGCAAGGCAACTCCGCCAAGCGCGAAAAGAAAAAGAAAGGCGGGTATGGCGATACCCCGGCCGAGGGGAACCTGACCGAAGCCCCCTTCTTCCACTTGCACGTGCACACCCAGTACTCCGTACTTCAGGCTACCCCCGATGTGCAAGAACTGATTGCCAAAGCCAAGGCCGAAAACATGCCCGCGGTGGCCCTGACCGACTTTGGCAATTTGTACGGTGCGTTCAAGTTTGTGAGCGAAGCCCTCAAGCACCAGATCAAACCCATTGTGGGGTGCGAATTCTTTGTGGCGGACGACCGCAAAAAACTAAAATTCACCAAAGACAACCCCGACAAACGCTACACGCAGGTACTGCTGGCCAAAAATAAAGCCGGCTATCACAACCTGGCCAAACTGAGCTCGCTGGGCTTCATGGAAGGGCTGTACGGCATCTACCCCCGCATTGATAGGGACTTGGTGAAGCGCTACCGCGAGGGCTTGATGGCCACCACCGGTGGGTTGGCAAGCGAGGTGCCCTACCTGATTTTGCACGTGGGCGAGCGGCAAGCCGAAGAGGCATTTGCCTGGTGGCATGCCTTGTTTGGCGATGACTTCTATGCCGAGTTAAACCGCCACGGCATAGCCGAAGAAGACCGGGTGAACGAGACATTACTCCGCTTCTGCCAAAAGCATGGCGTCAACTACTTCGCGGCCAACGAAACCTATTACCTCGAAAAAGAAGAGGCCAACGCTCATGACGTGTTGCTCTGCATTAAAGAGGGCGAATTCAAATCCACACCCATTGGCGAAGGGCGCGGCACACGCTACGGGCTGCCCAACAGCAACTACTACTTTCGCTCGCAGGCAGAAATGAAAAACCTGTTCCGCGACCAGCCCCGGGCCATCGAGACGCTGCAAGAGATCGCAGCCAAAGTGGAACCGTACGACCTGAAGCGCAACGTGCTGCTGCCCAAGTTTGACATCCCCAAGGAATTCAAAACCGAAGACGACTACCTGCGCCACCTTACTTACGAAGGGGCCAAGCGGAGGTATCCCGCCATAACAGCCGAGATCCGGGAGCGCATTGACTTTGAATTGGAGACGATCAAAAAAACCGGCTACCCGGGATATTTTTTGATTGTTCAGGACTTCACCTCGAAGGCCCGCGAGATGGGCGTGAGCGTGGGACCGGGCCGTGGCTCGGCTGCCGGATCGGCCGTGGCCTACTGCATTGGTATCACCAACGTGGACCCGATTGCCTACGACTTGCTGTTCGAGCGCTTTTTGAACCCCGACCGCGTGTCGCTGCCGGATATTGATATTGACTTTGACGATGAAGGGCGCGAAAAAGTGCTGAAGTATGTGATTGAGAAATACGGCCACAGCCAAGTCGCCCAAATCATCACCTACGGCACCATGGCCGCCAAGTCCTCCATCCGCGACTGCGCACGGGTAATGGAGTTGCCCCTGGCCGAAGCCAACAACCTAGCCAAGCTGGTGCCTGAGCGGCCCGGCACATCACTGGCCAAGGCGTTTGACGAGGTGCGTGAACTGGCCGACATCAAAAAAGGAGTTGACCTGAAAGCGCAAGTGCTCAAGCAAGCGGTAATCCTGGAAGGCTCATTGCGCAACACGGGTACCCATGCCTGTGGGGTGATCATTACTCCGGAAGATATGACGCAGCTCATCCCGGTGGCCACCGCCAAGGACTCCCCCATGCTGGTAACGCAATTTGATAACAGCGTGGTGGAAAATGCGGGCATGCTCAAGATGGACTTCCTCGGGCTCACTACGCTCACCATCATCAAAACCGCCCTGCGCAACATCAAGCGCAGACATGGTATTGACATCGACATGGACACGATCCCCCTCGATGACGCGAAGACTTACCAGCTTTACCAGCGGGGCGAAACCACCGGCACGTTTCAGTTTGAAAGCGAAGGCATGCAGAGCTACCTGCGCCAGTTAAAACCCGACAAGTTCGAAGACCTCATCGCCATGAACGCCCTGTACCGGCCGGGGCCCATGGAGTACATCCCCAACTTCATCGCACGCAAAAACGGCCGCGAGGCCATCCGGTATGACCTGCCGGAGATGGAAGAATTTCTCAAAGACACCTACGGCATCACAGTGTACCAGGAGCAGGTGATGTTGCTGTCGCAAAAACTGGCTCACTTCAGCAAGGGCGATGCCGATGTGCTGCGGAAGGCGATGGGCAAAAAACAGAAAGACGTGCTGGACAAGATGAAGGACAAATTCATCGCGGGTTGTCACAAAAATGGGCATGAAGAGCGCATCGCAGAAAAAATCTGGAAAGACTGGGAAGCCTTTGCGCAGTACGCCTTCAATAAGTCGCACAGCACGTGTTACTCGCTGGTAGCCTACCACACCGCCTACCTGAAGGCCAACTACCCGGCCGAGTACATGGCGGCCGTGCTCACCCACTCGCAAAACAGCCTGGAAAGCGTGACCTACTTCATAGATGAAAGCCGCAAAATGGGCATTGAAGTGCTGGGGCCGCACGTGAACGAGTCGGGGGTTTATTTTGAGGTGAACAAAGAAGGCAAGATCCGCTTCGGGCTGGGGGCCATCAAGGGGGCGGGCGAGGCGGCCGTGGAGTCGATCATCCACGAGCGCGAAAGCCACGGGCCTTACCAATCCATCTTTGACTTTGCCAAGCGCATCAACGCGCGCGCCATCAACAAAAAAACCATTGAATGCCTGGCCCTGTCCGGGGCGTTTGACTGCTTTGCCGACTATCACCGCAGGCACTATTTAGTAGCCAAGGAGGGCGACATCACGCTAACGGAAAAAATTACCCGCTATGCCGCCAAGGTGCAGCAGGAAAGCCAAAGCGCCCAGGCCAGCCTGTTCGGGGGCGACTCCGGCACAGAGATACCCCCGCCCAAGGTGGACCCCATCGAGCCCTTCAGCGAAATTGAAAAATTGCACTTCGAAAAAGAGGTGGTGGGCGTGTACATCAGCGGCCACCCGCTGGACAACTTTAGGTTTGAGATGGCGGCCTTTTGCACTGCGCCCATCACCGTCTTAAATGACATCGAAAGCGCGGAAGGAAAAGAGTTTAAGGTAGGCGGCATTGTGGCCTCGGTAGAACACCGCATGACCAAAACCGGAAGGCCGTTTGGTAAAATGGTGGTGGAGGATTATTCCGGAAAAACCGAGTTCACGCTCTGGAGCGATGACTACCTCAAATACAAATCGTTTCTGATGCCCGGGCTTTTCCTGTTCATCGAAGGAAACGTGATTCGGAAAAGTTGGGGCGATATGAACCTCGAGTTCAAAATCCGAACGATTGAATTGCTAAACGAGCTGGGGAACAAAAAAGTGCAGGGGCTGGCCTTGCGTTTGTCTATTCAGTCCATGACCCCCGAGTGGATGGAGCAAGTGGACAAGCTGGTAAGAAAGAACTCGGGCAAAGCCGGCCTGCGCGTGTACCTGAAAGACGAAGACGAAGGGCTGCAAACGGAGGCCTTGGCCCGGGCGGCCGCCATCAAACCGAGCAATGAACTAATCAACGGGTTGAAACGGTGGGCCGAGGTGGGCATCGTGACGGATAAATCGGAAGTTCGGTGGCTGAGTGACCACGTGCTGAAGGCCGAAACGCCCACCGAAGAAGTTGGAACATTTTCGCCTACCTTTGTGTTGGAACCCGTAGACGCAGACATCTAAACACCTCTAACAATAACAACATGGGAAAAGCAGTAGAACTCACCGATGCCAATTTTGACCAAATTGTCAACAGCGAAAAACCGGTTCTGGTAGATTTTTGGGCCGAATGGTGCGGGCCGTGCAAAATGATAGGGCCGGTAGTGGAAGAGTTGGCCAACGACTACGAAGGCAAAGCGGTAGTGGCCAAACTCAATGTAGACGAAAACCCTCAAACCACCGCCAAGTTTGGTGTGCGCTCCATCCCCACGTTGTTGGTTTTCAAAAAAGGACAAATCGTGGACAAGCAGGTGGGCGCGGTGCCCAAATCGGTATTGGCCTCGAAGCTGGAAGCGCAGGTGGCCTAAATAGACCTGGCACAAAGACAAAAAGCCCTCCCCACACGGAGGGCTTTTTGTTGTGCGGTCGGCTCAAAATTCTTTGCCAGCCGAAACAGTTGTGTCCGGCATCGTGTACTTTTGTCTGGGTAGTGAGGGGGCATCAATAGGCAGGAAGTTTATACGTCACGACTGATTTTTCACATTCAAAGGATTTGGTTGCATGAGTCGCTTTTTTTCTGTGGTCGTAGGCTTTCTGTTTTTTGCGGCCGGGCTGGCGGGCTTTTTATTTGTCTGCGTTGATACTGCGGATTGGGTAGCGCGCACACACGCCTGGCCGCGCGCAGTGGCCACGTTGGATGACATTGAAGGCACTCCCGATAGTACCGTGCTGCTATTAACGGTACATGAGCGAGATGGGAGCACCCGTCAGATAAGAAAGCCGTTTCGAATCGATGCAGAAGACGAGGACTACTACCTGATCGGAAACACGTTTGCGGTGACATATCCGGCCGCCAAACCAGCGGACGTCCACTTCGATACCTACACGTGGTGGGGCGTGCTGCTCACCTTAGCATTCCTGTCGGTTTTCATGGCGGTAGGTATCCTCTACATGAGTTCAAAAGCTCAAAATCGATTTCATGCATGGAACCACGACTGGCGGTTTTGGTGGGGGATGCTCGTTTTCGTAGGGCTGTTGGCATTTGTGATGGCGGTTGTCGCCCCCGAGCCCAGCGACCAAAGTTGGCTTCAATCGAAGTGGGCTATCCG
>JALONI010000121.1 GCA_025455015.1 Cyclobacteriaceae bacterium | reverse complement strand
ACCACCGAGCGCGTGGCCAGTATTTTTTTGGTGCCCTCGTATGTAGGCTACATTGCCGCGCAGTTGGTGGCCATGGGCCTCATTTTACATGTGGTCACGGGCTTTGCCACGTGGCAAGGTGTGGTGGCCAGCGCCTTGGTGGTCACGGCCTATACCTACATTGGCGGTATGTGGGCCATCTCCATCACCGACTTCATTCAGAGCATCATCATCATCGTGGGGCTGGTGGTCTTGTCGTACATACTGGCGTCCAAGGCCGGGGGGGTTGGTGCCGTGTGGGATCAAATACCCGAGCAAGACCTTCGTTTTTTGCCCGCGTTGCGCGCGCAAGATATCCTGATGTACGTGGCCGCCTGGTCGGTGCTCGGGTTAGGGTCAATTCCGTCACAAGATGTTTTTCAGCGGGCTATGTCATCGGGGTCGGCCACCATTGCCGTGCGTTCGTGTTATATCGCGGCAGCCCTGTACCTCACGGTGGCTATGTTGCCGTTGTTTATCAGTGTGTGCACGCGCCAGTTGTATCCGGAGCAACTGCGGGGTGATACGCAGTTGGCCCTGCCAAACATGGTGCTGGTGCACACGCCTCTGGTCGTCCAAATTCTGTTTTTTGGGTCCCTGCTGAGTGCCATTATGAGCACTACCAGTTCGGCCATTTTGGCTCCGGCCGCCATTTTCTCTGAAAACATTTTGAAACCCTGGCTGGGGCGTGGCGTCAGCGACAGGCAGTTGCTCATGTACACGCGCCTGTCGGTGTTGGTTTTTAGCATACTGGCCACGATCATGGCGTGTTGGCGATCCAACATTTATGAACTGGTGGGGGAGTCGTCTATCTTGAGTTTGGTGTCGTTGTTTGTGCCGCTGACCCTCGGACTTTATTGGAAGCATGCCACCGCTCGCGGTGCTTTGTGGTCAATGTTGTTGGGCATGCTCACGTGGGTAGTGTTTACCTATGGGGTTAACACGACAGTGCCGGCCTTGGTGCCGGGTGTGGTGGTCAGTTTGCTGGCCATGGTTGCGGGCAGTCTGCTGCACCGCCTCAAAACAACGTAGGTAAAAACAGCCAACTGCGCTCTCGGTATGTACCCAGCAACACCACCAAGCCGGTGAGGCTCTTGTGCACGCTGATGGGATACGTCAGTTTCACCGTCAATACTTTTCCATGGTGGGGTCAATGTGATCGGCCCAGGCCAATACGCCCCCTTTGAGGTTATACAGATTGGTAAACCCGTGATTTTTTTCCAGCCAGGTGACCATGTTGCCACTGCGCGCACCACTGCGGCAATGAATGACTACCTGCTTGTCGCGGGCGATTTTGTTGGTGTTGGCGGGTATCTCCCCCTGAGGTATCAATTCGCCCCCCAGGTTGCAGATGTCATATTCATGTGGTTCGCGCACATCGATGAGTTGGAAATCGGCTTTGGCGTCCATTAACGCCTTCAGCTCTTGAACGGTTACTTCTTTCATACCCTATGCTTAGGCTGGCAAAGCTAACATAAGTTGCTGGAATTTCCGGGTGGTGACGCGAAGGAGCAAGGTTGACGCTGCCCCGTCAATCGCAGCTTACGTGGGGTTGGCTGACAGCGAGGGCACCATTCGCGAAAAGCCGGCCATGGGCAAAATGGCCTGATTGCCGGCCTTCAGCACGGCTTCGTATCGATTGTGAACACCCAGTTTCCCGTAGAGTTTGAATATGTGTGAAGTGAGGGTGCCCCGGGTAATATTCAAGTTGCGGCAAATTTGCAGGTACGATAGACCTTTTGAAAGCTCGGCCAGCACGGCATACTCTTTGGGGGTAAGTGTTGCCAATGATGAGAGCTCCATTTCCTGCCGAAGCTGAGTGTTGATCAACGTGGGTAGGTACGTTCCCGTTTGTGAAAGCGCCTGCAGGCAGTTGTTCCATTCGGACGGTGTTGCGCTTTTCGCAAGCAGTCCATTTACTCCAGCTTGAAGAAAAAACTTCCATTCTCGCTCATCTTCACCGCCCAGCAATGCAAGTGTTTTACATAGAGGATGGATTTTTTTGATTGTAAGAAGCGATATCAAGTTGTAGGCTTCGGCACTTTCGCCCAGCAGCAACAGCGATGGCATAATTTTTTTGAAGCTGCCCACTGATTCGGTAATGCTCGGATAAACATAGACTCCCTTGGTGGTTCGGTTAGCCTGCAGCGTTAGCAGAATACGGGAGGCATCCAAAGCGTTGCGCTCAATGACCAAAATACGTTCCATGACGCAAACCTACGGGAACACCAGCCCTGTGGCATACCTCAGCATGCGGTATTTTAGATCAGTTTTTCTGATCGCGCATAGGCGATGGCATCGGCTTTTGAGTTTACGTGCAGCTTGCTATAGATGTTTCGGATGTGTGTACGGATGGTTTCTTTACTTAGAAAAAGCTCTTCGGCAATACGCGAGTGACTTTTGCCGGAGGCGAGTTGGGTGAGTATCTCGGTTTCGCGTGGGGATAGAGGTGACTTTTGATTTTTGTTGAACGAACTTACGACCATGCGGGCAATTTGTGAACTCATGGGCGAGCCACCGTTCACCACATCCTCC
The DNA here is from genome assembly GCA_025455015.1 of Cyclobacteriaceae bacterium. GTDB lineage: Bacteria > Bacteroidota > Bacteroidia > Cytophagales > Cyclobacteriaceae > ELB16-189. Next base: position 3,334 of record JALONI010000121.1, on the reverse strand, counting down.
AACGAGGCCACGAGGCGGTCATAGTTGGATGTTTTAGTCAGATATCCCACGGCCCCCGCGCAAAGCGCTTTGAACACGGTTTCGCTTGACTCATGAATGGAGATAACCAGGATTTGAACGGCTGAATTTTGCTTTTTGATCTCCACGGTGGCCTGAATGCCGTTCATGCCGGGAAGTTCAATATCCATAAGCACGATTCCCGGACTGTCGGCCGCCAGATTTCGCAGGGCTTCTTCGGCCGTTCGGTACGTGTTGATGACCACAAACCTGGGATGTGAGGATACCAGAAAACTGAACCCTTCACGGACGATGTCATTGTCTTCAATGATCACCACCCGCAGTTTATTTTGACCAATGTGCATAATTATTGATTGCTAGTAAAAGGGTGGTTGCGCCTTCGCGCGATTGGATGTCCAAGGTCGCCCCGAGTTTGGCCGCCCGTTCCCGTATGTTACGCAGGCCGCCTTCAGAAGTTTCAAGTTGAACCGGGTGGATGCCGACTCCATTGTCCGACAATGCAAAAAAGAGGTGGTTGCCTTGCTTGGTTATTTCCAATTTCACTTCGGTTGCTTGGGCGTGTTTGACGATGTTGGTCAGGCATTCTTTGAAAATAAGAATAAGGCTGCGGGCATAATATGCTTTCACGGTAATGGTCTTTTGCCAGTCGCGGACGGGCTCGGTTTCAAAACGTGTTTGTGTAACGCCAAATAGTTGCTCTCCGAAGTCCTTTAGATATAGGATGGTCCACTCCAGCGTTTCGTTTTCGGGGTCAATGGAGTAGATGAAATCCTTCGTGCCGAAAAACAGGTCTTGCGCTTTTTTCTCCAACAGCGTAACCGGTTGCCGGATTTCTGTTGGCAGGTTCGGGGTTCGCAACTTCAAGACGTGTAGTAGGCTTAAGATGGACGCCAGGTGGTTTCCCAGCTCATCGTGAAAGTCACGGGCCAACTCTCTGCGCAATTCGCGACTGGCGTTGTATGCTTCATGCTGGAGGCTTAGTGCTCTTTGCACGCGTAATTGTAACAGGCCATAAATTACCGCCAGCACCAGCACGAGCATCAAAATGATAAACCACGACCGTTGCCAGAACGGTGCCAAAACCGTAAAGCGTACATCTGTTCGCGCTATTTCTTGGTTTAGCAGATCAACTATTTTGACCTCAAAAGTGTACGGGCCGGGTGCCAAGTTGGTAAACTGCGCCAGTGTTTGCGTGGAAGACGCTGACCACCGAGTAGACTGCCCCAACAGCCGGTATTGGTACCGAAACGATTGCGGGGCAAGGAGGCTCATTCCCTGAAACCCGATCGTAAGGTCGGCTTTGTTGTAGGCAAACGGGGGAAGCGTTGAATTCTCAAAATACGTTTCTAGTGTTTGTGTATTTTGAATGCGCGAAATGAGCACGGCAGGCTTGGCCTTCACCACATTGGTGGCGGCCGGGTCAAACACAAAAGCGCCATTAATTGTACCTATCCAGATACGGCCATCGGTGTTTTTGGATATGGCATTCGGCATACACTCAATGCCTATAAGACCACTGTCTCTGCCGAGCCAAATTAGTTGAGTGACACGGAGATTTTCGTCCAAGGTGAGAATGTATAACCCTTGGTGGGTCCCGCAATAGAGCTTATTCCTGTCAATCAGCATCGATCGAACAATATCCAACGGAAATTCGGGTATGCGTTGTCGTTTCCTAACTTCACCCCTTGGCAACACCCATAGGCCATGCCCGGAAGTGCCCACAAAAATGTTTGACTGTTCGTCTTGGTCTAGGCAGCCAATCAGCGCCTTGTCCAGGATGGAATGCGTACGGACTTTTGTCAGTGAGTCGTGCTGTAAGATATGGAGGCCTTGGTGAGAGCCAAAAAGGATGCCAGTGTCTAGCGAAAGCGTGGACGTGATTGGGTCTTCGGTTGATATCTTCTTAAATTTTCTATTCCGATAGCTGAAAAGCCACTTTCTGTCCGATAGGAAAATCTCGTTTTGAGTTTGGCCGATCACCGAAGGGGGCGTAGCAAAACGAGGGGCGGAAATCGGACGATAGGTTCCTTGGTAAAGACAACCCACAGCTCCCTCAAAAGAGGCGATGAACAGACTGTCGCCCTTGGGGCGGACATCATAGATGTTGCGAATTTCGGAAGGCAACTTCAATCGCGTTGCCCGCAATTGCCGGTCTACTCTGTAAGCGCTCTTTCCCAAAGTGGATACGACCGAGTACTGTGCGTCAACTTGCGTGACGTTCCGGACTACGTCATTGTAGGTAACGGGAGATAATTGAATTTGAACAAAAGGGTGCCGAAGTATTTTGTAAAGGCCCTGAACCATCGTTCCGGCCCAAAGTATTCCTTCGCGGTCTCGGTAAAGGGATAACACGGGGGTGTTGGTGAGCCCGTTTTGGTCGCCCAACCAGATGAAGGAGTTACTTTTTTTCCAAAGCAACCCATCGCGAATCGCCAACCACAGCTCTCCATCATACGCTTGTATATCGAAAACTTCCGATTTCACTTCCGTTTTTTTTGCCAGCGCCCAGCGGTCGTTTTTTTGGGTATGGTACAGTAGCGCTTGGTTGGTGCCGATGAGTAGCGTGTCGTTGACGCAATGTACGCTTAGGGCGTTGTCCAACCCCGTTAGTTCGCGGGTGAAAACGCCTCCTTCGAACGCAAAAACATCTCCCTGCACCGTCAGGAGCCAGGCTTTACCCGCCTTGTCATATTCGATATCAGCCACCGCGTCATCACTAAAGCCGTTTGCTTTGGTATATCGTGTCAGGCCATGCGTTGCCGACCGGCAGAACACACCTGAATCGGGGGTTATAATAAAGATTTCGTCACCTGTGCCGCTTTCGATCTGACCGATGACGCCCGGCCATCCCATGCGTGGATCGCGGTAAATTGAGTCGTTGACTAAGAAATTCAATCCCCGAGTAGTGCCTATCCAAAGTGTGTCGCGTGCATATTTCAGCGCGGTAACCGTAGATGCGTTCAGTCCGTGACTGACTTGAAAGTTTTGGAACGTGAGGCCGTCAAACTTCGCAAGACCAACATCGCCTGTGGCCAGCCAAAGGAACCCAGCCTTGTCCTGTGCAATGGCCTGCACCTGCGATACGGGCAACCCGTCTTTTTGCGTGTAGTTGAGGGAGGAGTACTTTTGAGCACTCGTGGTTTTGATAAGGCCAGCGCACACAAGAAACACCAGCCAACTAAAAAAACGTTTGTGGAGAGTAAGTGGGGTATGCACCGAAGCGAGTTTTCTTTTGTTCGAAGGAGTCGTTACCTGTCAAAGGTAGTGTTCCTTTTTTGAGGAATTTTTACCGCAAAATGGAGTACGGTTTGATTGC
>JALONI010000055.1 GCA_025455015.1 Cyclobacteriaceae bacterium | reverse complement strand
GTGTGGGTACTGCTCGAAACACCCGACAATGAAAAAGGTGGCCTCTACCGAAGCGATGATGGCGGCACGAGCTTTCAGCGCATCAATGGCGACCGCGAGCTGCGCACCCGCGCCTGGTACTACACCCACGTGTTTGCCGATCCCAAAAATGCCGAAACCGTGTACGTGAACAACGTCAGTTTCTGGAAATCCACCAACGGGGGCGAAGCGTTCACCCGCATCCGCGTGCCGCATGGCGACTGCCATGACCTGTGGATCAACCCCCACAACACCGACATCATGATCCACTCCAACGATGGAGGCGCCTGTGTCTCCTACAATGGCGGCAAATCGTGGAGCACGCAATACAACCAGCCCACAGCCGAGCTCTATCGCGTGGCGGTAGACAATGCCTTTCCGTACCGCGTGTACGGATGCCAGCAGGACAACTCGTCCATCTCCGTTTCCAGTGCCGTGCGGGGCGGCTCAGCTTACCAGATGGACTGGCTACACGTAGGCGGTGGCGAAGCCGGCCACGTAGCCGTGAATCCGCAAAACCCCAACATCGTCTATGCGGGCGAGTACACGGGCATCATCACCCGCTACGACCGCGCAGCCGAACACATGCAGTACGTGACGCACTATCCGCAAATGCACGATGGCCTGCCGTTGTACAAAGTCAAGTATCGCTATCAGTGGAATGCGCCCATCAAAGTGTCTGCGCACGACCCCAACACCGTGTACCATTGTTCACAGTTTGTGCACCGCTCCCAAGACGGAGGCTTGAACTGGGAAGTCATCAGCCCCGACCTCACCTCCAACACCAAAGAATACCAGGAAATACCGGGCGGCCCGGTGCAACATGATTACACCGGTGTCGAAAACTACACCACCGTGTTTGCGCTGGATGAATCCCCCACGGAACCGGACGTGCTGATGGCCGGCACCGATGACGGCTTTGTGCACATCACCCGCGATGGCGGCCAATCCTGGCAGAACATCACCCCGGCCGGGTTGCCCAAATGGGCCACCGTCAACAGCATCGACTTCTCCAAGCACAAAAAAGGCAAAGTGTACGTAACGGCCCACCACTACCGCCTCAACGACTTCAAACCGTATGTCTTCAAAACGGAAGACTACGGCAAAACGTGGACGATGATCACCACCGGCCTGCCGGCCGACCACCCCACGCGCGTCACGCGCGAAGATCCCAACCGCGAAGGACTGCTCTACTGCGGCACCGAGTTTGGCTTGTTCACCTCCCTGGACGATGGCAAAACATGGCATGCCTTCCAGCTTAACTTACCCCGCGTGCCCATCACCGACCTGCTTGTTAAAAGTACCGACCTGGTCATGAGCACGCAGGGCCGCTCCTTCTGGATTTTGGATGACCTGACTCCGTTGCACCAGTGGAAGGAAAGCAACGATGCCGTCCTGTTTGCGCCCCGCGCCAGCTACCGCACGCAACTGGGCGGCTTCTGGGGCCCGGGCGCACCCACGCCCGCACCCGAGGGCACCCTCATTCACTTTTACCTGCCCTCCGCACCCGACACCGCCACGCAGGTGACGTTGGAGATCGCGATGAACGGCACCTCCGCTAAAAAGGTGGTGAGCACCAAAGCCGATGAAGAAAAACAAATTGACAAACTGACGGTGGCCAAAGGCCTCAACCGCTTCGTGTGGGACTTTCACTTCAACGACCCCGTCATCACCCCCGGCAGCTTCTTTTCCATGGCCAGCCTGCGCGGGCCGCGCGCCCCCAGCGGCACCTACACCATCACGCTCACCGTGGGGAAGCAAACCAAAACACAGACGTTCAACATCGAAAAAGACCCGCGCTGGAAATGCAGCAACCAAGACTTGCGAGACGCCTATGACCTGACGGCCAAAGCCGTGGCTGAACTGGACAAACTCCACCTGGCCATCCGTCAACTGCGCGCCATCCGGGGCCAAAGCAAAGCGCTGGCCGAAGCGGCTGAGAAGGCAGGCAAGGGAACGGCACTAAAGGATATGGCCTCTGCCATGGGCAAAAAGATTGACGCACTGGAAGACGAGCTGATTCAAACGCGCCACAAAGCCGGTCAGGACCCCATCAACTATCCGCCCAAGTTTGACGACCAGATCGCCTGGCTCATAGACGTGGTCAACGGACAAGATGCCAAGCCCACGCAAGGTTGTTACGATTTGTACAACGACCTGCAAAAACAAAACACAGCTTACCTGCAGCAGGTGGCGGGCATCGTCCAAGGCGATTTAAAGAAATTCAACGAAGAAGTGGCCAAACAAGGCGCGGGCGGGGTGCTCATCGAGGCGGTGCGATAGGCAGGGCAGGTACGTTTTTTTAACGCTTGCCCCTTGCCAACTTCTCCGCCACGCTGTCGTAGTATTCCTGCGTGAGCTTTTCCGTCCAGGTGGTGGGCTGCGTGCCTCCGTAAAGGGCCAGGTACGTAACCGATTGCTCTTTGGTGGACGTGTGCCAGTGCTCGGTGTCTTTCGCGCACTTGATCACATCGCCTTTTTTTAGAACAACAGGCTCCTTTCCGCGCTCCTGGTAGTAGGCTTCGCCTTCCACAATGATCAATACTTGAGCCGTGGCATGTTTATGCCAGTCCAGGGTGGAGTTAGCCCGGCAGGTGGCCTTGGTGATGTTCAGGTCGAAGTCCGGCTCCGCCTGAAGTAGCGTGTGCAGCCAGGCTTCACCGATGTAATGGGTATTGGGTGCCTTGTTTCCCTCCACCAGGTACGAAGAAATGGCGTACTTCGGATGTTGAGCCACAGCAGCCAGGGGCAGCAGGGCCAGCGCGAGAAACAAAATACTTTTCATGGCGTGATGATTTTTTGAAACCTTAAAAATGAATGGGCAAGGTAGAAAAACGGCCGGATAGAATTTGATGTTGGTCAGGAGACCAACATTAGCTGCGGCATTGTATTCGAAATTTACGCCACCATCCCCTGCACAAACACTTCCACAAATTCCTTCATTTTGTTGATGATACGCTCGCCAACTTCGCGCGCGCGCAAAATGCTGGGGCGGTTACCCAGGCACTTTAGCACATCATCGCGCAGGGGCTCCTGACCGCTGAAGATGTAGGTGTCGATCAATGCCTTGAACTGTTCTTTGTCGAGTTGTTCATCATCGCAAAGTTTGGCCAGGGCCAGTATTTTTTGCTCCTGCCAATACCGTTCAAATTCTTCCTGAATGTTATCCGCGTCAGAAATTTGAGGCAGGTTCTCGTCAACGAATTTTTCAATCAGCTCGCGCTTGCTGCGCAACTGCACATCGCTGCCCAGTAAATCCAGGATGGCTTTTTTCTGCTGTTCACGCTCTGACTTCCTGGCTTGTTTCAGTTTGGCCAACAGCTTGATGATGTAGGCTACGTTGATGATGTCGCGGTGGATGAGCTCCACCTCAAAGTCGATGTCGTTGAGGATGGAGGTCTTTTGCTTGGCGGTTTCGCGCTTTACCTTGCCGTACAGATCGATGTACTTGGTCTGGTAGTCCAAAAATGTCTCCTCGTCAATCCCGAGGGCAGCCCAACTGAAATCGGTATACGATTCCAGCACATTTTTGGCGCGCAGCAGGGCGCGAAAAGCCTGAATGAAAGCGGCCTCTTCTTCTTCGCTGACAAGGTTATCCACGCTTTGAGGCGTAGGCACAAGCTTACGTAATTCGGCTAAGGCCTCATCGAAGCGCTTGGCGATGGCTTCAAATGGCGGCAGGATGATTTCTTCGATCGCCTCTTTGTTGGAAAAAAGCGTAATCGCCTTGTCGGTGGCATCCTTCAAATTTCTAAAGACCAGAATGTTTCCCTGCGATTTCTTCTCGCCCAAAATGCGGTTCGTTCGGGAGTAGGACTGGATAAGGCCGTGGTGCCTCAGGTTTTTGTCTACATAGAGTGTGTTTACCTTCTTGGCATCAAAGCCGGTGAGGAACATGTTCACCACCAGCAAAATATCAAGCCGGTCTTTTTCGTCATTGAATGTCTCCTTCTCGCGCTCTTTCAGTCGCTTGCTGATGTCTTTGAAATAACCCTCAAACAGTTTGTCGTCATCGGTGGAAAAGGCCGTGCCGTACAGGCTGTTGTAATCGCGGATAAACTCATTCAGCTTATCGCGGCTGTGTCTCGATCTATAATTTTCTTTTGGCTCGGCTGCCATCGCCAGTTCATCGCCCGGCAACATGTCTTGTGCATCTTCATCGTCTTCGTTGGCCCCGTACGTAAAAATGGTGGCCACGCGCAGGTCGTGTTCGCCAGCTTCCTTTTTCTTTTTAAAGATCTCGTAGTACTTCACCAGCGTATCGATGCTGCTGATGGCGAACAGTGCTGAAAACTCCCGGTTAAACGTTTTCTGATCGTGGTAGGCAAGGATATAGTCCACGATTTTGGCGAGGCGCTTTTCGTCTGCATACACCTCGGGGCGGTCAATATCCTCTACCTCAATGTCCATGAAGGTGTTGTCCTTCTGTTTGTATTTGCCGATGTACTCAATGCCAAAGCGCAGCACGTTCTGATCGCGAATGGCATCGGTAATCACATACTTGTGCAGGCACTCGCCAAACAGGTCCCTGGTGGTGCGCTTGCCATGTTCATTTTTCGTGGCGTTATCGGCAAAAATGGGCGTGCCCGTGAACCCGAATAGCTGCGCCCTCTGAAAATAGTGGGTGATGCGCTCGTGCGTATCGCCAAACTGGCTGCGGTGGCACTCATCAAATATAAAAACCACCTTCTGATCGCGCAGGTGAGTGAGTTTATTCTCGAAATGGGCTTTGGAGATGGCGTTATTCAGTTTCTGAATGGTGGTGAGCACCAGCTTGGTATCGTCCGTGAGTTGCCGCACCAGCGAGGCGGTGTTGTTGGTTACGTCTACGCTGTCCTTCTTGAACGCGTTGAATTCGTTCATGGTCTGGTAATCCAGATCTTTGCGGTCTACCACAAACACCACTTTGTACACCTCCGGCAAGTCCATGATGATCTGGCTGGCCTTAAATGACGTAAGCGTCTTGCCCGACCCGGTAGTATGCCAGATGTAGCCGTTGCTGTTGCCGGTTTTCACCTGCTTGATGATCGCTTCCACCGCATAGTATTGGTAGGGCCGCAGAATCATCATGTTCTTGAACGTTTCATTCTGCACCACGTAGTGCGAAAGGAATTTGCCAAGATGATCGGTATTCAGAAACGCATTGGCAAATGACGTGAGGTCGCTGGTGATTTTGTTGTTTATGTCCGACCAGTAGAACGTCTGCATCACCGACTGCAGCGGGTTATTGGCCAGATATTTGGTATTGGTGCCATTGCTGATGACGAACACCTGCACATATTGAAACAACCCGTTGTTGCTCCAGAACGAATGCTTCTGGTAGCGGTTGATTTGATTGAACGCCTCTTTGATTTCAATGCCTTTGCGTTTCAACTCAATCTGTACCAGCGGTAGGCCGTTGACCAGCAGCGTTACATCATAGCGGTTGAGAAAGGAGCCTTGCTGTTGAACCTGATTCGTGACCTGGTAAAGATTCTTTGACCACTCTTCATTGTTGAAGAAACGAACGTAAAAGGTGGTGCCGTCTTCTTTGGTGAGATTAAACCGATCGCGCAGTGTTTTAGCTTTCTCAAATACGTTGCCTTTGGCGAGGTGGTTGAGAATGGCAGCAAACTCTTTGGTAGTGAACGTTGTGCTGTTAAAGCGTTCGAGCTGGGATTTGAGATTAGTTAACAATGCCTTGTCATCGCGCACGGCAATAAACTGGTAGCCCAACTCATTGAGTTGTTGAATTAAGTTGGTTTCTAATATTGCTTCCGACTGAGCCATTACTGCCAAAGGGGTTCTGCTCTCCAATCTAATTGATTTCCCTGACCATTAGAAGGGATGCCTAGAAACTGTATGGGTACATGTGGGTATTTTGCAAACAATGTCTCTAGTTTAGCCTTCAAACCATTGCCCGGATTAGCTCTTTGTAAAAGGTATTTCAGTACACAGATAAAATAAAAGGAACGCTTATTGTTTTGGAATGGTGCACCCAACCATGGACCTACAGGCTTCAATAACCGATCGGGTTCAATGGCAAAGTCGCGGTTCCATAGCCGGGAATGGTAAGCGCAGATATTTCGAACATAGGTAAGCGTGTGCAGCCATGAAGTAAATACGGTATGGTGCACATCGAAAAAATCAGCAATACGCTTCTTATCACTGTTATTGCGAAGGCCCCGATAGATGTGCGAAAGTTCGCCAATGGTTAACAGTTCTAAGCACATCCACGCGGGCGGATTAGCTGGGCTGCTGTAGGTGTTGATGTAATGCCTGATAAAAACTTCAGGGGTGCGGGCTGTTTTTGCTTTGGATATAATGGACTGCAAATCCTGGTAAGGATCTACCAGCGCTCCGATTTTATTATAGAAAGGTCTGATGAAGTGCGCCTGATTATCTTGCCAATGCGAATCGTTATAGTGCAGCGCCATTTGATAAACCATTTGCGTGCGAATGGCGATTTCAATGCGTTCGATGCAATCAAACACCAGCAGTCGCAACTCCCGATCAAATGAGTAGGTATCAATGATCTGATCGAATGTAACACCCGCATTAAATTGATCTTTCACTGCCTGATACGGCAGGAAATAGGCACTAAGCCGGTAATAGCTTATTTCTTTTAAATAGCTAATGGCCTTGGCTGAATCGGGTACGGTGAGCCCACGGCCTTGCAAGAGATGCAACTGATCCTGAAACGAAAGGGGGGATTTTTGATATGCCTTCTTAGCCATGGGCATAAACGAAAAAACCCCCCAAGTGTGCATCGTTGAGAGGCATGGAGGGTGTATTATCTTGAAATCTTCCTTGTTTCTGGCTCAAAAACCCAAAACCGCACAGGTTCATGGGCTTGACAGGTGCGAATATACGGTGTATACGATACATATCCATGTTGGGTGAAAAATTTACACAAACATCTGCTGCAACAACCCCTTTTTAAATGTTTGGGTGTGGGCGATTTGCGCGGCCACCCCTTCTATTTTGGCATCCAGCGCGGTGAGGAAGCTGGCGATTTTTTGTTGTTCTTCGAGACAAGGAACTTTAGCCCTAATTTTAATTATCTCGTTTTTACTAATCTCAGGGAATGTTGAACCTTGCGACCTTCGCAAAAACTCTTTGGTATTCTGTTTTATCCAATAGTAGATATATTCAGAACTATTCGCCTTATTGACAATTAATGATTGAAATCCTTGATTTGTCGTACACTCTACCGTTGCAAAACTTATTTCTCCAATAGTAGCTCGACTTGTAAATAAAAGGGTTCCGATAGGGAGCAGTTTAGCCGATGAGTTTTTTAAACCTTCTTCAGTTATCGTCCTCTTACTATTGGATACAAACCTTTGATTTATCTCAGTTGGAGTAAACCATTGGATTGGGCCATCCCAATATTCGGCAACCGATGTCTCAGGAGTACCCCCTCCAACAATCTCAGCTAGGTCATTCAACCTCTTCTCCTCCCACTTCGGGTAGGGCTTGCCGTTATCTTGTCTGAATCTTGATTTACCGGATTTTTGGATTTTCAGGATTTCTTTGTCTTGGGCATCCTGTTCATCCTCAAATCCAGCCAATCCTGATTCAGACTGGAAGAGTTGCTGCATCACGCCTTTTTTGTACTGCTCCAGCAATTCTTTTTTGCGCGTGAGCTGCTGTATCTTTTCATCTACCGCACTTAAAAACGAAGCGATTTTTTGTTGTTCGGGAATTGTAGCAGGAACAATTAAGGGACAATTAAGAACGTCTTCTCTTTTGAGATTAGTTTGCCCCACACCTGAATCAAAACTTAAATAATACACATTTCTATTTATCAAATAGATTAAAAACTCATTTGCAGCATTTTTCTGTTTTAGGGAACAAATTCGTTGATTTAATGTGTAAGTGTTATCAATATCTATTAGATAACACTTTGCCAATGCTTTGCCATTTGGAACATCGCTCATAACCATAACTATTTCTCCTTTAAATAGAGGCGAGATTTGGGTATTGCAAAATTTCTTTACTCGTCCAGCGGTTGAAACAAACTTTGAATTAACAACGATGTATTTACCATTTTCATCTATGTTTTGTTCATGACCCTTTCCATTCTTGAATTCAATTAACTCTCCCAATAACTTAGAGCTCCACTCATCTCTAAACTCTTTAAACCTCAACTTTGGTGTAAGGCTTTTTTTCTTTTCAATATGTGCCGTGTTGGTACTCATAACTCGCACGAAGGATTGAGGCATTTTGTCTGAGTTATGATTTACTTGATTTTAGGATTAGCAGGATTTACCTGGTTGTATTTGGGATTAAAGATCTTTTTGAATTGCAGGCTAGTGCTTCCGAAGTTGATGAGAAGTCCAACGGGCTTATCGTACGCTACAACATAGTTCTTCGCCTGCGCTAAATGAACGTCTTCCAGAATGGTTACAGCTTTTAACTCTACTATAACCTGATTCTCAACAACAAAGTCAGCTCGTCTGGTGCCAACTTCGATCCCTTCGTAGTAAATGATATGTTCTTGCTCGCGAGCGAAGCCTAGTCCGGCCCGTTCGAGCTCGATAGCAAGGCACCTTTGATAAATTACTTCCTGAAAGCCATTGCCAAGCGTGTTGTGCACCTTCATTGCACAGCCATTAATCTTGTAGGTGATGTCGTCTACATTCATTGTCTGAATCAAGATTTAGTTGATTTTAGGATTAGCAGGATTTAGTATCTGACCTCAACTCTTTTCCGTAGGATTTTTGGTCTTTTATCATATTTCAATTCTATCTTCAATAATTCATTTTATTGTATTTTAATCCTGTTCATTCCATCATCCTGTAAATCCTGATTCAGACAAAGGGGCTTTCAATTCCCAACTCCTTACAAAACGTTGAAATGGTGGCATCGGTGGCTTTCATGTCGGCATCGAGCTTCTTTAGTTCGTTGGCTACGGTTTTTAGGTTTATCGCCTCTTCTTCTTCAAACGTATCGACATAGCGCGGTATGTTCAGGTTGTAGTCGTTTTCGGCTATTTCTTGTAACGTGGCTAGGTGGCTGTATTTGTCTTCGGCTGTGCGGGCGCGGTAGGTGTTCACAATCTTGTCAATATCCTGCGGGCGCAGCACGTTTTGGGTTTTCACCTTTTCAAAGTGCTGGCTGGCATCAATAAACAACACGTTGCCGGTGTGTTCGCGTTTCTTCTTCACCACCATAATGCACGTGGGTATGCCGGTGCCGTAGAAAATATTGGAGGGCAACCCGATGATGGCATCGAGGTAGTTTTTCTCTTTGATCAGGTACTCGCGTATGTGGCCTTCGGCCCCACCGCGAAAGAGCACCCCGTGTGGCAGCACGCAGGCCATGGTGCCACTCTCGGCCAACTGGTGCACCATGTGCTGCACAAACGCAAAGTCGGCCGTGCTCTTGGGTGCCAGCTTGCCGTAGGCGGCAAAGCGGTCGTCACTCATAAACAACGGGCTGGCACTCCACTCGGCCGAGAAGGGCGGGTTGGCCACAATGGCATCGAAGCGCATATCCCGGTGTGCCGGGTTCTGCAGCGTGTCTTCATTCTTAATTTCAAATTCGTTGTAGCGCTTGTTGTGCATGATCATGTTCATGCGGCACAAGTTGTAGGTGGTGGGGTTGCTCTCCTGGCCGTAAATCTTGCCCACGGATTTTACTTCTTTGGCTACGCGCAGCAGCAACGAGCCTGAGCCGCACGTGGGGTCGTACACATTTTTGAGTTTGGTTTTGCCGGTGGTAACCAGGCGGGCCAGCACCGTGCTTACTTGTTGGGGCGTGTAGAACTCACCGGCTTTTTTGCCGGCACCGCTGGCAAACTTACCGATGAGGTATTCGTAGGCATCGCCCAGCACATCGTTCTCGGTATTGTGCAAGTCAAAATCAACATCGTTGAGTTGATTGAGAATTTTAACGATCAGCTCATTCTTGGCGGATTCGGTTTTGCCGAGCTTGCTGCTGGTGAGGTCGAGGTCTTCAAACAGGTTTCCAAATTCCTCTTCGCTTGGGGTACCCATGGTACTCTGCTCGATGTGGTTGAGGATTTTGGTGAGGTCGTCCAGAATGAATTTGGCTTTGCCTTCGCCATTGCCGCGCTCGGCCAGTTCGCGGAAGAGTTCATCGGGTTCCAAAAAGTAGCCGAGGGCATCCAGCGCATCGGCTTTTACTTCTTTGAGGTAAAGGCGTTTCTCTTTGTGCTTTTTTAGATCAGCGTAGGTGAGTTTATCGGGCTTGAGGATTTTGTTGGCATGATCCTCCATTTTTTCGCTGAGGTATTTATAGAAGATGAAGCCGAGGATGTAGTCGCGGAAGTCGTCCGCATCCATTTTTCCCCGCAGGGTGTCGGCAATGCGCCAGAGTAAGGCTTGGAGGTTTTCGGGCATGGGCGTAAGTAGCTTTCGGGTTAGCCAAGGAGCACTTCTGGCGGCTTGGCTAACAACCAGCCAATATAACCAACTGGCCAACACCGTTTGATGCGCCACGGATAAAAATGTGGCCCGACCCGAAGGACTACTCGCTGCGCAGCGCGTTCGGCCTAGTGAAGAAACGACCCAAAATTTAAGTAAGAAAAGGTCTTACTGAAAAATCCTTTAGACAAGGGCCATGGCTGGATTTTGTGTTTGCATTCGCGGTCGCCTCCGCGCACGCTTGGCGGGTGTCGGTGATGACCCCCGCGAAAGGGAGGTGCCGTTGTGATGGCTGCCCCTTCAAAGCTCTCGGCCCGTCATCTCCCAGTGTGCCAGCGCCATCGGGATGCAATCCACCGCATTCAGCCGGTCAAAAAACTCTTTAACTACAAACGGCTGCCGGGCGACTTCCTTTTGGCGGGCAAACTCCGCCAGCGTGTTTTCAAGCAGGTACTTGCCGGTGATGTAGCTGGTGCCATAGCCGGGCTGGCGCAAATACAGGTGCTGTTCAAACAGCAGCAGCTCTTTCTCCGTCTTCATCCACCCGCGCGGGGTGTACTCTGAATGGATGTTGCCTGCCTGCTCCATCGTCATCTCGTTGGCATGGGCATACAGCGAGCCCAGCCCGCGCGCGGCCCGCTGCGCAATCATGATGTACACGATTTCTTTTACGCGTGGGTCTTCATCGTACAATCCTGCCTGCATAAACATTTCTTCCACGGCCGTGGCCACGCCTTCGTTGCGCGAGTCAAAAATGTTGTAGAGCAGCGGCTGCTGGCGGATGGGGCTGGCATGGGGTTCGGTGTCCATGCGCGCCAACTCAAACCAGTGGTAAAAGTGGGAGTAGAGCGGCCGCGGGTCGTGGTGCATGGTGATCACAAAGAAGTTTTGCTTCTGGGCCGGCACAAACTGCCCCAGGTGGGCGCGTAGCGCGGGCTCAAAGTAGCTGGCCACGGATACGATTTCGTCTTTCTCCAAAAACGTCAACAGGCTTTGGGCCGAGCGCTCCGCCAGGGCGGCAAATTCTTTGGGTGTAGTCACCGGTTTGAGGGGCGGCAGATGCCGGTTACGGTGTTCTTCAAGCTTCAACGCACTCCACGCGCGCGCCAACTCACGCTTAAGCAACATCACTTCGTCCTCCCACGTCAGCGGCACCAGGTGCACGTGCTGGAGATACCATGTGTAGTGGTCTTTGCCAATGCCCGAGGGCCCTGTTTTAGTCGCGGCTTGTTGCTCCAGCCAGGTGGCAAAGTCATCGGTGGATTGAATGGCGTCCTCGATCGCTGCTACCAAATCCGCATGGGTGCGCACATCGGGCAGGGATAGCATTGAGGCGAGGTCTTTGCTTTGGGTTTTGATGTCGCGGATGCCGGCTATCCACAGGTCTTTGGCGTTGCCCGTCAGATGGATTTGGGCTTGTGTGTTCAACGGAGGGATGACCCGCAGGTGCGCGAGGAGCTGTTGTTTTTGTGCTGCGTCCAACGGAAAGCGGTACGTCCACAGGTCGATGATGGCGGCATGGCAGGGGCCCTCGTGGGCGGGCACATCGCTGCGGTCCATCCACAGGGTTTTGTAAAAAGCCGGGTCGCGCTCCCACGGGCGCATCACGCGGTGGTCAAAATCCAGCCCGTTCATTTCGGCTTGCACGAGGTGCCAATCTACGCGCTGGGCGACAGGCCAGCCGCTTGTATCGATGGCCTGAAGGCGTTGCTGCCATGGCTTCAAGGCTTCGTGTTGGGCCTTCATGGCGGCCACGGAGTAGTCAGGCACACCCTCGCGGAAAGGCGGGCGCTGAAACGTGCGCCACTCGGCAAAGAAGGTGGCCAGGGCGGCATGGGTAGTGGGGCGGACGGTGGGCTGCTGGGTGCAGGCGATCAGGCACAGCAGGCAAAAGGCAGGGACAAAAGGCTTCACGGGCGGTGGTGGTCAGGCCACGAAAGATAGTTGTTTCGGCTTGACTTGTTATTCCAACAAAGTAATGCACCTTCGGGTAACCTACTTTTCGCCTCCCATTAACATTAATTGTGCTTTAGTATAAGTCGGCAAAACTGCTTTAGCTCAACTAATGATAAATCGTTTTTACAATCATTTGTCCTCCAGCCGCAAATCTCAAATTTTTCCCTTCCTGTTAAATCTACAGCATGGTCAATCGTTGGCATATCAAGCAAATGTTCTCTTTTTATTTTCTTGCCATCATAGGTCGAAATTTTGGACCAATCCAATTTCTCTCCCGTGTACGCATCTCTGCCATTTGAGCGCAAGACTGCTTGATAGATCATGAGTTGATACTGGCCTATTGTACAGTGCTTTCCTTTCGCACGATCTCTCTTGACTTGCGCTTGAGCGCGTCTTTGCAACCACTTTCTGAATATCTCTTCTGACATTTTTGAATTCAAGAATTTTGGCAAAGAATACTTTACCCCTGCTGCGTTTTTCGAGGCTTGGGACATACGACTCTCTGATTGACTAAATTGGTTTTTTGATTTCATGTTCTTCTGATAAAGTTGTTGGCTAACTATTCAGAATCTTTCTCTTTTGCGTTTCAAATTCCTCTTGGTTAATGGCACCTCCATCTAAGAGTTCCTTTAACTTCTCTAGCTCATCAGACGTGCTTGTTCCGCCTCCGTGACTTACAGCCCTTGAGATTGCAGATGCCAAAGCATCAGTGGTGCCTCGTTGTGTGTTAGTGTGGATATGCGTTTTGCATAGTTTTTTGATCTCATCGGCTGTTTTCTTTGAAAACCCGCGAATCTCAATTTTTGAATTACCTGCTGACTTGATGACAATTGTTGCGCCAAACAGACCTTTATTCACATCAATACCTAAAATGTTTTGAAAATGGTAAGTCTGTGTGTCAACTGATATTAAATACCAGTTTCGTCTTTTGTGCTCAATGACCTGATCATCAATTTGAATGATGTCGGGAGTAAATGGATTCCAGTCACCCTCTAGTAAACGAAAGAAGTACTTGGCTTTGAATGTAATTTCGTCATCTGCTTTCATAGTCATTTATTTTTTGATTTTAAGTTTAAAGTATTTGAGGGCGGGTGCCAACCGCATTAAAACACAGAAGCCGCTTGGCAGGCGGCTTCTTTATTCAAGTATGATTTTATGTCTGTGCGGCAAGTCATCATAGGTTGCCAGGTAGCGCTGTATCTTTTTTTGTTTATCAATGTATTGTTCCATATCGTTAAAAAGAAATACGGAGGCCACTTGAACGCGCTGGTACCCCACAACTAAAGCCCACTCCCCGAACGTCTTTTTGATATCCTCCACGCGCTGTGCAACGGTGTAGGCCGCATTGCCCAAGTGCTGAAAATAACCAAGAAAATCCGTGGGTTTGAGGTGCGTCCTGATGTTCGCTATCTCTTCCTTCTTTGCGTACAGTTCTTTGTTTGATCGATATCTTCTTGTTATGGCAATATCTGATCCTACGTCCGGGTCCAGGTACACAATGCTTGGTCGTGTCAGCAGTTTCACCCCATGTATCACCTGTTGGAAATAGTCATCGCGTGTTTCCTGTTCAAACCAAGTACCATTTGAAAAGTTGTGGAGTTTCACATTCACACGTGTGAAGTATTCTGTGATGTCTGACACCTCTGCTTTCGGATTTGTAAACTTTTCTTGAAGGAACTCTCTCAGTTTTTCATTTCGGCTGCCCAGCTCATACGTTAGATACTTGGGATCAAGCTCTTTTGGTTGTGGTTGGGTGATCATCCCTACATAAAAAATCTCTTTTTGATCCGACAAAGCCAAATGGGTCAACAAATCGAACTTGAATAAATCAAGCGCATTTCCAAAATACTTGTTGTTCATCGTGCCTCTGTTCGCTTGCTACTTGTTGGGGGGCGGGTGCCAATCCCCAAAAACTATAAATGCTTTCCGCGAACCCGCTGGAAAGCATTTACTACACGAAGATAGTAGCGCAATCTCATTTGCCAAACGAAAGAGCAATTTTTTTATGACAGTTGGCTGCCATCCGTCAAGACCCGCGTGTGACAAGCTTACTCATCACACGCGGGCGGTGGCACAATTTACTTCCTTGCCACGGCTGCGAAGCGTGGCAGCGAGCTGATGGTCTCTTCCAAAAATTCGACCCTGCCCGAATCAATATCGTACACGGCTCCGACAATGAGCACCTCTCCTTTTTGAAACCGCTTGCTCAACACCGGCTCCAGCTCGCGCAGTTCGTTCACTTGCTGCAGCACGTTTTCGCGGATGGCCAAGGCCAGGCGGTCCTTCGGGTTGATGGTTTTGCCAAACGACTTCACGGCAGCCGGCTTGATCGCGTTGATCAACGTGACCACGTGGCCCGGAGGGTTTTCGGGCAGCTTGATAGCCGCGTCTACCGCTCCGCACGACTCGTGGCCCAGCACCACAATGAGTTTGGTTTTGAGCACTTCCGTGGAATATTCGATGGTGCCATACGAGGCTTCCGCCATCACCTGACCCGCGGTGCGCACAATGAAGAGGTCGCCCACGCCCTGGTCAAAGATGATTTCGTTGGGCACGCGGCTGTCGGAGCATCCCACAATGGTGGCAAACGGCTTTTGTCCATTGCCGGCATCTTTTAAAAATTCGTTCGACTGTCTTGGGCGGATGCTCTTTTCTTCAAAGAACCGCTTGTTGCCCAGCACCAGCTTGCGAAGGGCATAGTAGGGGTCAAGGTTGGCGGTGTCGCGGTTGGCGAAGTAGTCCCCGTCCTTGATTTTCAATAGTTGATTAACCTTGGGCGTCTGTTGGGCATAGGCCCCCATCCAACAGCCGCTGGCACATACCAGTGCGAGTACGGTAGCAATTCGTTTCATGTATTTTCTTTTTACGGAAAACAGGGCGTGTGTAAAATGGTTAGGCCCGGGGTTTGCGTGTGCGCAAAAATTTTTTTGTTCGCGCCTATGCATTAGATTTGGATTAATTGTTTTCAATCAACCCCATCACGTTCATGAACACGACCAAGATTACGGTGAACAACAACGGCTCACTGAAGATAGAAGGTGCCTTTGAGATAGCCGACAGCACCGGAAAAACATATGGACTCAATGGCCGCACGGTGGTTTCGCTTTGCCGGTGCGGGCACTCGGCCAACAAGCCCTTTTGCGATGGCGCCCACAAGCAAGGGTTTGCCCATGAGGCCATCGCTTTTGACTTGCCGCCCAAAAAAGCGTAAGCCAAATACCGCTATCCAGTTTGTCGGGCGTTGGCGCGGTTTAGCGCCATGGAGGCCAGCACGCACAACGACAGCGTCAGGATGATAAACGCCAACGAAATTTCAATGGGTATTTTGTAGAGGTCGGCCATGCACATTTTGACGCCCACAAATACCAGGATGGCGGCCAGCCCATACTTCAGATACGTGAAGTAGCTGTGCATGCCGGCCAGCGCAAAGTACAGCGACCGCAAGCCGAGGATGGCAAAGACGTTAGAGGTATACACGATAAAGGCATCGTCCGAAATGGCGAGGATGGCGGGGATGCTATCCACCGCAAAAATCAAATCGGTGGCCTCCACCACAATCACCACCAAAAACAGCGGGGTAGCCCACCACAGGCCATCGCGCTTCACAAAAAACCGATCGCCCTCAAACGTGGGCGTGATGCGCATGATCTTGCGCATGGTTCTGACCACCACGTTTTTTTCGAAATCAGCCTCGCCCTCTTTTTGGAAAACGATGCGAAAGCCCGTGTAAATCAAAAATGCCCCGAAGACATAGATGAGCCAATGGAACGAGTGGATCAGTTCCACGCCTGCCAAAATAAAACAGACGCGCATTACCAGGGCACCCAGGATGCCCCAAAACAAAACCTTGTGCTGATACTGAGGCGGCACCTGAAAGTAAGAGAAAATCAAAATGATCACAAAGATGTTGTCCACGCTCAGCGACTTTTCGATCAGGTAGCCGGTGAAGAACTCAAACGCTTTTTGCTCGCCAAACCAGTAGTAGACAAACACGTTGAACACAAACGCCAGCATGACCCACACGGTGGTCCACGCCAGTGCCTCTTTAACCGTTACGGATTTGGCGTTGCGGTGAAACACGCCCAAGTCTAACGCCAGCATGGCCACCACAAAAGCGTTAAAGCCAACCCACAAGTATGTTGTTTCCATGTTGGCCAATTAGTCGCGAAGGGAAATCGAGTGACTGTCGGGCTGAAACAGGCGGATGGACGACAGCCGGTATTTGTCGCGCAACTGGCGCGCCCGTTCAATGGCTGCGCTGATGTTGGTGTGTACCGAGTGGCTCAGGGGCGTGGGGCGATCCGCAGACGCGGGCAGTACGGCAATGTATTGATCGGGTTTGGGGTTTTCTTCGATGACGATCCATTTCATAAAATAAACGATTTTATTGGCTGTGTAACCGGATGGGAAAAAAGGAAACAATGGCGGCAGGGCGCGGGCCGCTGCCGGGGCGGAAGGAAGCCGCGCTAGATGAGGAGGGCCCGGTGCCGCAGAAACAGCGCGGTGGCCAAACGGTGTTCGTCTACAGCGGGTGGCAGCGTTTGGGTACCCTCCAAAAACGAAAAGCCCAAGGATGGGGCACCGGAATAGAGCGGTGGATGGGCCCTGGTTGCCTTCAGCCGCACGCAAACAGGTGCGGCCACGCAGGACTCCAACTGGATTTCAACCTCCTGTACGGCCGATGAAGCGGCTACGGGCTGCAGTGCGAGTAGCACGCCCAATAAAATAGCCTTCATTTTGGCCAACAGTAACATTAACGGGGTTGATAGGTTTCCTATCAAACGGGCTGCCTGGCGTTTTGTTTCGGGGGTCGCGTGTTTTAGTTGTTTTTGCCTTCATCAAAGTCGCCCCGCAGTTGCCGGAACCGCTTGCGGGCCTCTGCGGCATATACGCTTCCGGGAAACTTGTCCAAAAACGTGCGGTACACCTCCATGGCCTTGGGCTTGTCGCGAAGGTGTTCTTCATACACCTGGCCCAGGCGGAAGTAGGCATCGTCCGTCAGCACATCGTCCGGAAATTCATCCACTATCTTTTGGAACAGCTCGGCCGAGCGCTGGTATTGCCCTTGCTGCTGGCGCAAGTTGGCTTCGAGCCAGTACACGTCATCGGCAATGGCGCGGTTCTGGTAGGCGGGGGGCAGCGTCACCCACACGTATTCGCCCTCGGTGTTCAGCAGTGTTTGCCGGTCGATCAGGTCATACAGAAACGCTTCCGCTTGTTTCATGAGCACTTTGCCCGACTTAAAATATTCCAGTTCGCTTACGGCCTGCGCCACTTCGTTTTGATACAACAGCAGCTCGATGCGGGCATATTGTTTGAGCGAAAACCCGAGCGTGTCGTACCCGGTGTTTTCTTTGATCCGCAGGGCAAGGTCCATGGCATCGTTGGCTATTTCGCGGGTGGTGGCTTGTTTGAGGATGTCCAGGTGCTCCAGCGCCAGCTTGAACTCCCCCTTGTAGTACGACAACTGCGCGTTGCGCAATTTTGCTTCGTAACCCAATACGGTTTCGCGCTGCTGTTTCTCCACTTGAGCAAAAAGCAAGGTGGCTTCCCACGGTTCGTTTTTCAAAATGTAGATGTTGCCCAAATCCAGTTTGGCTTTGGCTTTGGTCAGGGGCGCCACCCGCGGGTTGCCGATCAATTTCTGCAGCCGCACAATGGCCGTGTCGCGCGCGCCCAGGTACTGGGCATGCAGCCGTGCTTCATCGATCTGTGCATCGTGTGTGAACGGGTTGTCCGGAAAGCGTTGGATGTAGTCTTGGTACTCGGCTGCCAACAGGCGCAACGAGTCCTGATTAACGGGATACCTTCTCTTCAGTTTGGCTTCGCGGGCGCGAATCAACCCGAGTCGGGCTTCTTGGTCCAGCTCCGTGCGCGCGTATTCTTTGGAGACAAACAGAAAGCCGCGCTCCGCGTTTTCGTAGTCGTTGTTGTTCAGGGCCACCTGGGCAATCTCCAACGTTTTGGGGCGCTGCCGCTTGAAGCGCTTATCGTACGCGCGTGCCTGGATAAACGCACCGTAGAAATTCTTTTGTTGCAAGTTGGTCCAAATGAGCAAGTCGGCATATACCTCTACGTTCGGGTTTTGCTGCACGCGGTCCAGCAGCAGGCGCTCCAGGCTTTCAAATTCTTCGGGCTTGGTCAGCAATACTTGCAGCAGGTTTTTGACATAGTTGGTATTGTTGGGGGCTTGCGTCACATAGCGTAAATACTCATCCACCATTTGGTCGCGCTTGTTTTGGAGGCGGTATAGGTTCGCCATCTCCAAGATAAAAAGCGTTCCGTTTCCGGTTGCCTCGCGCGCATACGTTAGGGAGGCCACGGCATAATCCGGCAGGTTTTGGGCGGCAAAATAATCGGCCAAGCTCTTCAGGCGGTAGGCCTCCTGCCCTTGGGCGCGTATCAGGTCTTTGAAATATTTGTCGGCCTTTGTCACGTTGCCCGAGCGCAGGTACACAATTCCGGCATCGGCCTTCACGGACAGCCGGTCATCACGCCTCGCCATGCGTTCCACCAAATCTTCGGCTTGTTTGTATTGCGCGGCATCCAACAACAGATTCAGGTAGTTGGCGTAAATGGCGGGTAGGTGCTCCGGGCGTCTCGCCAATTCCTGATAGGCCCTGCGGGCGTTTTCTTTGTCGCCTTTGTTGTAGTACTCATGGGCTATCTGCACGTCCGTGGTGCCCTGCGCGTACAGCGGAGTAGTTGCCAGTGTTGTGTACAAAACCCCAACTGTATTTAGTATTATATATATATATAAATTTATGTAATTGTAATTAGCCATGTGGATTTGTGGATTGCGCGGGCGTCCTCAGGTAATGTTAACGAATTTGGGAATACGTGGGTGCGGTGGATTGGCTTAGTTTGGCGTAAGGAGGGTTTGAGTGGGTTGTCCACAAGTTTTGTGGATTTGTGTGCGAAGTTATGCTCTGTGGATCGATTATCGGAAAATGTGCGCAAGTGTTCTGGTTTTTGTGGTTGTCTGAAGATATCGGGTTGGCAAGTTCGGAATGCGACTGATCGGTATACTTGTCCACAACGCGAGGCGGTGCTAGAAGGTTATCAACAACGGGCCCACTTCCCAGTTGGCGCGTAGGGGCACAGGGTATTTCCCTTCTGAGTTGAGATGGAAATGGACGAGTTCCGGGGGTATGTGAAGAAGGATGTTACCCGGGTCCCAACGCCCGTTTCGGTTGTCGTCTAACAAGACACGGATTTTGTACTCTTTCGGGTCTAAATGTGTGAATACGTGTTTGATGGGGTTCCGAACCTGGGCTGCCACCGTTCCTTCGGGCGTGATAAGCTGAAGCAAGTAGTTGGGGGTGGCGGTCTCTACTTCGATCGAAAGCGTGGCAAGTTCTTCCAGCGGCCTGATGTCGATGGTGGCTGCGTCCGCTTTGCTGCTGTCGTTTTCGTTGGAGATGAAGGCTGCGCGGCCAAGCCGTAGCTGATAACGATGGTTGCTGTCGATGGGGATGTCAAATTTCAGGTTTACTAGTTTTCGCAGCGTGTCGAAGGTGATGGTGGTGGGCCCGCGCTGAGTGGCTGAGTCGAGTTGTACAAAGATGCTATCGCGCGTGTACGCGGTTAGTGGTTTTGTATGGTAGAGCGAGATGGTGTACGTTTTTTGCCGGTGGTCGATTTGCGGGTTACGCTTGGCAATTTTGAATTCTTCTTTGATGAACTTGGCGGTATACGTCTTTACGAAAATAGTGGTGTCGAGCGGTTGACCCAGGCTGTCCCTCGAGGAAAGATAGACCGGCACGGAGTCTAGCTCGGGGAGGGAGTGGTAGATGTCTAGCTCGGCTTGGTTATCGGTGAAGTTGTATGAGATGCGATGGACTGAGCGCGCGTAGATACTGTCGACCGGTTTGTTTAATCGGAGGCGCGATTTGCCTTGCGAGTGGCGGATGGTGGTCACCTTGGGTTGGCGTGTGTCTGCCATGAAAAGCTGGATCGGATATACTTTTTTGACGTAGGTGGTGTCCAGAATAACGGGCTCGGCCAGGAAGCCAAACCGTTCGCTGCGGCTGTCGACCTTGAGATTTTTGTTTTTGTCCTGAAAGGCGTACAGGTAGTAG
>JALONI010000054.1 GCA_025455015.1 Cyclobacteriaceae bacterium | reverse complement strand
CGATTCCGACAGGGGGCTCCTGACATCAAAAAGCCACTGCGAAAAGCGGTGGCTTTTTTGTTGTCGGGTTGGCATTTCAGTGAGTTGTTGGGTGTGTTTTGATCAGCCGGTCGTTGTCCCGATGGCTATCGGGACGATTCCGACAGGGGGCTCCTGACACCAAAAAGCCACTGCGAAAAGCGGTGGCTTTTTTGTTGTCGGGTTGGCATTTCAGTGAGTTGGTGGGGTGTGTTTTGATCAGCCGGTCGTTGTCCCGATGGCTATCGGGACGATGGCTATCGGGACGATGGCTATCGGGACACTCTACAACGAAATGCCCCTTTTCCAGGGAATAAAGTCGTCCTGCTGTAGCCGTACCGCATGGGGCACCGCCCGCCCGCTGGCCACTTCCACCACATAGTCCATCAGTTGCTGTCCTTTGGTTTCTGGCGTGTCAACGCCTGTGATGATGGTACCCGCGTCAAAGTCGATAATGTCGCGCATGCGTTCAAACAAACGGGTGTTGCTTGATACTTTGATGGTAGGCGCCACCGGATTGCCGGTTGGGGTGCCCAACCCGGTGGTGAACAAAATCAAGGTGCATCCCGAGGCAGCCAGTGCCGTGGTGGACTCTACGTCATTGCCGGGCGTGCACAGCAGGTGCAAACCAGGCTGGGTAACTTGCTCGGTATAGTCCAGTACTTCTACCACGGGCGAAGTGCCTCCCTTTTTGGCAGCCCCTGCCGACTTCATGGCATCGGTGATCAACCCGTCTTTGATGTTTCCGGGCGAGGGGTTCATATCAAAACCGGACCCGGCCTGTTTGGCGCGGGTGGCGTATGTTTTCATCAGGTGCAAAAACTTTTCGGCCACCACCGTACTGACGGAGCGGTCGACCAAGTCCTGCTCCACGCCATTGAGCTCGGGAAACTCGGACAAGACGGGCGACCCGCGCAAGGCGGTGAGCATATCCGAAAAATAGCCCAGTGTGGGGTTGGCGGAAATGCCGGAAAACCCATCGGAGCCACCGCACTCGAGGCCCACCTTAAGCTTGGCAAGAGGGGCGGGTGCGCGTTGGCATCCATTGGCATGCACCAGTCCGGCAAACGTTTTGCGTACGGCATCGGCAACAAAAGCCGGCTCCGATGCGCTTTCCTGTTGGCCAATGATGTAAAGAGGTTTGTCAAAGTGGGGGTTGATGCGCTGAATGGCATCTTCCAAAATCTTTACTTGCGCGTTTTGGCAGCCTAAGCTGAGCACCGTGGCCCCGGCCACGTTGGCGTTGTTCAGATAGCCCGCCAGCAAGGCACAGAGCGCATCGCTGTCTTGGCGGGTGCCTCCGCAGCCCCCGTCATGGATCAGGAACTTGATGCCGTCCACGTGCGGGAAAAGGCGCGCGGCTGATTCGTCTGAGTCATGCACCAGGATATCCTCTTCCAGCAGCGTGCGCGCATCGGCTCCCGATTTGTATTTAGCCACCAGTTTGTCCACGTTCAAGCCGTAGTGACGCGGCCGATGGTACCCTAACTTTTCCACCAGTGCCTCCCGTACCCGTTCAATGTTTCGATTCTCGCAAAACACCAACGGAATCACCAGCCAGTAGTTGGCAACGCCCACCTTTCCGTCAGCCCGCGGGTACCCCATAAACACCCTGTTCTGCCAGGCATCCACGCGGGGTGGCGTCCATTCAAAATTGGATGAACGCAATACAGGTGCACTGGCTGCGTGTTTTACATTAAACGTGGTCAGCACTTCGCCCCGGCTGATGGGCTGCGTGGCCTGGCCGATGACGACTCCGTACATCGTGACCACATCGCCTGCGCGGAGATTGCGCGTGGCAAACTTGTGCTTGGACGAAACGGGCGTGACCAAGGTGTGGCTTTCATCCGCCCAACGCACGGACTGGCCGGCCGCCAGGTCTTGCAAGGCTACCAGCACATTGTCGGCCGGGTGCACTTTTAAAACGCTCATCGTTTATTTTAATCTCGAAATGTCGTTGCCCGAGTTGTTCACAAAGCGGCTTTTTCGAACGGCCACCATGTCAATGTCTTGGCGGGTGGAGGTGCTGTCGTAGTGAAAGTGGAAATGGCTTAGCGACAGCCCGTCAATGTATCCCAACGTGACATGGGCCGCTACCGGAGATCGGTCAATGGCACTTTCCAGTTTGGGGAAGTTCTTGTTTCCGCGAGGTTTGGTGGCCTTGGAGAAATCAGCCTCTTGCTGCACGGAGAAGCTGATGTTTTCCAGGTGCAGGTTTTCGATCGGTATCTCGGGACGGCCATTGATCAGTATTTTCCCGCTGGAGGCAATTGTCAGGTGAGTAAACGAAGTGTTGCGAATGGCTCCATAGGCATCGGTAGGTCTTTTTTTATCGACATCGATAAAAATCGGGTATTCGTGTTTGTGCCGCGAGCCCCCCGTCATGATCAGGTTCGAAAACCGATTTCCCTCAAACACGCCACCTTCCAGCATAAACAGACTTATGCCGTAGCGGCTTTTGCGGATGACGTTGTTGGTAAAGGAGCAATACCGTGTAGTGGAGGCGGAGCCGGTACCGAATTTGATGGCGGCATCATCGCTTTCAATGATGCAGTTGGTCACCACCACGTTCTCGACCAGACCGCCCACGTCTGTTTTGAGGCAGATGGCATCGTCACCGGTGCTGATAAAACTGTTGACGATGTGTACATTGCGTGTATCCACAATGTCAATGCCATCGGTATTGGGGCTTTTGGGATGATTTCTGATTTTGATTCCATCCACCACAATGCCTTCGCTTTTGGCAAACCGCAGCACGTGGCTTGGTGCGTTTTGAAATGTTACATCGCGGATGGTAATGTTTCGGGCCTGGCGGAACGAAATCCACGGAACGGGTCTTTCCAACGCCTGAAAGTCGGCATCCCAAAATCGCTGTCCATTGCCCTCGATGGTTCCTTGTCCGCTCAGGGTAACATTTTCCACGGAGGTGGCATCGATCAGGACGCGCAGCGTTTCGGTTGTGGCGGCCGGCTGCGGGAGCGAAATGAGCATGATGTTGTGCTCTCCTTCCGGCTTGTTGTAGTGGTTGATGTCGCCACTTCCCACCAGCATCGCCCCGTTGGCAAAATGGTAGTCGATGTTGCTGCGCAACCGGATGGTTCCGGTCAGGAACTTTCCGGGCGGAAAGAGCACCGAACCACCTCCGGCAGCCGCACACGCATCAATGGCCTTTTGGATCGCCTGCGTATTCAGCGTAACGCTGTCGCCCTTGGCTCCATAGTCTGCAATGTTATAGGTGGTGGATGGCTGGGGAGATTGACAACCCCACGCGAACGCGCATAGGAGCCCCAGTACGTGACTAAAATTCCAGTGTTTCATTTTTACGGATCAGTTGATTCATCAATAGCCAGGCCAGCAGGTAGGCCGAGCCGCAAATAAAGAACATTACATAGTACCCGGATTCAATGGCGCCTTGTGATTTGAAGTAGTCGAGCAGGTAGCCGGCCGTTTGCGCGATGATGATGCCGCCCACGGCACCCGCCATGCTGCCAATGCCCACAATGGAAGCCACCACCTTCTTGGGAAAGATGTCAGAGGCCACCGAATACAAATTTGCCGACCATGCCTGATGGCCGGCCGCGGCAATACCGATGATGATGACGGCAAACCAGAGCGTGAGGCTGCCAGCCGCTTGTGCCACCACTACGGGTACCGCCATGAACGCAAAGATGAGCATCGCCTTTTTCCGGGCGTGGTGCGCGTCCATTCCCCGGCTCATAAAATGGCCCGACAGCCAACCGCCAAAGATGCTGCCCACGCTGGCCAACACGTACACCAACGCCACCGGCAGTGCCAACTCCGTTTTTTGAAGGCCATACTCTTTGTTCAGGAACGAGGGGAGCCAAAACAAATAGAACCACCAGATGGGATCGGTCAAAAACTTACCCACCACAAACGCCCAGGTCTGTCGATAGCCCAACAAGCTGAGCCAACGCACCGGCTTTCCGTCAGCCGCGGTTTCGATGGGTTGATCCGCTGAGATGTAGCGCAGCTCTGCTTCGCCCAAGCGGTTTTGCTTTTTCGGAATCTCGTAGTACCGAAACCAGAAGTACAACCAGATAAACCCCGTAAGCCCGGTGGCAATGAACGCCCATTCCCAGCCCAGGTGCAAGGCAATCAGCGGTACCGTGAGCGGAGCAACAATGGCCCCGATGTTGGCACCGGAGTTGAAAACACCGGTGGCCAGCGCACGCTCTTTTTTGGGAAACCACTCGGCCACGGTTTTGATGGCCGAAGGGAAATTGCCCGCCTCGCTAATACCCAAAAAGGCACGCGCAGCAGCAAATCCCGGAATACCTTTGGCAAAGGCATGGAGCACGGCCGCCACGCTCCACAGCACGATGGATACTGCATAGCCAAGTTTGGTTCCGATTTTGTCAATCAGCCAACCGGCCCCCAGCATGCCCACGGCATAGGCCACTTGGAAGCAAATCACCAAAAACGAGTAGTCCCTTTCTGTCCAGCCAAACAAGGGCTCGAAGTAATCGTCCTTCAGCAAGCTGATGACTTGTCGGTCGAGGTAGTTGATGGTGGTAGCAAAAAAAAGCAGCGCGCAAATGCGCCAGCGGTAAGTTCCAAGGGTGTTGTCTTTGCTCATGCGCGGCTCAGTTCGTGCGTGATGGCTAAGGTATCGCGTACACGCTGGGCCAGTTGTTTCCAATCCTGTTTGGCCACCAGCTCCTGGGTGACCAGTTGGGAGCCCATGCCCACACAGGCCACGCCTGCCCGGAACCATGCTTGTACGTTTTCGCGGGTAGGAGAGACCCCACCCGTGGGCATGAGGCGCAATCCGGGCATGACCGACAGTGCGGCCGACACAAAAGCGGGCCCCAGCAGGTCGCCCGGGAAAACCTTCATCAGCAGCACACCCAGTGCGCGCGCGTGGGCTAACTCAGAAACAGTCGCACAGCCCGGTATCCAAAGGGTGTAGTGGTTGGTTTGCAGGGTTTGCATTTCGGGTACCAGTGCGGGCGACACGATAAAGTCGGCACCTTCCTGGATGAAAGTGTGGGCGGTGGGATTGTTGTAAAGAGTGCCTGCGCCCAACATCATGCCGGTGAAGTCGGTTTGTATCTTTTTTCGCAATGCCCGGAAGTTTGGCAACGCGGCCTCTCCTCGGTTGGTGAACTCAAATACGCGCAACCCGCCTTCGTAGCAGGCTTCCAATACGTGCAGGCAAACCTTTTCATCGGCATGATAGAATACAGGTACCACCCGGTTGGCGGCCAGTTGCTGCGCGATTTGGTGTAAGTGATGATTCATGTTAGCGCAATAGTTTTCCGGTGGCTTGGTCGTTGGCCACGGCTTCGATTTCCGATACGTCAGCCACGAGTACATCGCCCGGCACCGAGTGCTTGAACACCGCGGCAGCCGCGGCAAAGGAAATGGTCTCCTGCGGGGATTTATGATGCAACTGACTGTACACAAGGCCTGCCATCAGGGCGTCTCCCGAACCGATGCGGTCCACAATCGGCTCGATGTCATGGTTTTTTGATTGAAACAGCGTTTTGTTTTCGTACCAAAATCCTTGCAGTTGCTGGTGCGAGGCGTGGTGGCTGGTGCGCACCGAGTTGACAAAAACACGAACGGAAGGAAACTGCCGCTGCACCAATTCGCATACTTCGGCAAACGTAGCGCGGGGCGGGGCGGAAATACCCAAACAGTTTTCTACATCCGCAGGCGCGCCCATGATCATGTCTGACTGCGATACCAACTCGGGTAGCATGTCGGTAGGCTTTTTTCCGTATTGCCACAACACTCTCCGGTAGTTGATGTCGGCCGAGACACGAACCCCTTTTCGCCTGGCTACCGCAATGGCATTTTTGCAAGCGGTGGCGGCTGCTGCCGAAATGGCCGGGGTAATGCCGGACCAGTGAAACCATTTCGCGCCAGCCAAAATCGTTTCCCAATCAAATTGTAACGGATCCAGCGCAAAAGCCGAGTGGTATCTGTCGTACACCACCTTGGGTGATCGTACATGATGGCCGTGTTCCAAAAAGTAGATGCCCATGCGTCCTTCCGCTCGTTGAATGTGTGCGGTGTCAATGCTGAATGAACGGAGAGACGCCACCGCTGTTTGGCCTAATTCGTTTTTGGGGAGCACCGTAACATGTGCCGCGGAAATGCCCCAAGAGGCGAGCGCGGCAGCGATGTTGGCCTCACTGCCTCCATACGATACGTCCATGGAGGTGGCCTGGGTCAATCGCGCAGCACCGGGCGCAGACAAACGCAGCAGCACTTCACCCAATGAAACGAACATACTCATGGCTTATGGCTGCGGAAATTGGAAGTAATTTTTTGCGTTTTCATGGCAGATGTTTCGGATCATGGTGCCTATGAGTTCTTCGTCATCGGGCAGTTCGCCCGCTTCTATTTCGTTGCCGAGCCGGTTGCACAAAATGCGTCTGAAATACTCGTGGCGGGGGAACGACATAACGCTGCGTGAGTCGGTGACCATGCCCACAAAGCGCGACAGCAAACCCAAGCTCGAAAGGGCATCGAGTTGTTTTTCCATGCCGTCTTTTTGATCCAGGAACCACCAGGCCGGGCCGTATTGCATTTTGCCCGGCAGGCTGCCATCGTTGAAATTGCCAATCATGGTGGCAAAAACTTCATTGTCGGCCGGGTTTAGGTTGTACAGGATTGTTTTGCCTAGCCGATCGTTGGCGTCAAGATGGTTTAAGAACTGCGCCAGTGTTTTAGCTTGCGGGAAGTCGCCAATCGAATCAAAGCCTGTGTCGGCACCCAGGTGGCGCATCATGCGCGAGTTGTTGTTGCGCAGCGCACCGAGGTGAAACTGCTGTACCCAGTTTTTCCCCTGGTACATCTCGCACAACGACAGCAGCAGGAAGGTTCGAAGTTGTTCGCCCTGCTCCGCAGAAAGGTCATGTCCCGTGCGTACGTGGTCAAAGACCTGAGCCGCCTTGGTTGTGGTCACGGGCTGGTAAGGCAGGTACTCCAGGCCGTGATCCGATGCGCGGCATCCCCATTCGTGAAAAAAGTCGATGCGTTTTTGAAGCACCGTCAATAAGTCGGACAGTGATTGGATGTCTGTCTGGGCCGCGCGCTCCAGTTGCGTCAGGTAGGAAGAATAGCGGGCAGTGTCAGCAAATGAATATGCTTTGTCGGGCCGGAAGGTGGGATACATCCGGAAGGGGAGCGAGGATTGCTGTTGGTGGTATTCCAGCGTATCGGCCGGATCGTCCGTGGTGCACACCACTGATACGTTCATGCGGGTAAGGAGGCCCTGTACCCGGTAGTCGGGGGTGCGCAGCAGGGCGGTAGTCTCTTCGTAAATGCGGCCCGCGGTGTTGCTGTTTAGCAGTTGGTCGATGCCAAAGTAGGCCTTCAGCTCCATGTGCGACCAGTGATACAAGGGGTTGCGAAGCGTGTACGGCACGGTCTCCGCCCATTTGTTGAACTTCTCCTCGGGCGGCACGTGGCCGGTGCAGTATTTCTCAGCCACGCCATTGCTTCGCATGGCCCGCCACTTGTAGTGGTCGCCTTCGAGCCACACCTCGGTGATATTGGCAAACTGACGATTTTCCACGATGTCTTTGGGCGACAAATGATTATGAAAATCAAGTATTGGCTCAGAGGCGGCAAACCGGTTGTATAGTGCCAAGGCAGTTTCGTTCTCCAGCAGAAAGTCCTCGGCTAAAAAGGGCTTGGTGGTCTTGATCATGGCACTGGCGTGGTGTAAGTTACGTCAACATCGCTTGTATTCCCATTTCCAGCCCTCTCAGTTCGGCCAATCCGCGCAAGCGCCCAATAGCGGAGTAACCGGGGTTGGTTTTTTTGGTCAGGTCATCGAGCATTTGATGCCCATGATCAGGACGAAAAGGGATGGGCTTTACCCTACGCCTGTTTTCGAGAATTAACGCTTTCATCACAGCTGGCATATCCACGTCACCTTCCAGGTGGTTGTCTTCGTAGAAGTTGCCCACCGCATCGCGTCTCGTGCTTCGCAGATGCACAAAGTTAATGCGTGATGCAAGCCGTTCGGCCATACCGGGCAGGTCATTGTCGGGGCGCACGCCAAAGGAGCCGGTACAGAAGCACAAGCCGTTGGCCGGACTATCATACGCCTGCAAAAGCTGGTTCGCGTCAGCCTCGGTGCTCACCACGCGCGGCAGTCCAAAAATCGGGTAGGGTGGGTCGTCCGGGTGGATGGCCAATTGGACGCCCGTTTCCTGGGCCACGGGGGCCACGTGGCGTATGAATTCGTACAGGTGCTGGCGAAGCTTGGTTTCGTTTACATGGGCATATTCGTCCAACACGGCTCGGAACTGTTCCAGCGTATAGCCCTCTTCCGAGCCCGGCAGCCCCGCCAGTATGTTTCGCTGTAGCTGTTGCCGTGCCTCGGCCGAGGCCGTCTGAAGAAACGCTTCGGCCTGGCTCAGCAGCGCCTGCCCGTGCTCCTGTTCGGCATTTTTTCGCTTCAGGATGAAGGCATCAAACGCCACAAATTGTACGTTGTCAAATCGCAACGCCTTGGAACCGTCCGCCAGTACATACGCTAAGTCGGTGCGCGTCCAATCCAATACGGGCATAAAATTATAGCATACCGTTTTGATTCCAGAGGCGGCCAGGTTTCGGATGCTTTGTTGATAGTTGGCCACGTAACGCTCAAAACCCGACTTTTGCTTCTTGATATCTTCATGCACCGGAATGCTTTCCACTACGCTCCACGTAAGACCTGCGCGTTCGATTTCCTTTTTTCGGGTGTGGATTTCTTCTAGGCTCCACACCGCTCCGTTGGGCAGGTGGTGCAGGGCAGTGACGATACCGGAGGCCCCGGCCTGGCGCACGTCTTGAAGGCTCACGGGGTCGTTGGGCCCAAACCAGCGCCACGTTTGTTCCAGTCGGGGAGGGGTGGTTGGTGATTGCATGTGGGTCAAAAAATTTTAGCCTGTGTTGTTGCTACGTGGGGTGATGATTTCAAACGCCTGCGTACGCATGGAATCCACCGTCTACGGGAATGATGGTGCCCGTCACAAACCGGCTGGCATCCGAGCACAGCCAAAGCAGTGTGCCCACCAGCTCTTCGGGCTTTCCAAAACGGGCGAATGGAGTGTGCGCGATGATTTGCTTGCCCCGGTCGGTCAGGCTACCATCGGCCTGTGTGAGCAGCTCGCGGTTTTGTTCGGTCAGGAAGAAGCCAGGCGCAATGGCGTTTACGCGAATACCCTCGCCATATTTGGTGGCGAGTTCCACCGCCAGCCACTGGGTGAAGTTGCTGATGGCGGCTTTGGCTGAAGCATAACCCGCTACCCGTGTGAGCGGACGGTAGGCGGCCATGGAAGACACGTTAACGATGCACCCGCTCTTCTGGTCGGTCATGTCTTTGGCAAACACCTGCGTGGGCAGCAAGGTGCCCATCAGGTTCAGGTCTACCACCGATTGAAAGGCTTTCGCATCCAAATCGAAGATGCTGTGTTGAGGCAACACGGTAGCTCCTTTTTGGTTTCCCCCCGCAGCATTCACCAGAATGTCAATGGGGCCGAAGGTTTGGTGTATGCGGTGGGCGGCCGAGTCCAGTGATTCGCGTTGGAGTACGTCTGCGGCCATGGCCATGGCACGGCCGTCTTGTTCCTGTATTTGGCTGGCCAGGCGTTGCAGGGATTCTTCCCTGCGCGCCAGCAAGGCCACGCGCGCACCGGCCTGGGCGAGTGCGCGGGCCATCACTGATCCGAGCACCCCGCTGGCACCGGTGACCACCGCGGTCTTATTCGAGAGAGAGAAATGTGTATCCATGTGTGCACAAAAAGAATCCCCGCGCGTGCACGGGGATTCTCAAACAACAAGTTACCCTAAAACAAATCGTATTACTGTCGAATCGTGCCATCGGCATTGCGGGCCCAGCCTCCTGTCGTCCAGTCGGTGGTACCAATTGCACCTACGTACTGAAATGCCTGGAAGGTGAAGTTGGCGTCATTCAGCGAAGTAGGGTTGTAGGTCGATGCTTGGATAGCATTTGGCGTGTAGTCGTTGACCCCGATTCCGGCAACTGTGGTGGTCGTGGGGTTAATATTGTTATTGAAGCCAGATGCAAATTGTACCGCGTTTTCACGTAGGGCCGTTGAATTGCCGAGATTAGTGATGCCAGTTGGGTCCGTACCGCCAATCCGGAAAAAGAACGAGTGTTCAATACGTGTTTCTGGAACATTGTTTGACAAGCGGATACCGTCCTCGGGGAACTCGGCTATGATGGAGTTGTAGATCAATACTTTTCCGGCACGTGACTCTGCCCTCATGCCGTCAACCGTTGAGGGTGCGCCTCCGACCGTATAGGCAGCTCCGGGGCCCAAAAGCGTCATGTTGGATACCGTCAGCGCATTTCCGTTTAAACTGGTTGGCGGATTGCTGATCAGGATATCGCGGGTGTCCTTGTTGCCAGATATTGTATTGGAAATAAATCCTTGTGCGTACACGTTTGAGTGCCGGATGTCAGCAGCTGTTGTACCGGTATGGCGAAGTTGAAGATTTGATCTGAGGTTCTCCAATGAAATACAGTTTTTCATTGCCATGGTGGAACCCTCAAATCGGAAGCCCTGGCCCAGGCTTTTGAATACCTGAACATTCTCTATAACGGTAGACATGCCCACGTTCACAAATGTCAAAGCTCCTTTGTCATCAGTGGGTAGATCTTCATCACCCCCGCCAAACTCTACGCGCGTGAATCGCAATGATCCGGCATTATGATTGGCTGCTGCCGGATCGCCTTTGATAATGAGGCCACGCCACATGCCCGGTGCGGGGGCTGCTGTGCCCACGGGTTTAACCGTGAAGACCACCGGCTTACCGGCTTCGCCATTGGCGATGAGTTTACCCGTAGGCTCTACACGAAGCGCAACCAGCACTTTGGCAGCGTCTTTTACAGGACGACCATCATCCACCGCTTGGATGGTTGTACCTCGCTCGATTGTGAGTGTGGCGTTTTCAATTTTGATGGTGTTGTTTAACACATAGATATTTCCCTCCGACCAGGTGGTGTTTGTGGTAATATCCGAAGTGATTTGTATGGTGGAACCAATAACGGTAACTCTATAAGTAGCCGTGGCGGTTCTTGATTTATTGTCGGTAAGAACAAACTCAACGCTTTTGTCACCCACCGTTTCATTGGCGGCCACCGCGTAGGTAAAAGTAACCGTTTGTTGAACCTGCCCTGCCGTCACCGTTACCGGAGCACCATTGGCCGTTAGCGTTCTGATGCCTCCTTGCGCGGTCAAGTTCACTTCTATATCCACAGAGCCACCTCGCTCGGCCGTTGCCACGCCATCGGTATCAGTGAAGTTCATCGTGGGCGGAAGCGTCTCGGGTTCCTCGTCTTCCCCGCACGAGTACAAAAACACTGTTATACTGGCTATTGCCAGCATCGACAGGATTAATTTAGCTGCTTTCATATGTGTTTGTTTTATGGACTTTAGTTGGTTGTACAATGATCAGACGAAATCCTGGCGTGGGGCCCTGACGTTAGGGAACGAACTTGGGCAATAAATAAACCTCATAATTACCGCCCGATTGGGACATCCGTCCTCCAATTACTTCATTCCCCACGCGTTCGAATCGAATGGTTAACGTGCTGCCTTCCGGATTTAATACGATCCGTGTTTCTCGGCCCGATAGGATTAATCTGGATGCATCGTTTTCTGCGAATTCCCACCCTCCACCATCGGCAAACAGGCCGTTCGCATTGGTTGCTGTCCAAGTGCCACCCTCGGTAAACGACAATTGCATAAGTGAATAGCCAAAGTCGGTCACGTCAGTATCGTCAACGCTTACATAAGCCGTTTCCCATGTTTTGCTGAGCAAGATGGTGGCATTGCGAAGGGGATCAATAGCCACCGCTTCGTCTTTGCAGCCGGAATGCAGCAAGCAAGACAAGAGAAGGATAGCGAGCACAATCTTCTTCATCGGATAAGTATTTTCTTGGTTAGTGTACCGGTCTTCGTTTGGATGCGCAAAAGGTATAGTCCGCGCGATACACCTCGCACATCCATCATCATGGCATCTGATTGGGCCACCTCCGATAGTACGCTACGTCCCTCGATATTGATTAGGTCGGCACGGGCAGGCGTCTGGGCCACCTCAATGTGCAAGTAGTCGTGAGCGGGGTTCGGAAAAACAACGATTGAGCTTTCAGGGGTCGCCTCGGTGATAATCAAAGATGCCCGGAAGTTATCCATCGCGGTTTTTAGGGCGTTGCGCTCGTTGGCCAGTTGGGCACCCGTTGACGACCCGTTGTTGGCCACGGTTAAGGCGTTCGCTATTGCGTTTTGAAGTGCGGTAAGTGCCGCGCCATCACCCCCAATTACCGGATTATTCGCCTCTCTTGCAATGAGTTGTTCAGCCTGGCCTGCAAGATCGGTAACCGTCCAAGCCACATCAAACTGGGGAAACCATCTCAAATCGCCCAGCGGTTCTCCTTTACTGGATCCGGTATACGAGGGCTCGCTGGTAGGATAGGCAAAGCCGTGATAGGCAATTTCCGTTACCTCCCACGGGTTCCCGGCAGCAGGTCCCGTCCAGTCCCAATCAGGAATGGTTGAGCTGTTGTTAAGTTCGGACGCCAAAACAAATACAAACGGGGGCACAGGTGCATTGGAAAAAGGTACCGGCTGGCGGATGATACCCGTAGCCTGATTGAGCAGGGGTTGGTTAGCCTGACTTACAAATGCCGGTTCGACTCGACTAGAGCCCGCATCGCGTATTTGTTGCCAGGCATTTAATATCTCGGCTTGGTAATAGTAGTTATTGTGATTCAGATTAATGAACGGACTTGCTCCGAATGGACTGAACTCCAAGCTGACAATCACGCTGGTGGCTGTATTTCCCAAGAAACGCGGATTTACGACCAGGTTATTGGTGAAGATAAAGCGGTTCACCGGCCCCACGGCTGCCAGTCGCTGCCCCACGTTAACGAACGTATTTTGATTCATTCGCACGTAGTTGATTTCGCTTCCCCCATCGCGTATAATACGAGAGGTGATGTTATACATGGTGGTATTTTCGATTACAACGGAATCCATTTGGTTTCCACGCTCGTCAATGACCCGGCCATTGTCAGGGTTGCTGGGGCGCCCCATCCGGCTCACGGTTGAATTCAGTAAGTACACTTTGCATCCGGGGTTATTGACCCGAATAAATGTTTGTCCGGATCCATCCACCAGGCAGTCATAAAAGGAAAGTCTTGCATTATTGGTTGATACGGAAACCACCCGAGCGATAAAGGTGTTCAGCTCGTTGACAGCTGTCAGGTGGATTGACCGAAATGTGGCATTGCCCCGAACATCAAAGCATTCTTCCACCTGCGATCCACCCTCTAAGAAACCCATCACCACATACGGGCGTGGGCCGCTTCCTTCTTCGGCCTCAATCAGCAATGAAAAGCCACTTGAAATAATAGTTCCGCTCAACACATACACCCCGCCTCGCCTCAGTACATAAACGGTGTTGGGATCCTTTCGCTGACCGCCCGCGATGGTATCCTTGCGAATGATTTCATTCAGGGTCCCGAATCCTTCCGGGACAATGACCCTTCTTTGCGCTGCCAGTGGCAGAGCCGAGATCAAACAAAAAAAGCAGGGAATCAGTAGCTTTTTCATGCGCGTTAGAATTGCAATTGTACTCCGAGGTCGGCCGTGAATCCAAAATAGTCCTCAGCGGTACGTCTGGAGTTGTCTCCAAAAAAAGAAAGCTCGGCTGCATTGGTAAAGTTGTTCACATTGAGGTACATCTTGACGTTTTTTGTTACCCGCTGCTTTACAGCTAAGTCAAAACGCGTGTTTCCATCCTGAAAAGAGTCAAGTGCAGCGCGTGTGCCTAGTTCGCGGAAAGTGTTTCCCTGATACACCATCGAAATGCGGCCGGTGAACCCACCTCGCTCATATCCGAACGACAAGTTGGCGATCAGATTTGCCTGAAGCGGGGCGCGTCCCTCGCGAAAGCCATTCAGATTTACGGTAGGCGTAAAGGGTCTGGTCGGGCTGCGAATGGGATCGGGCACGAAAGGGAAGAAGGTCGTGCTCGAAATGAAGGTTGTATTCGCGGCCAGT
This sequence comes from Cyclobacteriaceae bacterium, assembly GCA_025455015.1. Lineage (GTDB taxonomy): Bacteria > Bacteroidota > Bacteroidia > Cytophagales > Cyclobacteriaceae > ELB16-189. The sequence goes on along the minus strand of JALONI010000054.1, from coordinate 6,472 downwards.
ATTATGCCGTTAAAGGGGCTAGGCAAAAAACGCAAATTTGATTGGGTGTCAAGTTCAATCCCGTTGATGATCGTGGTGCTTGACGAATTGTCGGGTGTTCGTATCTCATAACCAACATACGGGTCCTCCGGAGGTAAAATGCGCGTAAAAGTGCGGATGTAGTCGATGTCGGTCAGGCGCTTGTGAAAAGCACCTATTGTGACGAGGGCGTTCTTGTTGTAGAACGAGAGGAAGAGGTCGTAGTTCCAAGCTCTTGTCTGCCGCAGCAAAGGATTGGCTTGGTCGATAAACTGATCGTTGTCGTTGATTCTTCGCAACGGTATCAGACTTGAAAAATTTGGCCTACCCATGGTGCGCGTGGCGGCCGCTCGGATATCAAACCACTTGGTTACTTTGTAGCGCAAATGAAACATTGGTAAAAACTCGTTGTATGATCTTCCGCCTACGCTGTCAATCGTCACAGACTCAAACGCGCCCCCATCATCGGGGTCAACCCCGGCCGTCATGAACTTGCCCCGGTAGGTTGTTTGCGTCCGCTCGAAGCGAACGCCAGCCAAGATTAAAAGCCGCTTATTGATTTCCGTTTCGGTCATCGCATAACCCGCGTAAATTCGCTCCGTGGCTTCATAGTCGTCAACATCGTTCAGGAAATCCTTATCTAAGTAACCCAGCGAAGCCATGTTCGTCAATAGGCCAGAGGTTAACGCCCTGCTTAAGCCGGGTCCGTTTGTTTGACCTGCCCCAGGACCCATAAAGTAATCTCCATTCAAGAAATTATTGGCCACCGGTCCGGTCAAAAAATTGGAGATGGCAATGCCTTGATTGATGGGGGCACGCGTGTACAGATTCGGAAAATCCAACAGGAAATTTGCTATTTGACCGCTGGTAGCTGTAAAATAATTTGCAATGAGTGTGTTGCGTTCCCGCGATCGAATATTGTCTCGGTATTTTGCACCAAACTTCAGGAAGGATGCGATTTTGTCACCCAAGCTTAACGGGACTTTGAGGTCAAGTTGAACATTGACCGCGTCTTCAATGATCTTGTCAGAGTCAATGGAGCCGAAGTTCATGAACGTTTGATCTACTTGGTTTTTGGCCAGCGATATGATAGAGTCAGTACTTTGATTGATCAGGTTGGCCGGGCCAAAAAAAGCGCCTAACTCCCGGAATCGCGTATCAAACGCCTGAGGGGTATTTTGTATGCTTCGGGAAAATGCCCCCTGCCAGGTCAGCAACCAGTTGTTGACCAGCCGGTGCTCACCCGTGAGGGAACCGCTCATGATACTTACATCGATGTTGCGGTCACGGATGTCAAATTCCTGCCGCTGCTCATCCCACCTGTATCTCCGCCTGCGCCTCACATCATCGCTGTTTCGTAATCCGTAAAAGGCATTGAACAGTAGTGTGTTTTGGTCATTTATTTTGAAGTCTGTTGTAATGCTGCCGCCATATCGAGTTCTGATTTCCGTGATTTGGTTCAATACAAGTTCTCCGGGCTCAATTAGGCTATTGCGGAGAGCGTCCTGCTCTAAAAAGTTATAAGTAGCTCTGAGTTGATCAGAACTTCGGTTGGCGCGTTGGTAATTTCCGGTGACCACAAGCCCTAGTCGATCGGCCATAAATCGCTCGCTGTAGCTAAAGGACCCTTTGTACTGCCCCAATTCTCTCGCTTGCCCGTTATATCCGTACTGCGCATTGACCAATAGCTCGGGCTCATCGCTGGCTTTCTTGAACTGAAAATTGACAGCTCCGCCAATGGCATCGGCATCTAAATCGGGACGCATGGCCTTGTAGACCTCGATCCCGCTAAGCATATCGGGAGCCACCATACTTAAGTCCACCGACCGATCAGTGGGATCGGTTGACGGTAGTCGGATGCCGTTGACCAATACATTGCTAAAGCGCGGGGCAATGCCGCGAAGAACCACCTTTTGGCCTTCCCCTGCATCACGCTGCACATACACGCCCGAGATACGCCCCACGGTTTCAGCCGCATTCTGGTCGGGCAATTCGCGTATGCGGTCGCGAGAGATGACGCTGACGATTGTTGGAGCATTGATCTGTTGGTTGATGGCTCCCGCTTGGCCGATCGCCTGTGCCGTCACAACAACCTCTTCCATCACCCGGGAGTCAATCTGCAACGAAAAATTGAATGTGTTTGTGCCGCTCTCAAGGGTGACCTCCTCGGTCAGCGGTTGGTACCCGAGGTAAGAAATCACCAGCTTCCGTTTGCCGGTTGGCACATTGCCGATGAAATACTGGCCGTCTAAGTCAGTGGCTGCACCTTGCGCGGTGCCCTCCAGTTGTACGGTGGCACCCACCAGCGCATCGCCCGAAATCTTGTCAGTGACTTTTCCTACGATCGTGCCGCGGGTGGCGGTTTGCGCGGCCAAGGACATCGATAGCGCCATGAGCGCGGCCATCGCCCAGCACCAGTTACCTATTCTGCTTGAATTCGTTTTTGTAAAGTCTTCCATGCACGTTCAGGGCTTGTTTTTTCAAATTCGGTACGAAACGACTGACGGGTGGCGAGTAACTGGCTCAAGTAGCGGTCTGATTTCACCCATGCGCAAACCTCATCTGACACCGATCCGGTTTCGTCAGCCAGCAGGCGGGCTACTTCAGCCCATTGTTCGTCCGATAAGGTAAGGGAGGATATCACGAGTGTTGCGTCCTTTTGCTTCGTCTATCAGGACGGAAACCGCTCCGGCTACCCCTACAACGCTAACGTTCTGCGGCTTCATGGTGCAAGCGAATATGTTTCAGCGCCCGGCCCATCTGTGTTTCCACGGTTTTGATACTCACGCCCAACGCTTCCGCGATCTCCAGGTATTTCATGCCCAGGTCGCGGCTCATCTGGAATATCTTCCGGCAGCCGGGGGGCAGTGTTTCTACCGCGGCCTGTAGTTTTTGTTGGATTTCATCGGCCTCCATCACCAACTGCGATGAGGGCTCCATGTTTGATACGTGCACGGCCTGCTCCAGCGAGCACGAGCGGTCGCGCTGCAGCTTGCGCAGGTGGTCATACGCCCGGTTGCGCGTGGCCGTAAACAGGTAGGAGATGGCCGAGGTTTGGATCTCATACTTGGCGCGGTTTTTCCAAACGGCATAAAAAACATCACCCACTACTTCCTCGGCTGCGTCCATCGTGTCCACAAACTTGCGGCAGTAGCGGCACAGCGGACGATAAAATGCGTGGAACAGTTTTTCGAACGACTTCTGGTCGCCTTCGCGCAGCACGCGGTTCAACAATTCCTCTGCCAGGTCGGCCTCCGACTTGTGGGCAACCATCATAGGAGCGCGGAAGGGGGGAGCAACGGGGGCAGCCATCATATCACGTTAGGGTTTGTGGTGGTTGGGTCTAGCACAGTTTACCGAAAAATCAATCGTTTGCAACACTTACTGGTGCGATTGTACAAGAAATTTGACAGAAAGAGCCTTAAAAATTTTGATTTGTAAAAATTATTTTTATGGGATCGTTCCCGGGAACGTTCCCATGTTTTTTCGTAGTTTGCAGGCGCTGATTTTCGCCCCGCCTCCATGAGCAAAGCCCCCGTTACCATTAAGGACATCGCCCGCTTGCTGGGCATCTCAAAATCCACCGTATCGCGGGCGCTCAGCGGCAATGCGGATGTAAATCCCGACACGAAAAGGAAAGTGCTGGAACTGGCGCGCAAGCTGGACTATCAGCCCAACGTGGTGGCGGTGAGCCTCAAGCAACAACGCACCAACACACTGGGCGTCATCATCCCGGAAACGGTAAACCGCTTTTTTGCCAAAGCCGTGGGCGGCATTCAGAAAATGGCCAACCTGGCGGGTTTCAATGTCATCATTTGCCAGTCGGACGAATCGTATGTGACCGAGAAAAAGAATTTGCAGGCCTTGGTTTCCAGCCGCGTGGATGGGCTGTTGGTGTCGGTCTCGCGTGAAACGGATCGCTATGATCATTTTGAAGCCGTGATCAGCAAGTCCATTCCGCTCGTGTTCTTTGACCGCATTGTAGAAGGGCTGGAGGCCTCACAAGTGTACAGCGACAACTACGAGGTCACAAAAGAAGCCACCCACCACCTGATTGCCCAGGGGTGCCAGCGCATTGCTTTTGTAGCCGGGCCACAGCACTTGTACAACAGCCGCAATCGCTTACGCGGATACCTCGATGCGCTGAAGGAATCGAATATACCCGTACGGGACAACTACATCATCCAGTCGCAATACAAGCTGGACAAAACGGACGAGTACACACGTCATTTACTCAAAATGAAAGAACGACCGGACGCGGTGTTTGCGATCAATGACTATGCCGCGTTGGAGATGATGCACGCGATCAAGAAAGCCGGCCTTCGCGTGCCTGATGACATCGCCATTCTGGGGTTCAATAACGAGAACATCTGCCGCTTTGTGGAGCCCGCGCTCAGCAGCATTGATCACCCCGCCTACGACATGGGGGCGGCCGCGGCCGAGATTTTACTGAATCAAGTGCGTAACGAATCTATTGAGCCTGTCAGGCGGTTGATTCAAAGTCGGTTGGTGGTACGCGAATCCACCCATCGGCTCAAGCGTTAGATCAAATTTCGATGGAGTTCATCAATGCCGGCCAGGATGCCGTGCTGGTCGATGGTGTAGAGGTAGTGCCCCACCTTTTCGCGCAGACCGTGGAGATCGTTCAGGTCTTTGCCCCACCACGCCCGTTGGCTTAATAACTGACCCACCAGTTTTTCCAATCCGGCCTCGGTGAAAGACGCCTCCTGCCAAAACTGCCGCAACGTGGCGATGACGGCCGGATCGTCCTTCAAGCCGATCTCTCGGCCCGATTTCAGTCCGCGATACAAAAAAAACTGGGCGGCCAGGCCAAAACAGATACGCTCCGGCACGAACTCTTTTTTCTGGTAGTACGATTCGATGCTGGGCACCAGGCGCACGCGCCACTTCGAAAAACTGTTGAGCGTGATGGACAACAGGGCATGGCGGATGGCCGGGTTCAAAAAGCGTTGCTGAACTTCGTGCGAATAAGCTTGCAGGCTTTTTTGATCGCCCGGCAGGGAAGGAACGATTTCGTCCTGCAGGCATGCCTTAATGAACGGGCCAATCACCCGGTGTTCCATCGCTTCTTGCACGGTTTCGACACCGGCCAAATACCCTACGGGTGCCATGATGGAATGCGAGCCATTGAGTATGCGCACTTTGCGAACGCGGTAGTGCTCTAAGTTGTCGGTGTAGATGAAGTTTACGCCTGCCTGGTGCAACGGAAATTCTTGCGCTACCCAGTCGGGTGCCTCCACCGCCCACAAATGGTAGGGCTCGCACGAAGTAATCAACGCATCGCGGTAGCCCCAGGCGCGCATCAGCGCCTCTTCATCGGCCGGTTTGCCGGGCACAATACGATCCACCAGCGTATTGCAAAACGCGTGTTGGTGTACGTAGTTTTCAAAGGCCGCCCCGAGTTTCCAGTGGGTGGCATAGCGAAGAACGCAAGCGCGCAGTTGGTCGCCATTGCGCTCAATCAATTCGCAGGGAAGGATGATGAGCCGCTTGTCGGGAAAGCGCGCGAAGCAGCGCAGCAGAAATTGGGTGAGCTTGCCGGGAAACGCCCGGGCGGGTTCGTGTACGCTGCTGTCAAGCTCGTTGAAATGGATGCCCAGTTCGGTGGTGTTGGACAGGATGACTTTCAGCCATGGATTTTCGGCCTCTTCCAGAAACGAAGCAAACTGGGTTTGGGTGTTAACCACCCGCTGGATGACATCGATGCGCTGGTGAACCTCCTGAAACGCGCCCGCCACCAAGCCGCGCTCCACCACCGTAAAGAGGCCCTGTTGTGTCAACAGGAAATCGTCATGAGAAACGGACTGTATGGCCGTTACGCCCAGCGACAAGTTCAGTTGGTCGTTAGCGCGCTGCATCATCCAGTCGGCAAAGCCACGCAAAAAGTTGCCCGTGCCAAACTGCAACACTTTTACGGGATACGTTTTGCGGGGAAGTGACGCAATCGGCCTCAGTACATCCACATCGGAATTTTTCATGACAAAGGGAGGACACAAAAAAAGCGGTTTGCCCTGACAGCCGAGGGCACAAAGTCAGGTACGATCGGGTCGGAAATCGTCTTATCTTTCACGCATGAGCCCAACTGCTTTGTTTTTGTTGCTGATCGCCACCATTGGCTTCATTATGCTGTCGGGCTCCTATTTCAAGTGGCACCCCTTCTTTAGCTTGTTGCTGGCCTGCCTTTTTTTTGGTCTTGCCTCGGGCCTGGCACCTTTGCGTGTCATAGAAACCGTTGGCACCGGATTCGGCACACTGGTGGGTAAGATCGGCCTCGTAGTCGTGCTGGGTAGTATTTTGGGTGTGATCTTGGAGGAGTCAGGGGCCGTGTATTGCCTGGGCCAGTGGGTGCAGCAGCGCAGTGCCGTTTCGCCTTCGCTGGGCATGACGCTGCTGGGGATGGTGCTGGGCATCCCCGTTTTTTGCGATTCGGGGT
>JALONI010000053.1 GCA_025455015.1 Cyclobacteriaceae bacterium | reverse complement strand
CCTGTCGATGATCGTGGTAGGCTAGCTTTTCAATCTTCGCAACATGAAATTTGAGACCGTAAAACCCGCCACAGCGGTGGCGTTTGCGCCTTTTGGATGGCTTAGTGTTTTTTCGGGAGTATGCTACGGGCTGATCAAAATCGAAAGCGCGCTTTTTCAGGTCAAAGAGCTGCCAAAGCACTTCTTGATCGTCAATCTTGCCACTTTTTTTTTGCTGATCGTATGTACGATCGCAGCTTTTCGACTTTTTCCGGAAGATTTATTTGCACCGGTGAGTGGGCGTTTCTTGGCGAGTTTCGCGGTGGCTCTTTTTTTGGTGGTGAGAACCTTGCGTCAAACCGGTATCCACTTCCGTTGGTTTTTGTTACGCCCCCTTTTCCAGTTCAATTTGGCTTCCTTTGTGTATCAACTGCAGCAGTGGTTCATGGCATATTTTGATCGCGTCATCCTTGCGTTTCTTTTGCCGTTGTCATCGGTGGGTGTTTATGATTTGGCCATGAAATGTTTGTTGGTGATTGACTTGATTCTGATCGGGCTGAACTCCGCCTTTATGCCGCGCGCCATCGAGGTGCTTTCACGCGGGGCCACACCAGCCGAAAGGACCGAAATCAATCGCTTTTACCATGGCTTGTCGGCCGCTTCTCTGTTGGTGGTCACGCTAGCCATGGTTGTGTTGCCTCCGGTGGTGTTGATTTTTTTCGACTTTGAACGATACGGCCAGGTGCTGGCCCTTTTGCCGGTGGCCTCGGTGGCTTATCTGGTAAAGCCCCTCCGGCTGGCGATGGCCATGCCTTTTGGTGCTTTGCGGTATTCGCGCCCTCTTCCATTTATTTATCTCGCTGTCATGGCGCTGAAGTTTGCCACCATGTTTTGGCTGATTCCTTACGTGGGGCTGTGGGGCGCACTCTATGCAACTATTTTTGCCGCCTGTGCGGAGATTGCGTTGTTGTATGTCGCCATAAAACCGCAGTTTACGTTTACCATGAATCCGGTTAAAATGGTAGCGATACCTTTATGTGTGGGAAGTGCCATTTTATTTTTTGAACCGCGCGTCTACTCCGCCCACGCTCTGCTGCTCCATGCGATCTATCTCGCGTTGACCGTCTTACTATTGGTGACTGTGTACCGAAAGGAGCTAACCGAGCTTTGGATGCGATGGAAAAATAAACGCCTTTCAAGTTGACAACCAGCGAAAAAAATTCCCTTGCTCATGTGTTGGTGACCCAGTTTAATTTAAAGCGCGTAACGGGGGCCAAAAGCACCACTGACGAAGAGTGGATCACCTGGACGCATGATCGTTTGCGTTTATTTAAGACTTACTGCCTTCCTTCCGTATTGGGTCAAACGCAGCAGGATTTTCTGTGGTTTCTTTTTTTTGATTCAACCACGCCCGCGCGCTTTGATGCTGAGTTGGCTGCGCTAAGGCAGATACCTTGTGTGCGCCTGCGCTTTTGCGCGGGGATTGATGACTTCGACAAACGCTACGCATCGCAGATTCGGGCCGAAGTGCCCGCGCATGTGCCATGGCTTGTGTCTACCCGACTCGACAACGATGACGTGCTCCACCGTGAGGCCGTGGCCCTGATCAGGAGAACACTGATTTTACAACATGGTTATATGGTGTCACTGGCCCATGGCTATGTGTGGGACATCACCCGTCAGAAGATGGCGCGTTACTACTATCCCAAATCGCCTTTTCTAACTCGGGTTGAACGCAACACTGCGGAGGCGACAGGAATATTTCATAAACTACACACACAGTGGCCGCAACTTCAGTTCTCGCTGATGAATGAGGTTTTCATACGACTCAAGTGGAGGCCCGTACCTCCGTTTAATTTTGTGTTAACGGGGCCTGCTTGGATACAGCTCGTTCACGGCAACAACATCAGCAACAACTTTTTTCGGGGAGTGCCGGTTTGCCGTGTGGTAGACCTCCGTAGCTTTCAGGTAGACGGAGTGAATCGGCCCGCCCACTTTTGGGAGGTGTTTCAATTTCGGAATTATGTACTTTGGAAATGGTTTTTAAAATGTGCTTTGCTACGTATTTTTTTTGGAGACCGATCATGACCTATGACAGCGGCCGGTAGATTTTTGAAGAAATGGGCCCCGGGCGTGTACGCCCAACTGGTGGGCCATATAGATCGGGCAAGGCGCCTATTTCAATCGGGTGCGCCCTACATTACCGATGATCTGGGAGGCAGCTTTAAAGAGTATGTAAAGACGCATGACAAAGAAGTTTTGCTCGCTCGCTTGCTGTCCGGCCTCGATGCAGAATCGCAGACAGTGGTTCGTTGCATTACCGATCGGGTACTTTTTTTTGACGATGCGGGGAAGCGTGCATCATCAAACCGGGTAAAAAGAAACGTACAAGAACTGCTGCCGGTTGAAGTGCCCCACCGGAAAAGAGAAATACAGGCCGTTCTCAGGCAATGCTCGCGACAGTTTAATTTGCTCGGTGGGCGGCCAGAGGCCTCCGTTTTTTACTTTTTTCATGGCTTGACGCTACTTCCTCCCAAGGTAGTGGCCCGACTACGGGGCACTCATCTGATGGATGTAGGTGCATACGTGGGTGATTCAGCGATTGCCCTTTCCCGTTATGGGTTCTCGAAGACATTCTCCCTGGAGATGTCAGCCGTGTCAGCCGGGCGCTACACGAAAAATATGGCTCGCTTTGGGATGAACCCCGACCACTTCATGTTGATCCGGGAGGGTGTGGCACGGGCCGATGGCGGGGAAAGTGTGCTAATACGGGATTCAGGCTCGGCCGGCACCAGCATCTTCCGGCACGGCCCGGTGTCCAACACTATTGCAGTGTCAACGCGTTCGGCTGACAGCTTGGTTGACGCATACGGCATCAAGCCGGGGTTTATCAAAGTTGACATTGAAGGGGCGGCCAAAGAATTTGTGTTGGGCGCCACGCGCACGCTCACCCGCTTCCGGCCAGTTTTGTCCATCGCCATTTATCATAACCCCATGGAGTACTTCGAAGTGAAGCCGTTGCTGGAGGAGATGCTTCCCGACTATTCCTTTATGATTCGGAAACTTGATCCAGGCATTTCACAGAATCTTATCCATTCGGAAGTTGTCTTGTTAGGCTGGTCGAATGAGATGAACAATTAGAAACCGCCCAGAGGTTACTTTTCAATATGCAACGATCTTACTCAGGTATTCTCATTAAAGAGGCCGAGAAAACGTTTCTTATTCTCCTCTGCATTGAGTAATCCACTTAAGTCATCCGAATTCCTCTTGAAATTTTCTATTTGCTCCTTGTCGAGGCCGCGTAGTTTGTTAGCCAAGGATGCTGCCGAAAAATCGTCCGACACAATACCTATTTGATGTTTTTTTGTAATATCCGCCATTTCGGGCGTGGGGCCAATAGCTACTCCTAGCCGAGCCTGGATAAAGTCAAAAAATTTATTGGGTAACGTGTTAGCATAATTAAAATTGACAGGAGGTATCAAAAATATCCCCATGTCGTATTCATTGATCTTTGCAACGATTTCATTGGGGGCTACCGGGGGAAGTATTTGTATTCGCCCGATTTCCTTTGCTCTGCGTTTCAGAAATTCTAGATAAGATTTTGTTTTTCGGTTTGCGTTAGGAGGGCTAAGCAGAAACATATCTAACGTAAAGCGCTCGTCCAAGAGGGCAATTACGTCCATCATGATTTCCAGTTGACGCGACCAGTTGGCACCTCCGTGATGGACCAACCGTATCCGGTGGGGCTGCACAGGAGAGGGATGTAGGCCATGGTACGATGGCGCATTGGTTATGACCACAGGTTGTTTGCCAAAGTTTTTTTGGTACTCCTCGGCTATACGTTCGCCTACCGTAGCCATGGCATCCACTTTGGGTATGTAAGTTTGGCAGAGGTAGTGGTTAAACCGCTGGAAAAAGAGTCGCCACCAAAACTTATCTTCAAAGTGTCGGGGCGCGTATTCATGGGCGTCAAAAATAATTCGGGCGGGCCTGAGAGAGATCGCTAACGGGAGCGTTTCAATGTCGTTGGCGACAACTACATCCCAAGTCCGTCCTTGAGTTAGCTTTAACAGGCGCTCTTTGTCGTACAAAATTTGATAAGCGCTTTCGTTTTTTCCCATCAGGAGCAGGATGGCTGAGCGCACCCTCTGTTGGAATGAACGCGAAAAGCGTCCTATTGGGATGATGTTAAATTGTTTATCTGGGCCGTTGTAGCAGAGTACACTGACTCGGGTGATCGTTGCGACCCAGTTGATTTGTCGAAGAACCCGGGCATCGGATGTGAGATCACTAAAAGCTAAAATTAAAGTATTGGATCTACGTTCCATGCCTGGTTACTTTTTACGATCAGGATTCTCCCTCAAAAACTCCGCCCACGAGCCGGCCTTTTTGCGGGTCGTTTCTTTTTTGCCCTTTAGGTAGTGATGGCACAACGCCACGGCCAGCGCATCGGTGGCATCCAATAACTTAGGCAACTCTTTGATGCCAAATACCTGCATGAGCATCTTCGCCACCTGCTCTTTGGAGGCGTTGCCGTTGCCCGTCACCGACTGTTTCACTTTTTTGGGCGCGTACTCGGTGATGGGCACTTCGCGGTACAGCGCGGCCGCCATGGCCACGCCCTGCGCCCGGCCCAACTTGAGCATGGACTGTACATTTTTGCCATAGAACGGAGCCTCCAGCGCCACCTCATCGGGGTGGAACTCGTCCACCAACTGGAGCACGCGCTTGAAAATTTTGCTCAGCTTCAGCTCGTGGGCCCCATACTTTCCCAACTGAATCACGCCATACTGCAACAGTGATAACTTACCCCGTTGAATGAGGATTACGCCATAGCCCGTCACGTTTGTGCCCGGGTCAAGGCCCAATACAATTTTCTCTTTTTCGGTCGTGCGCCCCGGCATGGTCAATATCCCCTCGCGGTATCATCGCCCCGCGGGTCCGCACCGCCCTCCAACTTTCCGTTGGGCAACCTCAAAATGGCATCCACCCGGCCGATCCACGCGCGGGGTTTGATCACGTGGCCGAGGCCCACCAGCGCGAGGCTGTCTTTCTCCGTCAGCGCGTTTATCTCGGGCACTAGTTGATCGGGTTTCCACTGGCTGTGCACGCGTTTGGTGCTCACGGCTTGTTGCATGCCCATGTCGTGTTCGATCACATTCAAAATGACTTGGAAGACGGACGTAATGATGGTGGAGCCTCCGGGGCTTCCCACCACCATGAACAGGTCATTTTCTTTTTCCACGATAGTGGGCGTCATGGCGCTGAGCATGCGCTTGTTTGGTTCTATCTTGTTTGCCTCTGCGCCCAGCACGCCAAACATGTTGGGCACGCCCGGCTTGGCACTGAAGTCATCCATTTCGTTGTTCAAAAAGAAACCCGAGCCCGCCACCACCACGTGGTTGCCAAACCAGCCATTGATGGTGGTGGTGATAGCCACCGCGTTGCCGCGACTGTCTACGATGGAGAAATGGGTGGTCTCTTCCGATTCGTACCCCGCCATGGTCCCGGCCTGTACCGAATCGCTGGGCGTAGCGCGTTGTGGATCGAACGTACTCATTCGCTCATCGTTGTATTGGTCGTCCATAAGCTGCGCCACCGGCACCTTGTAAAAATCAGGATCGCCCAGGTACTTGGCACGGTCGGCATACACCCTTCGCTCTGCTTCGGTGAGCAAGTGAATTGTTTTAGCTTGGTTAACGCCCCATTCCCGGATGGGAAAAGGCTCCACCGATTTCAGCAATTGGATCAAACAGACCCCCCCACTGGACGAGGGTGGCATGGAGATGATTTTGTAGTTCTTGTAATTGGCAGTGACGGGCGTACGCCATGCGCTCTGGTAGTTTTTCAGGTCCTCGCGGGTGATCAATCCCTTGCCGCGCTCCATTTCGGCCACTATATCGTCCGCAGTTTTGCCTTCGTAAAAGCCAGCCCGGCCCTGGTCGCGGATGCGCGTAAGCGTCTGTGCCAAATCGAGCCACTTAACCGTGTCGCCCGCCTTCCATTCGTCTCTGATCAAAAAGTTGGGGGCCACGGTGTTGTATTGGACCAAGTCGCCTTGCATGTCGTTGAACCACTTGGCTTCGCGTGCGGTCAGCACCACGCCATTCGTGGCCAGGTCAATAGCCGGTTGCACCAACGTGGCCCACGGCAGGGAGCCATACTTCTTGTGAATCTCCACCATGCCATCTACCGAGCCGGGCACCCCGTTGGCCAGGTGGCCTTGCGTGCTCAGGTTGGGTATCACGTTTCCCTCGGCATCCAAAAACATGTTGGTGGTGGCTTTGGCCGGAGCCTTTTCTCGGAAGTCGAGCGCATCGGTGGCGCCATCGGCCGCGCGGTAAACCATAAAGCCGCCCCCGCCAATGTTGCCCGCGGCCGGGAAGGTAACGGCCAGCGCAAACTGCACGGCTACGGCCGCATCTACGGCATTGCCTCCCTTTTGCAAAATGGCCAGCCCTACGTCCGATGCCAGCGGGTGGGCCGTGACAACCATGGCCGAGTCGGCCACCAGTCCCGTCACATCTTCGCGCGATTTTTCTTGACATGCAAACCACCCGAAGGCCAGTAGCAGAAGGGAAAGACGCTTCATGGAATGAAATTTTGGTTTTAAACCGCCAAATGTATTATTTGAACCCGAACGAAACATGAACTTACGTAAAGAAAAGGCCGCGCGCTTAAAATTGGCTATTTTAGACCACACGCTGAAGCTCATCGGCAAAAAGTCGTTTGATGATTTGTATGTCGAGGAGATTTGTGCCAAGGTAAAAATTTCAAAGGTCACGCTTTTCAAATACTTTCCGCAAAAGGAGGACATCCTGCTGTACTTTTTCCGGCTGTGGTGCTTGCGCAGGGCAGTGGAGTTCAGAGACAAACCGCGCGAGGGGTTGGCGGCCATCCAGCACCTGTTTGATAAGTTGGCGGAAGACTACGATGCGCACCCGGGCATCGTGTTGCGGCTGGCGGCCTATATGGCGGATTTGAAGCGCACGCCCAAGCCGTTTCCGGTAAAGCCGGAAGAACGCAAGCTGCTGTTTCCGCAGGTGGCAGACGTAACCAGCGTGGAGTTGCTCTCGCTGGATCAGATGCTGGAGAAAGCCGCGTTGGAGGCGGTGTTCAAAAAGGAAATCACCAAAACTACCAACACCCGCGATGTGATGCTGCTGCTGAGCACGTTGTTTTATGGCTCGGTGCTGACGGCCCATACCAACCAGGTGAGTCCGGCCAAGATGTTTTTCAGAAGAAATGTAGAGTTGATATTGAAGGGGTTGGGTTAAGTCGAGCCCATTCGAGAGTAAAAAAATTCCAACGGGAAAATTTAATACTCGTGACTCACAAATTGATTACTCGAGGTTGATTCCCGTTTGCAAAATCTCTTCGATAAACGGATCATTTTCAATCGTGTGCGAGGTATGGTACGTGTGAAATTCAATTCGTGGGAATTTCATTTTTACCGAAAATAACCCGGGGGAATCTAATGAAAGAGAACCTGTAAACCGGGCATCCCAAATTGCAAGATCAATATCAGAATGGGGGCGTTGCGTGCCTTTGGCAAACGAACCAAATAGGACAGCCTTGCTTGGCGAATAGCCTAACTTCCTCATTTCGGCTAAGGCATCCATCGCACTTTTTAGGGCAGCTTTTCGCGTAATTTTTTCCATACCTTTTTTGCTGAGTGCATGGCGTGTGTAACAAATTCTCTGGAGGCGATCCGGTGTAAGCTTTTTTTATAGTCAGGATACCTCCCTTCTATATTCCAGCCATTGGCTTGGGCCAGGAAACGTAAGTCCTCATCATCTAAATTCACGTCAGTTTGGTCGTGCAAAAATATCAGATCGTGAACCAATGGTGGCTGGCTTACATTCGTTTTGATGAAATGAGCTTTTAATATCTTCTCCAAAGCTAAGTGGATAAAAAATAATGCTTGCAGGTTGCTGCCACCCGCCAACAAGTGACCGGCCGCCTCTATGTCGCTTGCTGACGAATCGAGCCAATAGTCAATTTGCTCATTTTTTCCCACGCTGAAAGTTACAGATTTTGGGACAGGCCGACAACCGTTTACGTACACCGACTCCCCATCACCTCATCCTCACCGTCTTCGTGCGTTTGCGCTCAAACAGGTTGATGCGTCTGGCACCTACCGGAATGCTGATGCGGTACTTATTGCCTTTGGGCCACACTTTGTACGTCTTGGGCTGAACCACCGTGGTGCCGCGGGAGGAACGGCAGCCGCTGGCCGCCAACACAATCACCAAACAAACGATTAACGCCCTCATTACCCGGTTCTAACCGGCAAAATAGCTTTTTATTTCAAGAAGGCGTATTTTCATCCCCGAAAGGCCTATGAAAAAAACGCTGTTCGAACTGCTGGCAAAAGCAAACAAAGCCGTGCTGCCCAGCTTTGGCAAACGGGATCTGACCAAACTGAAAAAGTGGGAACAAGCCTTGGTGGCCTATCGGTACTGGGTCACGACCAACAGCCTGGAGTAGCGCACCTTCAGCGGTCGGCTTCCACGCTGTCTTCAAACGTATTCAAGTGCACAATCGTGCCCGTTTTGCGCAGGCGCTCGGCCCAGCCCGGCAGGCGGTCGCGCACCATCAAATCCCACTCGTTTCCCACCAATGCCAAAATTTTCAGCCCCTGCTTGTCAAACAGCCGCTCCTCCACCTCGGTAATTTTGTTTCTTGAGATGTCAAGGTTTTCCAACACCGGAAGCTGAAAGACAGACGCGGGCACTTCGCTCAGGTAGTTGTTGTTCACGCGCAATACTTTCAGGGCAGTCAACTGTGCCAGGGTGGCGGGCAGCGCACTCAGCCGGTTGTTGGACAAATACAATTCTTTGAGTTGGGGCAAACTGCCGATTTCATCGGGCAGCGAGAAAAACTTGTTGTGCGAGAGGTACAGGACTTCCACGCTCTTCCATCGGGCCACCTCGGGCGACAGCCGCTCGATTTGGTTGTAGTACAGGTCAATTTCCCGCAGCGTGGGGATGTTGTACAGGCTGGCGGGCACCGCTGTCAGTTTGTTGTTGTAGAAGGCCACCTCTCTCAAGTGTTGAAGCGCGGCCAGCGCGGGGCTTACCTCGGTGATTTCGTTGTTGGTGAAGATCAGCCGTTTCAAGGCGGGAAAGCCTGCAATGTCCTCAGGCACCGTTTTGATTCTGTTGCTGCGCAACTCCAGTTGCTCCAGCGATGGGTGGCCGCGAAAAGGCTTGGCGAGCGCAATGGCGTTGTGATTGAGCAGGAGAGAGCGCAGCTTTTTGTTTTGGTGCAGCCGCTGCGGGATTTCCGTGAGCGCGCAATGACTCAAATCCAGTTTTTCGAGGGCTGGCAGCGCACGGTAGGTGCGGGGCAACAGGCCCGGTGTGGATGTGCGCAGCGTCAGGTGGGTGATGCTTTTGTTTCGCTTCAGTTTCACCCGCTGTTCGCCTTGCGGATGAATGATCGATACCTTTTCCAGCGATCGCAGTTTTCGCAGCGCGCGCGGCACCGTGCGGATGGATGTCTCCATCAGTTCCAATTCTTGCAAGGCCGCAAACTGAAACACTTCGGGGGGCACCGAGGTATGGTGGCTTCCCTTGATACTCAACCGGGTGAGCGCAGCTTTTTCCCCGGGCGGCAGTTGCAAGGCACTATCCAGCGTTAGAAAGCGAGGCTGGTACCGCTGTGCGTAGCCCATCATGCGGTTTGCGCGCAACAGGCCCAAGGAATCCATCACCCGGTTTACCCGATCCATGTCCTTGGCCTTGAAGGCTGCTATCAACTGGGTATTGAGACGCGCAAATTGAAGCGAGTCGGCCCGGGTCTTGAACCGGGGCACAGAGGTGCTGATTTGCGCGTGGCTGTGGGTAGCCGCCCACCACAACAGAAGGAGGGGCAATGCAAATCCCCGCTAAAAGGTTAACATCTATGAAAAAAAATCTTTTATTTTTAAACTTCAAAACACGGGTAAAAACGACTCTGAAAATACTTAGGCTTGGGCCAAAAAAATTGCGGAAAATGACGGCAAAAACCGTATTTTTGGTGTTTTGTAAAAATCCCAAAATGAGCGAAGAAAAGCAGCGAAAGGAGGCCAATTATTCGGCCAGCAACATCCAGGTTTTAGAAGGGTTGGAGGCGGTGCGCAAGCGCCCCGCCATGTACATAGGCGATGTGGGCACCAAGGGCCTCCATCATTTGATTTGGGAAGTGGTGGACAACTCGATTGACGAGGCTTTGGCCGGTTATTGCGATGAGGTGCACGTGTCCATCCACGAAGATAACTCCATCACAGTCGAAGACAACGGCCGGGGCATCCCGACCGACATGCATGAGAAGGAAAAGCGCTCGGCCCTGGAAGTGGTGATGACCGTGTTGCACGCGGGCGGTAAGTTTGACAAGAACACGTACAAAGTATCGGGTGGGTTGCATGGCGTGGGGGTGAGCTGCGTCAATGCCCTCTCGGAGATTTTGACGGCTACCGTGTACCGCGAAGGCAAAATCTTTCAGCAGGAATACCGCAAAGGAACACCGCAGTACCCGGTCAAAACCATTGGCGTGTCGGAGAAGCGCGGCACCACCGTGCATTTCAAGCCCGACTTTGAGATATTCACCGTGCTTGAATACAATTATGAAACGGTGGCCACCCGCCTGCGCGAACTGGCGTTTTTGAACCCCGGCATCCGGCTCAACCTACAAGACCTGCGCGAAAAGGACGAGCAAGGCAACCCGCGCAGCGATTCGTTTTTCTCCGTGGGAGGGCTGCGCGAGTTTGTCGATTACCTCGACTCAACCAAAGAGCGCCTGATTCCCACTCCCATCTATGTCGAAAATGCGAAGTCGGAGATACCCGTACAGGTAGCGTTGAGCTACAACACCTCGTTCTCGGAGAACCTGGTGTCGTATGTCAACAACATCAACACCCATGAGGGCGGCACGCACGTAGCCGGTTTCCGCAGGGCCATCACACGCACGCTAAAAAACTATGCCGATAAGTCGGGGCTGCTGGAAAAAGCCAAAGTGGAAATCAGCGGAGACGACTTTCGCGAAGGCCTCACGGCTGTCATCTCCGTAAAAGTGGCGGAACCTCAGTTTGAAGGGCAGACCAAAACCAAGCTGGGCAACAGCGATGCCATGGGCGCGGTGGACACAGCCGTGGGCGAAGCCTTACAAAACTACCTGGAAGAAAACCCCAAGGAAGCCAAGACCATCGTCAACAAAGTGATACTGGCGGCCCTGGCGCGCATTGCCGCACGCAAGGCGCGCGAGGCAGTGCAGCGCAAAAACGTGCTCACCGGCTCAGGATTGCCCGGCAAGCTGGCCGATTGTGCCAACTCGGACCCGGCCGTATGCGAGCTCTACCTGGTGGAAGGCGATTCGGCCGGAGGCTCCGCCAAGCAGGGCCGCGATCGCAACTTTCAAGCCATTTTACCGCTGCGGGGAAAAATCCTGAATGTGGAAAAAGCCCAGGAGCACAAGATCTACGAGAACGAAGAAATCAAAAACATGATTACGGCCTTGGGCGTATCGTTTGGCACGCAGGAAGGCGAACGCGAGCTGAACCTGACCAAGCTTCGCTACCACAAGGTGATCATCATGACCGATGCCGATGTGGACGGCAGCCATATCCGCACCCTGATCCTGACGTTTTTCTTCCGCTACATGCGCGAGCTGATCGAGCAGGGATTTGTATACATTGCCTTGCCGCCCCTGTACTTACTCAAGCGCGGCAAAGACGAGCGGTACTGCTGGAACGAAGACGACCGCGACCGCCAGGTGAAAGACATGGCCAAAGACGGGCGCGAGGAGAGCGTGGGTATTCAGCGCTACAAAGGGTTGGGCGAAATGAACCCCGAGCAATTGTGGAGCACCACCATGGACCCTTCCAAGCGCACACTGAAGCGCGTCACCATTGAGTCGGCAGCCGAGGCCGACCACCTCTTTTCCATGCTCATGGGCGATGAGGTGGCCCCCCGCAGGGAGTTCATTGAGAAAAACGCCAAGTACGCGAAGGTGGACGTGTGAGCAAATTCCGGATTCAGAATTTAACATTCGAAATTTAACGTGGGCGATAGAAAAGGTAACGGGACAGTAACAACGTTTTGAGTGCGAAACCATAGATTCGATGTTTTTTACTCTCATGATCTCTTGAACCTTTGAACCTTTCAAACGTTGAGCCTTGAACCTTTACGTTGACCCTTTCACCCCGAAGTGACTGAACATGGAGACGACAGCGATTGGGAACCCGATCATACGGCAAGTATTTGAGAGCAACTACATCAGCCGCGATTTGAGTTGGTTGCAATTCAACTACCGCGTGTTGGACCAGGCGCGCCACATCGACCGCAGCATCTTTGACCGGCTCAAGTTTTTATCCATCACCAGCTCCAACCTCGATGAGTTTTGCACCATCCGGCTGGGCAGTTTGTATAACTACCTCGACTACGGCAAGGAGCGCTTTGATTACAGCGGCCTTCGCGAGCAGCCCTTTCGTGAACTGCTGCTGTCGCAGATACACTCGTTTGTGCTGGAGCAGCACGAATACTTTATCCGTAAGCTGAAGCCGCTGTTTGAAAAAAACGGATTCATCATCTGCCCGTATCTGTCGCTTTCGCCCGAGGACACGGAGAAAGTAAACCAATACTTCAAAAAGGTGGTTTTTCCGATGTTGACGCCCATGGTGTTCGACAGCTACCACACGTTTCCCGTGTTGCGAAACAACCGCCTGCTGTTTGGGGTGGTCACCCAGGTGCCCAACGACAGCGCCAACCCCCAGCGCGTATCATTCATTCAGGTGCCCAGCAACATCCCCCGGTTTTATGAACTGCTGAGTCCCGATGGACTGATCCGGTTTGTGCCGGTGGAAGACATCGTGCGCCACAATATTCACCACCTGTTTCGCAACGTGGAGATCGACAGTGTGAACCTCTTCCGCATCAACCGAAACGGGGATTTTACGCTGGAGGAAAGTGAAGACATTGAAAGCAATTTTTTGGAGGAGTTGAAGCGCAAGTTGCAAACCAGGCGCAGCGGGCGCGTAGTGCGGATGGAGGTGCAAGGCGACCCCGACCCCTGGATGATGCGCCTGCTTAAAATCCAGTGGGACTTGGACGACCTGAATGTAATGCGCATACCCACCGACAGCTTGATTGACCTGGGAGGGCTTGCGCAGATCATCGGGCATCCCGAGTTCAAGACCAAACGCGCGTCCGTGCGGCCGCCCGTCAAGCCCTTGAGTTTTCCCGAACAGGGTACCCGCGACCTATTTGAGGTGTTGAAAGAGCGCGACATCCTGTTGCACCATCCCTACAACTCGATGGAACCCGTGCTGGAGTTACTGGAAAAGGCGGCCGAAGACCCGTACGTGCTGTCCATTAAGATTACGATCTACCGCCTGGCCAAAGATAGCCGCGTCACGGCCGCGTTGCTCAAAGCTGCGGAAGCGGGCAAGCACGTGTCCGTGTTGTTTGAAGTGAAGGCTCGGTTTGACGAGGAGAACAACCTGCGCGAAGCGCAACGGCTGCAAAAGGCCGGCTGCTTTGTGATATACGGGGTGAGCAGCCTGAAAACGCATACGAAGCTCTTGCTGATTGTACGAAACGAGCCCAACAACCGCGTGTACCGCTACGTCCACCTGTCCAGCGGCAACTACAACGAGACCACTTCGCGGTTGTACACCGATATCGGATTGCTGAGCACCAACGAGGTATATGCCAATGACGTGTCCGAGTTTTTTAATGTCATCACGGGGCACTCACAGCCCTCGGCCTACCAAAACCTCATTACCTCTCCGCGCGACATGCGCATCCAGTTGTGCAACCTGGTCAGACGCGAAGCCGACAACGCGCAGCAAGGGCTGCCGGCCGGTATTGTGATCAAGCTCAACTCGCTGCAGGACTACGAGCTCATTAACGAGCTGTATGCCGCCTCGCAGAAAGGCGTAAAAATTAAGTTGATTGTGCGGGGTATGTGCTGCCTGCGCCCCGGCCGCGCGGGCCTCAGCGAAAACATTGAAGTGATCTCGATTGTGGGCGAGTATTTGGAGCACTCACGCATCTATTACTTCCACAACGCAGGCCAGGCGAAGGTGTACATTGGCAGTGCCGATGCCATGGTGCGCAGCTTTGACAGGCGCATCGAATCGCTCTTTTTGCTGGAGTCGGACTTGCTGCGCCAGCAGGCCATGAACATCCTCCGCTACAACCTTCGGGACAACGTCAACTCGTACCAGATGAAGGAAGACGGCACCTACACCATCAAAGAACAGAATGGCGAGCCGCCCTTTAACGTGCACACCGAGTTTTACAAAGTGACGCGCGAGATTGTGGAGGAGGTGAGGTTGTTTTAGTGCAGGGTAGGGTACTCACCTTTACTCAATGGTCAGCAATACTTTTCTGCCGAGTCCGAGTTCAACTAATTTGAACAAAGTCGAGAGTTGGATGTCGCTGTGTCCATTTTCAATTCTTGAGATAAAGCTCTTTTTGGTACCCGTTTTGTGAGCCAGTTCGTCTTGCGTCATGTTGGCAAGTCGCCTCTCCTCTTTGATGATTTCTCCGATGGCAAACGACTTGGCTTTGATCTCAAACTCGGTACGCTTTTGGGTACCCACTTTGCCATGGCGTCTTTCGATGAGTTCGTCAAAAGTCATCACTGTTTTTTGCTTTTTATTTTTTCTTTCCATATCCCTTTGATTTAACTTTTTCAATAAAATACTCAGCCTTGATCTTTAGTGCCTTTTCGATTTCGGCTGGTGGTGTTTTTTGTGATTTTTTCTGAAATGCATTGAATAGCACCACAAGATTCCCTTCATCAAAACATGAAAAAATACGATAGATGTTTCCTTGATATTCAACCCTGACTTCATAAAGACCATCCGTCCCTGATAGGTGTTGGAGAAATTTGCCCGGAATTCTCTCGGCTACCAATAATACATGTTCAATTTTATCCTTTACCTTGTCGGTCAGGTTATCATAGAAGTCGAGAAAGTAGTCTTTGTAGAATATGATTTGGCGGATTCTCTCCATGTCGCAAAGTTAACTTTTAAGTTAACAACCTACAAACCTGATTTTGTCCTTGTCCATTGTTTTGGTGTTTGTATCGCGATGTGAGACGCCATGTATGTTCGCGTCTGCCGCAGAAAATGCGATTGAGCGGCAAAAGCCTTCCGGGTTTGAAGAGTTTTGCGCTCAGTCACCAAAGTCTTTTGCTCACAGCAGTGATCCAGTCTATCTTCCCGGTTAGATACCTACAACCTATCCCGCGACTGAAAAAAGCCTTTGATGCCCTGCTCGATGGGCAGCAGCAGCAATGCCAGGCCCAGGTTCACAAGGGTTTTGTAAATCGGGGCTCCTTCGGCCACGCCCGAGGTCACCGGGTCGGCCAGGTTTTGCACGTAGTCAAACAAGATGAAGATGGAAGTAAACAGCATTACGCGCGCGATGCTGGATTTGGAGCTGCTGCTTTGGGTGAGGTAGTACGTGAGCCCAAACAGCACGCAGATGCCCGCGGCCTGGGCCAGGTAGAACCACCATTTCTGCCAGTACGGTTTTTGGATGACAAACGAGTAGGTGGCCGGGTGCGCGGGCCATACGGCCACATCGGTGGTTGCTTGCCACGCAAACGTGTAGGTGCCGGGCGTCAGGCCCGAATAGGTGAATTTGTTTTCGCGCGTGGCCGGGGCCCAGTCGGGCTCCAGGTCGGTTAGCCGGTAGCGGTAGTAGACGGGGCCCGTGTAGTTGAGGGCACCCACTTGTATCGTAAACGTTAAATGATTGACATGATGCTCCAACAAAGCCTTGGGAAACTCACCTCGTTGGATTTCGTCCGGGCTGGGGACCAGGGGTATTCGTTGCTTAAATTGAAAGTGCAAGGCCGTGAGCCGGGGCCGAAGGGTGTCGGGCGGCCGCGTGGCGCGGATGTTGATGCGCGACATGGCCCGCTCGTGGAGGACGAGCACGTTGCCTTCCGCATCCCGCGCAAGCGCAGAAGCATAGGTCTCCAGTTCGCGAATGCCTTCGTGCCGGGTGAAGTCGTGCGTGCGGCCGGTGGCGCGGTCGATGTAGCTGACGCCCTTGCGGTATGAGTACCAAAGACGCTCATCGGTCAGGGCCAGTCCGCGAATGTATTTGGAGACGGGCGGGTGGTCGGCCGCCACCGCGGTGAAGACGCTGTCGGAAAACGTGAAGATGCCTTCGCCATCCGTGGCCACCCATATCGTACCGCGGTCATCTTCTGTGATGGCGTTTACTTCGCGGCTGGGAAACACTTCTTCTTGCGAGAGTCTGCGCAGCATACCCCCGGGCAGGCGCACGGCAAGGCCGGCCCCGTGGCTGCCAAACCAAACACGGCCTTGGCGGTCGGCATGCAAGGCATAGATGTCGTTATGGATAAACCCCGTTTCGGTAGAGAGTCGCTCAAGCAACGTGCCCTGCGCGTCTATGTGGCATACGCCCTGGCCTACGGTGGCGAGCCAAAACCCGCCTGCGTTGTCTTTTGTCATCGCGCGAATGCGCAGCCCACGGGGCAACTCCCCGCCAAGGGGAAACGTGCGCAACTGGTTGGAACGCACATCATACCAAAACATGCCCCCTTCGGCTGCCCCGGCCAGCAGGCGTGTGCTGTCGTACGCCAGCAGGCTTAGCCACCCGCGCATACTTGTGCCGGGGGCGAGGCGGTAGGGGCCCATGCCGCCCGAGTCAGCCGCCACGTGATACAGGCCCCGATCGGTGGCTACCACATACGTGTCTGCCATCGCCACCGCGGCATGTACGCGTTGGATACCTTGCGTGCTGCCGTCATGAAACGAAATGACGGAGGGATACAATTTGACCAGGCCGTTGCTGAGCGTGCCCACCCACAAGCTGCCTTCGGCATCGGGCAGCAGTGTGCTCACGGATTTGATTGGAAACCCTTGGCCGGTTCCAAAAGCCCGCCAACGGGCCGTTGCCAGGTCCCACCGATAGAGGCCGTGGTGCAGTGTGCCCGCCCACAGGGCCTCGGGCGTGGCCACCAAAGCGCTGCTGGCGGCCTCGGCTACGGGCAGGCGAACCGAGCGGATGATTTTGAGGGCTGTGCCGGCTTGCACTTCGTGCAACATGCCTTCGTCTGTGCCGACCCACAGCGTTTTGGGTTGGGTGCCGGCAGTCAAGGCGGTGATCACTTGGTACTGCAAGTCGGGCAGCGCCTCCACGAAGTAGAGCTGATGGTCGCGCCATTGAAAAGCGTACAAGCCTTCGCTGGTGGCAAACAGAAAGCGGTCGTTGACAAACAGCGCCTTGTACACGATTTTTCCCTGTAGCTCACCCGGTGCCAGCAGTTGGTAGGCAGAGAAGTCGGTGGCCAGGCGCATGACCGCGCCCGAGCGGGTGATGATCCACAGGCTCTGGTGTTCTTCGATGAGGCTCACGACTTCGCTTCGAAGCGTATCGGGCACTGCGGGTGCAAACGTGACCCCGTTGTACTGCGACACGCTGCCTTGATAATGCCCTACGATGAGATGCCCGGAAGAGGCGCGCAGCAAACAGGTGACAAAGTTCGCGGTTAAGCGGTCGGTTTGCGTGTACGTGCTGATTTGGCGCCCATCGTACTGCGTCAGCCCGTTGCCGGTGCCAATCCACAAAAAGCCGCGCGGGTCTTGTGCCAACGAATACACGAAGTCCTGCGCCAGCCCCGACTCTTCGTTGATCACCGCATGGCTGTACTCCTGAGCCGAGAGCGGCCCCACCCCCAACCATAGCAAACCGATGTAAAGGAGGGATCTCACACAGACGCGTTACTTGCCGGGCGCAGATTTGACGTTGACCTTCAGATCGTATCGGTACCGGGGCGGCCCGCCAATGGGAATGGTAAAAAACGGAATGGCCTCATCGTATTGGTTGGTGATGTAAAAACTCACTGCGTTTTCGCCCTCGTTGGCTTTTTGAAATTGGATGTCCAGGGTGGTGTTTTTTTCAGCATCAGCCACCGCGTGTTTGCTCTTGGCCCATTCCTTGTCGTTGGAGGCGGCTCCCGGGTGGCGGTTTTTGGCCACCGAATACAGCAAGATGTCGCCATCGCGGTCGTAGTCAAAGTTGTATTGCGTGACCGAGATCACCGATTTGTCGACAAAGGGATAGATGTGCGAGACGCCCCGGCTTTTCGGTAACTTGAAGGTGTACTCATAGGCAAACGCGTTGGCTCCTTCCAGGGCCCGGTTGCTTGTGTTCAGTTCGCTCAAAAAACACCGGTACTGGTTACCGTCATCGCCTTGCAGCCCCTCTACGATGAGCTTGAACACGTAGGCGTCCATGTCGGGCACGTCTTCGCCCTGCAGAGGATTGAACGGCCCCAGCGAATACCAGTTGGCATCATAGGCCGCATCTGCGCCAAACACTTTTGATGCGAGGGGATTGCCGCTGGCATAGTTGCCCGTAGGATTTACTTTTTGCGCGTCTTTGTTGCTGTAAGCCGATTGGCCGCCATACAAGGAAAAGCGGATTTTCGTGTTGGCGCCACTGTGCAATTCGTCATGTTGTCCGCCCGTGTCGGGGTCGTACAGGCGAATGTAGAAGGGGGCTTGGTAGGATTTGGGCACGCTGAAAAATAGAATCTGCACGTGATCGTCATCGCCCCGGGCGGGGTCGGCCTGAGCTCCGTAGGTGATCAGGTAGTCGATGTTTTCGATTTCGTTGGGCACGCGCTGGGCTTGGCTGCCAGTGGGCCACAGTGCTATCCACACGCACAGCATGAGCGCGCACGCGGTTTGCAGGCCGCGGCCGGTGGGGTGGGTGAGTGTTATGGTGGGGGGCGTGTTCATGGTTTGGGGGCAACAAAAACACCGCGCAGGGTACATCCATTAAACGACATCTTGTCGGCCGTCTTGCCCACGGCCGCGATTTCAATCATGTGAAGACCGGGGTTGGCAAATGCGTGGCGGATGCTTTCGCCACAATAGTAGCGGTTCTCAATTTTCCAGTACACGTGTTCCACGGCCAGCCCGGGCAGCAACTCCGGGTCGTATTTGAATACCGCGCTCCGGTCGCGCAGTGTGTCAATGGCCACATCCACCGGAGGCAGCAGAGTCACTTGTGTACTCAGTTCATTGTGTATGACCTGCCGGGTTTGCGGGTCGATCAAGTCCAGCGTGATCTGATAGGTGCCATACCGTTGGTAGCAATACTCCGTCAGCGGGCCTTGCTGCGTGGTGCCATCGCCAAAATTCCAGGCAAACACAAACGGTTTTCCATCGCGGTCGAGCGAGTGGGTGATGTCCAGTTGAAGGCACTTGGCACCCCGGCCTTCGCTTCCGCACTCGGGGTGGCGTTGAAAGTAGGCGGCCGCTTCGCACGCGGCTTCCTGCGCGCCTGCCATGCCCGGCACGAGAAAGGATATGAACAACAGCAGTCTTTTCATCGGGTCATGGGTTGGAAGACAAACTCCGCCCTTCGGTTAAACTGATGGATCTGCTCGTCACAATCCTGTTGGTTGAGGCAGTCGCGCACCAATGCATCTTCGCCCGAAGTGTGGGCGTTGAGTTTTTGGGTGTTCACCCCGGCCTTGGCGAGGTAGTCGATGAGGGCGGCCCCACGCTGGCCGGCCAGCTTTTTATTGTAAACGCTGGAGCCGCGGCTGTCGGTATGCACCACGCAAGCCACCTCGGCAAACGGGTAGCTGAGCATCAATTCCGCCAGTTTATCCAACTCGGCACTTGCATCGTTGCGGATGAGCGCACTGTTGTAGTCAAAAAAAACCATCCGGATGAACACAAAGTGGCGGGGCGGAAAGCCCAGCTCAACCAGTTGCTGCGTAGCCACGGACTCAAAAAAATCGCTTCGCAATCCGCGCGGAAAGCGCAACGCAATGCCCAGGCTGCGGTTTTCGAGCACGGAATCGCCTCGGTGCGCAAAGCTGTGTAACGACCCCATCCGCTCCATCAAAAATTGCGGAAGCCCGCCCTGCCGCTCGATGGCCAGAATGGTCACGGGGGGTTCGGCCAACTGGCAAGGGTGTGCGCCTGCGAAAAGGCAGGAAGAAAGAAAAACAGCGATCAGAAAAAAGCGCAACATGGGGCCGGGGCGGTTAAGCAGTAGCAAAGTATCAAATGCCCGCGGAAAGTAAAAAGATTTTGTTGTCAGAGTTGTTGGATGTGCTTCATCAGTGCCTCGCGGTAGCTGGTGCCGATGGGTATGATCTTCTTGTCGATCTGTAGGTTGGCGGCCGTAATGTTGGCGATTTTTTTCAGGTTCACCACGTACGAGCGGTGCACGCGCACAAAGCGGTCGGTCGGCAGCTTGTCTTCCACCGCCTTCAGCGTGCCATAAACGGTGTGCGTTTTTCCCGGGGTGTTGATCTTCACGTAGTCGCCAAAAGCCTCTACCCACAAAATCTCGTCCAAGGCCACGTGGGTGAGCAGTGAGTCGTTTTTGATGAATAAGTGGTCGGCCGGGGAGGCTGCCCCGGGGCGCAGTTTGGCTTGCACCTTCAGCACCGCTTTCAAAAAGCGCGCATAGTCCGTTACCGGCTTAAGCAGGTATGCTGCCACGTCAAAGTCAAAAGCGTCCACTGCGTATTTTTCCTGGCTGCTGACGATGATCACCTGCGGTGGGTGGGGCAGGGCCCGCAGCAGGTCCAGCCCGTGTAAGTCGGGCAATTCCATGTCCAAAAAGAGGAGGTCGGTCGGGTGGGTGGTCAGCCAAACCACGGCTTCTTGCGCCTGGGTAAAAACCGACTGCACGTGCAGAAAGCCGGTGCGTTCCACTAACCCTTGCAGGACCTCTTGCGCCAAGGGGTCGTCTTCGACAATGATGCACGTCATGGTTCGCGTCTTTTGGTCAAAAATAGAGTATTTTGCACGTTCCTTATGCGTGCTTTTTTTTGGGTATCGATGGTTGTTGCCGGGCTGCGGATGTGCCCTGTCCATGCCCAAAACTATGCGCGCATCGAAGCCCTGAAAAAGCAATTGGAAAACGAGCGGGGCGTGGCGAAAGCCCGTGTGCTCAACCAATTAAGTTTTGAATACCGGATGTCCTATCCGGACAGCACGCTGTTTTTTGGAGAGCAGGCGCTGCGGCTGGCCACCGAAGCCAATGACGTACACGTGCAGGCGCAGGCGCTCAACTTTTTGGGGCTGGGTCATTTCTACCACAGCGATTACGCCAAGGCCTCGGCCTGCTACGACCGCGCCCTGGCACTGGCCCTGGCGCAGAACGATTCGCTGCAAATGGGGCACGCGTACAACAACCTGGGGCGCTTGTTTTTTGAGTCGGCCGGCTTTAAGAAAGCGTTTGAGAATTTTAGTCAGGCCCAGCTCATTTTTGAGCGGGTGGCTGATGCCGAGGGGCAAGCGTATGTGTATCGCAGTCTGTCTGACTTGTACGAGTCGCAAAAGGATTTCGCGAACGCGTTGCAAATGGCGCAGCGCTCCGTCACCATCAGGCGCCAACTCAACGATCCCCGATCGGTGGTGGCTGCCCTGGCGCAACTGGGTAAAATCCATCAGCAAACAGGCAACTACCTGGAGGCGGAGAAGGCGCTGCGCGAGGCCGAGTCGCTGGCCAGCGATGTTGAAGACGAGGCCAGCCTGGCCGAAATAAAGATGGGGTTGGCGCAGCTCTACCTCAGCAACGGCAGCTTGTCCAAAGCGCTGACGGAGGCATTTCGGGCGGAGAACATTCTGGCTCGGCTGGATAACTCCGTGCTCACGGGCACCACTTACTTGTTGTTGGGGCAGGTGTTCCTGCAAGAGAAAAACCTACCGGAAGCCGCGCGCTACCTGGAGCAGGCGTTGGCTCATGCCGAGCGGTTTCGGCAGTTGGAAACACGGGCCGAGGCCAACTTCTACCTGGCACAGGTGTATGGTTTGTCGGGCCGCCAGGACAAGGCCGCCTACTACCAAGCCCGCTACCGGCTGTTGAGTGACTCGCTGACCAACCGCGAGCTGGCGGCCATGGCCGAGAAGTTCAACTATCAATTGGCCATTGAACGCGGCACGCGCGAGAACGAGGTGCTTAGAGTCACGGAAGCCAAAAACGAAGCCACCATCCTGCTGCAGCGGTCGTTGCTCGCGGCTACGGTGGTGGGCCTGCTCATCATCGGAGTGTTCAGTTACTTTTTGTGGCGCGGCAGCGAAGCCCGCAAGCGCATGAACTGGCAGTTGGCGCGGCAAAATCGGCAGCTCACCCAATTGAATGAAGAAAAAGATGCGCTGATGGGCATGGTGGCCCACGACCTGAAAACGCCCTTGATGAACATTGCCAGCCTGTCGGATTTGGTGGCCGGTGTGCCAGCCACCCAGCATGAAAAGTTTTTGGGCTTGATTCGTTCCTCTTCCCAATCAGGCATTGCGTTGATCAACGAGTTGCTGGATGTACACGCGATAGAGTCGGCCCAGCAACCAACTTTGCAGTCGGTTGATACCGTGGCGTTCATGCAAGAGCGGCTTCGGCAGGTGGACGCCACCGCGCGGGCAAAGCACATCGTAGTACAACCCCGGTTGGCTGAGGGCGCAGCGATGACGGATGCCGGCTGGATCAGCCACATTGTCGATAATCTGTTATCGAATGCGATCAAGTACTCGCCCGCGCACACCACGGTAGCGGTACAGAGCGAAGTCACCAGCCACTCCTGGCGGATACAGGTAATAGACCAAGGACTTGGCTTTACCGAGGATGACAAAAAGAAACTGTTTCAGAAGTTCAAAAAATTGAGCGCACGACCCACGGCCGGTGAAAGCTCCAGTGGTCTTGGGCTTTCGATTGTGAAAACACTGATCGACCGCCTGGGTGGCACCATTGAATTGCAAACAGAAAAGGGCAGGGGCAGTTGCTTCATTGTTTCGGTGCCTGCGTCAATTGCCGCAGCACCCCCAGCGTAGCTACCTCCAGTTGGTTGACTTCGTTCTCCACGTCATCCCACGCCACGGGCTTATCCAACTTTTCTTCCAAGTCATCCAATTGGTGATGCAGGGCAGTAAGCCCGAGGTAGCCATAGCCGGCCTTTGCTTTGTGCACGGTTGCTTGCAGGGCCCTTGCGTGCCGGGCGGCCACCGCTTGTTTCATGGCGTGGAGATACTTGGGCGTTTCCCGGACAAAAATGTCGATGATTTTTTTTAATCGCTCCGGATTGTTTCCAAGGAGTTCGCTCAGCGATTGTATCGCCCCTTCGGTTTTCCCGGAGGATGTTGCAGGGCGATTTAATTGGTCGAGGTGATCGGGCTGCAAAGGCTTTGTCCACACCGCCTCCACGGGCAATCCCTCGGCCTTGGGGGCCATGCGAACGGCCGACTCCGCGGTAAGCAAAAAAATACGCGGCCATGGCTGGGTGTGGGCTGCCTGCATGCGCTGAAGAACCACGGGTGCGTCTTCGTCCAAGTGAAAGTCGAGCAGGACCACGTCAAACGGAATAGCCGCGTGGTGGGCTACCACCTCGGCCGCGGTGGATGCCGTAGTAACCGTGTGTCCGCGGGCACCTACCTGCGCCTCCATTACTTGCCGTGTGACGGAGTTGTCTTCGCCTATCAAAATGTTCATGCCCTCAAATGTAAGGGGTTTTGAACGGGCGGCTGCTGGCGATATGCTCAAATAAAAATCAACCGTTTGTGCTGCCGAGTGAGATTGCCTTATCTTTCGCCTATGGCTAAACTATTGCTGTCGCTAACGGATATACAGAAGTCGAACGGGACGGACTTCGTCTTGTCGGGGATCGATTTTCAACAACAAAAAGGCGAGAAGATCGCCTTGGTGGGAGAGACCGGCAGCGGCAAGAGCACGTTGCTCAAAATCATTGCAGGGCTGGAACAACCCGACCAGGGGGAGGTGCGGCTGTTGGGCCAGCGGGTAGCCGGCCCACACGAAACGCTGGTGGCGGGCCACGCAGGCATCGGGTATCTTTCGCAGCACTTTGACCTGCCAAAATTTTTGCGCGTGGAGCAAGTGCTTCGCTATGCCAGCCATTTGTCGGAGAAATCATCGCGCGCGCTCAACCGCATTTGCCGCATTGACCATCTGTTGACGCGAAAGACCCATGAGCTTTCCGGGGGCGAGAAACAGCGCATCGCCCTGGCGCGGCTGCTGAGCGCCAAGCCGCAGTTGCTATTGCTGGACGAGCCCTATGCCCACCTCGATGCCGAGATGAAAGCCACGCTAAAGGCAGTGGTAGATGACCTGGCCGACAAATTAAAAATCTCGCTGATCCTTGTCTCACACGATCCGGACGATACGCTGCCGTGGGCGAACCACATTGTGGTGTTGCGCCAGGGCACCATCGTGCAGCGCGGAACACCGAGCCAAGTCTACAACGAGCCCGCCAACGCCTACGCGGCTGCGCTATTTGGTGAATTCAATTTGCTGACCCCGGCCCTGGCACGTCAGTTACAAACCAAGGGCGCGTCAGTGGTGCGTCCCGAGCGGCTCAAGATCGTTGGGACCGGAAAAAATGGGGTGCCGGGTACCGTGCACAGCGTACGCTATCTGGGCAATCATCAAACGTTGGTGGTCGCCTTGCCTCGCTCACCGGTGTTGCTACGGGTGTGGGCCCCTCCGCGGCAGCCCTTTACCCCAGGCCAAAAGGTACGGGTCGCTTATGTCCGGTAAAAAAACAAAGGCTGTCAATCGACAGCCTCTGCTCGGTTTAGGTTTAGGTTGAGAGAGTTGTTTTTGGTTCAGGGGTCTACGTTCCCACCGTTTAGCGCCTCCATCTCCCGCAAGGCTAGCCACAAACCCGCGCCCCGGTAAACTTTTTTGATGAACTGGGCCGCCTGCTCGGTGAACAAGTATTTTTGGCGGATAAACACAGCACTTTTTTGGGGAACGCTCAGCTTGCCGACTCGGGTAACGTAACGATAAATTTGGTGCCTTCGCCCTCGCGGCTGTGGATCACCACCTTCCCCTGGAGGCGATCGACCGATCGCTTAAGAATGTACAAGCCCAGCCCGCTGCCAGAGGCATTCTCCGTGGCGCGATAAAACATTTCGAATATCTTGGCCTGGTGCTCGGCAGAGATGCCTTGCCCATTGTCTTCCACCTCGATCAACAGGTGTTGCCCTTCTTTTGAAATGCGGATGTGCACAAACGGATCGCCCTCGCGCCCGTACTTGATGGCGTTTTCGATCAGGTTTTGTACAATGGCATTGACCAAAATCCAATACGAAGAAAACGCGAGATCGGGTTGGATGGTTTGGCGGAACGTGACGGCCGCAAAATTGGGCAACTCGCGAAAAGACGCAATGCAGTCATGGACCATCTTTTCAAAGTCGATCCGCTCTTTGGGCAGGTCGGTGTTGTTTAACCTGGCCAGGTTGATTAACCCTACGATGATGTGGTCCAGCCGTACAATTTGCTGGTGCTGCATACCAAAGTATTGCAGGGCGGTTTTGTCGGTGACATCCTTTTTCACCAATGCTTCCAGCCCCATCAGCGAGGAGATGGGCGCGCGCAGGTCGTGCGAGATGCGATAGAAAAAAGCATCCAACTCGGCATTTTTGTGCTCGATGGTCTCAGCCTGTTTTTTGATCGTTTCTAAATTGGTTTGAAGCTCTTCATTGGCCCGCGACAGGGCGCTTGTGCGCTCGCGCACTTTGGACTCAAGCACTTCGGTGGCTTCTTGTTGTGCCTTTAAGGCTGCGCGTTGTGCGCGCTCAACTTCGTTTTTATACCTGCGATAGCGGTCGCCCAGGGCAAAAGCAATGATGCTCGTTTCCATGGCGGCACCGATCTCGGCAAAATGGGTAGTCCAAAAGTTGAATTCAAACACTCCGCTGTTGCGAAGCGTGAGGGCCACGCCCCCGGTGAGGTAAATAGTCCAGGCGGCAATGTAAAAGGTGGCTATTTTGTTGCCGTTCCATCGGCATACAATGCCCGTGATCAGAAACAGCGTGGTGCTGATCGTGATGAGGTGATTGCCCGCGGGTGTGTACACCTTCGTGGCTACGAGCACGATGGCCACCACTCCGAGTACGGGCATGGCACTGAGCACGTAAAACATGGGCTTGGAGTAGCGCCTGACTTCCAAAAACAGAAGCGTGAAAATGGAGAGGAAAATAGCCTGCATGCCCAGCGACAATCGACCAAAATAAAAATTCAGCTCGGGCTGTTCAGGCCACAGGTATTTGCCCGCATATCCGGACGCGCACGCAAAAATCAGAAACGTCCACACCAGCGTAATAATGTACAACAGGTAGGTGCTTTGCCGCAGCGACAGGTAGATGAAGAGATTGTAAAAGAACATGACCAGCAGGATGCCGTAAAAGGCGCCATACCACAAATCCAGGTAGCGCGTATCTTCTTCAAATACCGTCTTGGTTTGTAGATAGGACGTGAAGGTTTTGGGGCTCAGTCCCGAGATTTTGACGTATACCGTAGCGAGCGAGTCCTTTCCGAAATAAACCGGAAAAATATGATCGGTGTGCGAAACCGCCCGCTCGCTGTGGGGCACGTAGTAGCCGCTGCGGGTGTGTTGCCAGATCGAGTCCGTCTGCTGGTAGAAATCGATGTACTCCAGAAAAGGAGCGGGAATCTTAACCAGCCATTCGTTTTGGTGGCTGGCATTTTTGAAGGTGAGTCGCAGCCAAATCGGGTGCTGCAGGTAGCCAAACGTCAGGTTTCCGCGGGGAGCAAACGATTGCGCCATAGCCGGGCTGCGCACCTGCTCGAAAGAAGCCGAATCAGAGGTGTCGATGAATACCGCCCAGGCAGTATCCAACACCCGTTCGGGTTCACCGGTTACGGTCACCAACTGCCCGGCCAGCGGCCAGGAAATCAACAACCCAAACAGCGTTCCGAAAAATACCCCTCGCAATGATGACACAAAATTCGTCCGTTCCGTTCAGGTTTGATCTGTTGACAAAGATAGCAAAAACGGCTGTGCCAAACGATTTAGGACAACAAAAAGCAATGGTCATCCCGCTACAATCGAGCCGTAGTCGATCAGCAGTTCTTCGCCTTCGTTTATCGCGCGCAACGTTTCAAAGTATTCACCGTCATCGATCGAAACAATATTGGGCGTGTCGGAATGGTTAAGAAATAAACTTACGTCCATTTTTTTGAACCCGGCCTGGGGTACGAAGTAGTGGTGGGTGTCATACAAACAGTAGTTTTCTACCAGCCGCCTGGCATGGGGCGGCAGGCTGTCCACTTCTTCGCGCGACAGCGTGATCCACTCGTCCGCGGCATCGGGCGGACCAAACATTTCGCGGCAGCCGTGGGGTATGTGGCGCACCGCAAAAACTCCAACTCCGGCCAGCGGGGAGGGGCGCAACATGACGTACGTCTGGTGGGTCAATTCGCGGATCAGCGCTTCCTTTTTTAATCGGTCTGCTTTCATGAGCGGCACGTAAGTCGGCAAGATACCCATCGGCTGATTGTTAACGAATTCCCAACCGCATAAAACGCAGTTTGGGTTTGCCAAATAATAAGTTACTTGCGGGCTGTGGTTCTATGTTATCCCAACTCATGCGCATCTTAGCCCTTTGTTTAATCACGTGCTTGGGCACCGTTGCTCAAAATCGGCAGCAGCCGTCCAGCGCGGCCATCCTGCTCAAGCTCAAAAAGCTGAACGTGCTGGGCTCCGTGTTGTACGTGGCGGCCCATCCGGACGATGAGAACACCCGTGCCATCGCTTACTTTGCCAACGACCCCTTGGTAACCACGGCTTACCTGAGTTTGACGCGTGGCGATGGGGGTCAGAACCTGATCGGCCCGGAGATACGCGACCAGTTGGGCCTCATCCGCACACAGGAGCTTTTGGCCGCCCGCAGGCTTGATGGCGGTCAGCAATTTTTCACCCGCGCCAACGACTTTGGTTTTTCAAAAAACCCGAACGAAACGTTTGCGATTTGGGGAAAAGAGCAAATACTCCATGACGTGGTGTACGTGATACGGCAGTACCAACCCGATGTGATCATCACCCGGTTTCCACCCGATGAACGGGCGGGCCACGGCCATCATACCGCCTCGGCCATCTTGGCGCAAGAGGCATTTGAGCTGGCGGCCGATGCCAACGCTTTCCCCGACCAATTGAAAACCGTGGGCACGTGGCAGGCCAAACGACTGTACACGAACACGGGCCGCTGGTGGAATCAGACCATCAATGAGAAAACCCCGGGGGTGCTGTCGGTAAATGTGGGAACCTATAATCCCCTGCTTGGCAAATCGTCTTCCGAGCTGGCGGCCGAAAGCCGCTCGCAGCACAAAAGCCAGGGCTTCGGTTCGGCCGGCCGCAGGGGCGATGCCCTCGAGTTTTTCGAATACGTGAAAGGGGAAAAAGCCGCTGCGGATTTCTTTGAGTCCGTTGATCGCTCATGGAAGCGCGTGCCCGGTGGCGCGCCCCTTGAAAAGGCCATTCAGAAAATCATTGCCGACTATCAACCGGCAAACCCACCGGCTTCCGTGCCGGGGTTGCTGGCCGTGCGGGCCCGCATCAGCGCGTTGCCCACTTCGGTTTGGAAAAACCGAAAGCTCACCGAAGTAGAGGAACTGATACAAGACTGCCTTGGGCTCTTTGTAGAGGTCGCATCAGACGATCAGCAAGTGAGCCCCGGCCAGCGGATGAAACTCAACATCGAAGTCATCAACCGATCGAACCAGCCTGTGCAGTTGACACGCATTCAATCGGCCAGCCTGGCGTGGGATTCCGCTTTGGTATTGCCGGTAGCCGGCAACAAGCTCTACACGTTTGCCTCGCGCCAGGTGCTGGCAAAAGAAGCGGCCTTTTCCGAGCCCTTTTGGCTGGCGCAGGATCATGGCTTGGGCACGTTTGTCTTGCCCACCAATGCCTACATCGGCCAGGCCGAAAACGCCCCGGCCATTTCGGTTGCGTTTGAATTTATGGTAGCGGGCCAACCGTATGTAGTCCGCGCTCCCGCGGTCTTCAAGCTGACGGATCCGGTCAAGGGCGAACTCACCAAACCGCTGGCCATCGTGCCGCCCGTAACGGTGCAGCTGAGTCAGTCCGTTTTTCTTTTTCGCGATCCGGGTACTCAACCGGTCACCATCACTGTGCGGTCGTCTGGGGGCACGCCCACCAATGGCTTTGTCTCGCTTCGGTTGCCCGCGGGGTGGCAATCAACCCCGGAAAAATTTCCGTTTGCCATGAGCCGAAAAGGTGAGGAACTGTCCTTTCGGTTTCAACTCACGCCTTCGGGGGCGGAGTCAACCGAAGTGATGACGGCCGTGGCCGAAGTGAACGGACAAACGTACGATCGCTCCCTGCAGACCATCGAGTATGACCACATCCCGTTGCAAACGTTGCTGCCCAAGGCGCGGGCGCGGCTGCTGCGCAGCAACATCCACACGCTCGGCAAAAATATTGCATACATCAAAGGTGCGGGCGATGAGGTGCCCACTGCGCTGCGAAACCTGGGCTACGAAGTTTGGGAAATGAAAAACGAAGAAGTGACGCTGGACAACCTACGCCCGATGCAAGCGGTGGTACTGGGCGTGCGCGCCTTGAATACGAACCACCGCATCCGGTACTTGATGCCCGCGCTGCTCGCCTACGTGGAGCAAGGTGGTAATCTCATTGTGCAGTACAACACCAACTTTGATTTGGAGATCGACCCGGACAAGTTTTCGCCTTTCCCGCTGACGCTTTCGCGCGAACGCGTGACCGATGAAAACAGTGAGGTGCGTTTCCTGCAGCCGGATCATCCGGTGGTGAGCGCGCCCAACCGCCTTACCCCGGCCGATTTTGACGGATGGGTACAAGAGCGCGGCCTGTATTTTCCATCCGCGTGGGACGCGGCCTTTCAGCCCATCTTTTCCATGAATGATGTGGGCGAGCCACCGCGCCATGGCAGTTTGCTGATTGCCCCATACGGCAAAGGAAACTATGTGTACACAGGCTTGTCGTTTTTTCGCGAGCTGCCCGAAGGCGTGGTAGGGGCGTACAAGCTCTTTGCCAACCTGGTGTCACTTCCTTCGCGCTCCGCCCACAAGTCGCCTTCCACCACTCCGGCCAACCGATGACTGACGAAGCAGCGCAGAAAAAAGTGCCCGTGTTTGGGCGGTGGCGTGGCTGGTATTGGCTGTTGATACTCGCCCTGGTGGCGCAGC
The DNA here is from genome assembly GCA_025455015.1 of Cyclobacteriaceae bacterium. GTDB lineage: Bacteria > Bacteroidota > Bacteroidia > Cytophagales > Cyclobacteriaceae > ELB16-189. The sequence continues at coordinate 497 of JALONI010000053.1, read as the reverse complement.
TCATTTTCTTTACGTGGCTGACCGTGCATTTCAAATGACCACCCTCGACTGGTTTGTTTTGTTCGGCACGATTGTCTCCATTGTGGCCTATGGCACGTGGAAGACCCGGCACCAGCAATCGCTTGAAACATACATCAAGGGCGACAACTCCATGAAGTGGTGGATGATCGGCATCTCGATCATGGCCACCCAGGCGAGCGCCATTACATTTTTGTCTACCCCCGGCCAGGCCATGGAAGACGGCATGCGCTTTTTGCAGTTTTATTTTGGGTTGCCGATTGCCATGATCATCATTTCGGTAACGATGGTGCCTATTTACTACCGACTCAAAGTGTACACCGCCTATGAGTACTTGGAAACGCGCTTCGATTTGAAGACGCGGGTGCTCACGGCCGGGTTGTTTCTCATCTTGCGGGGGCTGTCCGCGGGCATCACGCTTTTTGCTCCGTCACTGGTGCTATCCACCGTGTTGGGTTGGCCCTTGGAGCTAACGACTG
>JALONI010000052.1 GCA_025455015.1 Cyclobacteriaceae bacterium | reverse complement strand
GTGCGCGAATATTGGGTAGTGCATCCACAGGAAGGCACCGTATTGACGTACGTATTGGGTGAAGAAGACAAATATGTGGGCAGTGCCAAGCCGTTTGTCCGGGGAGACGTGGTACGTTCGGTGAGCACGGGCGTGGAGATCGCCTTAGATGACGTTTTTCCGGAATAAAAATAAAAAATGGCAAACCGAACATCGCACCGCTACAACCGCCTACCCTTGCTACCTTCCGGCCCTGGGGGAGTTCAGCAGGAGCTGGTCGTGCCAGTTTGCCGATGCAAAAGTACAGCAAATCGGTCGATAATCCAGTAGCAGCCGGGCAAAGTTTACCTTTCCCGTTTCCTTCACGCGAACGTGAGGGCCCTGCCGGCAACGGCTAGGTTTGGCCGGGGCTCACTACGCCCGCTACAACAGCCCCGATAAGTAAAGATTGTATTCAATCGCGCTCACCGGCACGTACCCCTCGGCCCGCAGCACCTCTTCCAGTTCTTCGGGCTCACCATCAAAATCTAATTCATTCGCTTCCGGCTCGGCATGGGCTCGAATGGTCAATTGGGTGCCCTTCCGGTGGATGGGCTTAAACTTGAGCAATAACTTTGTGCCATCCGTTTCTTTTTTGAAATATTGATGCACGATGTTCTTGCTCATGCGAAAATGAAGTTATCCCTGCCTGTCAATTTGGAAACCGAACGACTATTGCTTCAGCGGCTAAGGTACGAAGATGCCGATGAAATATTTCATACATACGCCTCCAAACCGGAAGCCACCGCGTTCGTGTCGTGGCCCACGCATCGATCCATACGCGACACACGCGCCTTTTTGCGCATGGCCATTCCTGCCTGGGAGGCTGGTATTGACTATTCCTATTCCATCCGGTGGAAAGACACCCATCGGTTCGCGGGAAGCCTGGGGGCCATCAATGACCAGGGCAAAATCCAGTTTGGCTATGTGCTGGGTCCCACGCACTGGGGCAGGGGCGTGGCCACCGAGGCCGTCACCGCCTTGCTGGCACAGTTGCGGCAACAACCCGATATTTATCGGGTGGGCACATTCGTGGATACGGAAAATGTGGCGTCTATTCGCGTGTTGGAGAAATGCGGATTGCAACGAGAAGCCACCTTGCCCGAGTGGTTCCGGTTTGTAAACCAGGGCAACCGGCCTAAAGACTGTGCGCTTTTCCGCCTTTCGCTATCGCGGTAGCATTTCAGAGAACCGGTATGGGGCGCTCAAGGGAGGGCAACTCGATTTTTTGGGCCAACTCCGCCTCAATCATGGCCGCCCATGTGTTCATGTACTTGACCACATCCGCTTTTACATTATGACGCAGGTTACGCTCGTGCTGAGACAACGTGGCCAACACCTTCGGGTCGCCCAACCGCTCCAGGTTTTTTAAGTCCTCGGAATCAAAACCAAAGGCAATCAGTTCGGAGATCACTTCGTCAAAAGGCAATCCGTTAGCCGGGCAGTAGTCGTTCAGTTGTTCGTTCCAGTCGCCATAGCGGTGCAGTGCCCTGCGGTGAATTTCCGCCTGGGTCAGGTGCGTTATCTCTTGTGCCAAGAAACCACAGTTGCAAGCCCCCATGTGACCCCATTGGTACTTCGGGCTTGCTTCGAGCTTTCGCGCTGCGTTGCGCAACGCGTTTGCCACTTCGATTTTTACACGTGCCATAGCGATTACACTAGTTTGATAACGAAAGATAGAACACTTGACAAGGAGATAAAAACGAGGGGCGGTTTTTGTTCAGCCAAAGCGCGTTTTGTTGAAGCAACGCCCCGCGGGCCGGGTTTTCGGTTGTACAAACGGGCGGCCTGCACACGGTCTGCAATCGTTTGAAACATTTCCTGAAAGCCGTTTTCTTGTTACCTTCGCACCAGCAAAAACGTCTCCTCTTTTTCTATGAATGCCACCGCCTCCCCCAAAACCTCCTACCAGGTAAACCACCGCGAGCTGAACGAATGGGTACAGCAAGCGGCCGAGCATTTCCAGCCCGACCAAATTTATTGGTGTAATGGAAGTCAGAAGGAATACGACACGTTGTGTCAGCAACTGGTAGAAAAAGGAACCTTCATCAAATTGAACGAGCAGAAGCGACCCAACAGCTTCGCCTGTTTTTCGGACGCCAGCGATGTGGCCCGCGTGGAAGACCGCACCTTCATTTGCAGCCGCAAAAAAGAAGATGCCGGCCCCACCAACAACTGGGTTGATCCGCGCGAAATGAAGCAGACCCTGCGCAAGCTGATGGCGGGTTGCATGAAAGGCCGCACCATGTACGTCATCCCGTTTTGCATGGGGCCCATAGGCTCGCCCATTTCGCAGATAGGCGTTGAAATTACCGACTCGGAATATGTGGTGGTGAACATGCACATCATGACGCGCGTGGGTACTGCGGTGATGAACGTGCTGGGGCAGGAGCGCTCGTTTGTAAAGTGCATCCACTCGGTGGGGGCCCCTTTGATGCCGGGACAAAAAGACTCGTTGTGGCCGTGCAACCCCACCACCAAATACATCGTGCATTACCCCGAAGAGCGTTCCATCTTTTCGTACGGCTCGGGCTATGGCGGCAATGCCTTGTTGGGGAAAAAGTGTTTCGCGCTGCGCATCGCCTCGGCCATGGCCCGCGATGAAGGCTGGCTGGCGGAGCACATGCTCATCGTAGGCGTGGAAGACCCGCAAGGCGACAAGACCTATGTGGCCGCTGCCTTTCCCAGCGCCTGTGGCAAAACCAATTTCGCCATGATCATCCCGCCCAAAGACTTGAGCGGTTGGAAGATCACCACCGTGGGCGATGACATTGCGTGGATCAAACCGGGCAAAGACGGCAAGCTGTATGCCATCAACCCCGAGGCAGGCTATTTTGGCGTGGCCCCCGGCACCAACGAGAGATCGAACCCCAACGCCATGGCCACCATTGCCAAGAACACGATTTTCACCAACGTGGCCATCACCCCCGATGGCGATGTGTGGTGGGAGGGCATGACTAAAAATATTCCGGCCGGGCTCACCGACTGGCGGGGCCAACCGTATGATCCGGCCTCGGGCAAGCCGGCTGCCCACCCCAACGCGCGGTTTACCGCACCGGCCCATCAAAACCCTTGCTTGGATGCGGATTGGGAAAACCCCAGTGGCGTATTGATTGGTGCCATGGTGTTTGGCGGCCGCAGAAGCACCACCATCCCCCTGGTGTACCAGGCACACAACTGGAACTATGGCGTGTACCTGGCCGCTACCATGGGTTCGGAAATGACGGCCGCGGCCTTTGGCGAACTGGGCAAAGTCAGGCGCGACCCGTTTGCCATGCTGCCCTTCTGCGGCTACCACATGGGCGACTACTTCAACCACTGGTTGCAGTTTGGTCGCGACATACCCAACCCGCCCCGCATCTTTGGCGTGAACTGGTTCCGCAAAGACGAGAAAGGCAACTTCATCTGGCCGGGCTTTGGCGAAAACATGCGTGTGCTTAAGTGGATCGTGCAAAAAATCAAAGGCAAGTCCAATGCAGTGGAAAGTCCCATCGGCTGGATGCCGCACTACCATGACATTGACTGGACCGGCCTCGACTTTTCCGTTGAGCAGTTTGATGAGATCATGACCATCGACCGCGAGCAATGGAAGGCCGAATTGTTGGCACATGCCGAACTGTTCGAGCGCATGTACGACCGCCTGCCCAAAGAATTCATCTTCATGCGTGAGTTATTGCTCAGCAGCCTATGGCGCTCGCCCGAGCGGTGGAGCTTGGAGAGCGAAGGGGAGGAGTGAAGAAAGTGATTCAACATTTCAAATTCAAAATTCAAGATTTGAGATCGGGGCCATCGGTTGGAGCTCTTGCCAATTTTGAATGTTGAATATCGAATTTTTGAATTTATCGGGTCTAACATTTTCGTAACCTCCCACTCACGCTGGGATAATACGGTGCGGCTACCTTTGAAAAACCAAAATCTGTGAGCAAAAGGCGAAGACGGGAGGTAGAACTGGTCATCATTTCAGACGTGCACTTGGGCACGTACGGCTGCCACTCCGAAGAACTGCTCCGCTATCTCAAAAGCATCAAGCCCAAGCGGCTCATCCTCAATGGCGACATCATTGACATGTGGCAGTTTAGCAAACGCTACTGGCCTAAGAGCCACATGCAGATCATCAAGCACATAACGGGCTTGCTGGCGAAAGGAACCAAGATCACGTACCTGACGGGCAACCACGATGAAATGCTGCGAAAGTTTGCCGGCTTCAAGCTCGGGCAGTTTCAAATCGACAACAAAAAAAGAATGACGCTCAACGGCAAAACGGCCTGGATTTTTCATGGCGATGTATTTGACGTGACCATGCAATACTCCAAATGGATCGCCAAGTTGGGAGCCATCGGCTATGACTTCCTGATTTTGCTCAATGCCTTTGTGAATTTTTTTTCGAAAGCCTTGGGGCGCGGCAAAATATCGTTGTCCAAAAAAGTGAAAGACAGCGTGAAGCAAGCGGTGAAATTCATCAACGACTTTGAGAAAACCGCAGCCGACATCGCCATCGCCAACGGGTTTGACTACGTGGTGTGCGGCCACATTCACCACCCGGAGATCAAAAAAATCACCACCGAACAGGGCGAAGTGATCTACCTCAACTCGGGCGACTGGGTGGAGAACCTGACGGCCCTCGAGTACCACCAAGGCACCTGGCGTATTTACCGCTACAGCGATGACGCCTACGCCCAATCGATAAAAATCTCCAAACGCTTTAAAAATAACTTGGACAATGACGAGATATTTAAAGACCTTGTCAATGAATTTTTGTCCGTAAAGCGATGAACATACTCTATGCCATCCAAGGCACCGGCAACGGCCACCTGAGCCGGGCCGTGGATATCATACCCGAGCTTCAAAAATATGGTCGGTTGGACTTGTTTGTGAGCGGGGCCCAGGCCGAAGTGGTGCTGCCCTATCCCATCAAATACAAAAGCAAAGGGCTGAGCTTCTATTTTGGCAAAAGCGGGGGCATTAACTTTTACAAGACCTTTCAACGCAACAGCTCGCGCGAGGTCATCCAGGAAATCCATGAGTTTCCGGTAGAGAAATATGATTTGATCGTCAACGATTTTGAGCCCATCAGCGCGTGGGCGGCCCGCAAAAAAGAAGTGCCCATCATCGGCCTCAGCCACCAGTCGGCTTTGTTGTCTAAAAAGGCACCGCGCCCTAAAATTCGTGACCCGTTTGGCGAGTGGTTGCTGCGCCACTACGCGCCCGTCAAAAAATACGTGGGCTTCCACTTTGAAGAGTACGACAAAAATATCTTTACGCCCGTGGTGCGCGAGGCTATCCGCCACATCAAGCCGCGCAACGAGGGCCACTACACCGTGTATCTGCCGGCCTATGACGACAAAAAACTGGTAAAGCTGTTTCTCAAGCTGCCCAACGTGCGGTGGCATATCTTCTCCAAACACACACAAGCGCCCTACCACGTGGGGCGCATTTCTGTGTACCCAGTAAGCGGGCAGGATTTTGTCGAGAGCGTGGTGCGCAGCGCGGGCGTATTGTGCGGGGCCGGCTTTGAAACCCCGGCCGAAGTGCTGCACCTGAACAAGAAGCTGCTGGTGGTGCCCATGAAGAGCCAGTACGAACAACATTGCAACGCGGCCGCCCTGAAAAAGATGGGCGTGCCCGTGCTCAAAAAAGTAAAAAAGCGGTCGCTCCGGAAAATTGAGAAATGGCTGGACGAAGGCAAGCGGCTCAACATCGAATTTGCCGAGGTGGCACCCCGGGCGGTGGAGCGGCTGATGAGCAAGTACAAGGAGTAGATTCGTTGGCGGTGAAAAAACGGAAACGTTCACGTGCCGCGTTTACGCTTGGCGTACCTCCGTGCTCCTTTGCGCACGCTGTGTTGCGGATCGTGTGCTTTCATAATTTTGCCTTAAACCTCCCGTAACAGCTACGCGCTACCTTTTGCCCAACATGGGCAAGACACCTCGCATTTTGGCGGTAGACGATGATCCGGATATTTTGGAGCTGCTCCAATACAATTTGACAAAAGAAGGATTTCAGGTAGAAGTGGAGGAGGACGCCCTGCGCGCCATCGACCTGTCGCAGCGGTTTTTGCCCGACCTGATCATCCTGGACATTATGATGCCCTCTTTGACGGGCATTGAAGTATGCCGCAGGCTGCGCGCGCTGCCCCAGTTCAAAGACACCTACATTTTTTTTCTGACGGCCAAGTCGGAGCATTACTATGAGGAGGCTGCGCTGGATACAGGGGGCGATGATTTTATCGAGAAAGTGATGGGCCTGCGGCTGCTTACCAACAAGGTGGTGCACGTGCTCAAGCGCAACTTCACCATCCGTAAGCGCGTGGCCAAGGTCACGGTGGGCAACTGGACGTTGCACCGCAGGTCCAGTTCGGTGACGGTGCGGGGCGAGACCATTGCGCTGGCCAAGCCGGAGTTTGATTTGCTGTTCTTTTTGGCGCAGAACCCGAAGAAGACCGTCACGCGCGAGAGCATATTAGGCAACCTGTGGGGCTCGGACGTGTATTCGGTGGTGCCCACGGTGGAAGCCTGTATCGATAATCTTTCGCGCAAGCTGGGCAAGAAGTGGCTGTGGCAGTTGGACGATGGCCGCTACCGGTTCAGGCCTGATTTTTAGCAAAGAGCCGGTTGCGTTCCAAGCAAACATGATAGCAATATGCCAGAGCTTCAGATTATTATTACCTTCAACCTGAGATTAATAGTCGATTTATGAAAAAGCTTGCGATATTCATTTTTCTACGTCCAACGAATAAGTGCAACACCAGAGGTTGAATGAAAGGAGGACGAATGCCCCCGCTGTCGAGCGTTTGGAACGCGTGCCAGCCCATCATCGAAGTGAGTAAGCAGTAAAAGCGTTTATGCTCAAGAAAGCAGCGAGCTACCTCTCGGCCGTGGATGTCGGTCGGGAAATGGAAAAAGACAAAAGGCGCCTCGGGGTCATCATCGCGGTGGAGATCGCGTTGATGGCCGCAACCGTAGTGATTCAAGAATACGTGCGGCCCAAGGCTGTATTCAGCTCCGCCACCGGCCAGTTTCTGATGGGCATACTGCCGTCTTTCTGCGGGGCCATGGCGTACGTACTCATTCTCTTTGCGGGCTATAAAGTCGTGCAAGGACACTACGGCAGATTCACGCTCGCAGCCGGGCTGATGCTGGCCAATGGCATCTCTTTTTGGGGGTTGACCCTTTGGGAAGTGGTGCGAATGGTGATCCGACCCTTTGACGCCTGGGATGTGCTGGCGAGTTTTGTGGGTTGTGTTGGTGCCACGCTTTTAATTTTGGCCCTGTACGCGGGGGAGCACCACAAACCCGGCAAGGACACATCACTTCTCCAACCCCCCCGTCCAAACCTAAAAACCCCAAAACCTTAAAACCTTCATAGTTTCGGATTTCCCGCCTTTCAGCCTTCCTCTTCCGCCTTCTCCAACACCTCAAACATCCGCGACAGGAAATCGAAATCGCGCAGGCCGGGTCTCAGTTCATCATCGCCCAGCAGATAGATGCCCTGTGCGCCACAGGTGCCGGCCCGCGCCACGGCTTCCTCATCCTCAGCAAAAATCAACACCGGATAACGCTGGCATAACTCCGTGATCACCCCGCTGGGGGAAGCGGCCGGGTCGGCCAACAGTACATAGTCGGGTCGCCACGCGTGCGCCAGCAGGTCGGGCACTTGGGCAGCGGTGAGGCCCACCATCCAGCGTGCCGGCAGTGTGTTGGCTTTTGCCAGGTCTGCCGCCAGCGGGTAGGAAAGGATGTAGCCCTCATCATTGGGGTGATGTAGCATTTCGGTGCGGTCGTGTACGTCTATCCAAAAAGACGGGCCCACCACCCAGGCTCGGATGTCGCGCACCTGAGCGGCTTCCAACATGCCCGCGGGGAAGCCTAAAAAATCCACTTCCATGCCTGCGCAGTAGCGCGCCTCTGTCAAGTTGGTGATGTGCGTCACCAATACCTTCATTTTCAATGCCATGGCTCAAATATCAACAGGAAACGGTAACTTTGAAATTGATTTCGAATGAAGCAACAGGCATTTGTGCATAGATGGGCCGTGTGGCTGGTGGTGGCCGCCTGTGTAGGCTGTGCCGGGGACGAGGATGCCCGGGATCGTTCCGGTTTCGACTTCTTTCCCGTAGATCAACCGCGGTTTTTTGTGTACGCTGTTTCGCAGACGCGCTACTCCAACAGTCAGCCCACCGTATCGAACTATCAGTGGCGTTGGGAATTAACTCCCGAGCCTTTCAACGGCAGCGCACGCAGTTTTTCTATCCGCACGTACACGCGCGCCACGCCCGCAGACGCCTGGGTAGAGGGCGCCCGGTTGTCCGGGGAACAAAATGGCCAGGAGTTGATTGTTTTTGAGGAGAACCAGCCGTTTGTGAAGATAACCTACCCGGTGGGCGAGTCACTTTCGTGGGATGGCAACCGGTACAATACGCTGGGCGGAAACGAGCGGTGTGGCGAGCCGGCCCGCCCCTGCGATGTCTACCGGATATCCGGCCTGGATCAGCCTCTGTCCATCAACGGCTTCTCCTTTGCGCAGACGCTCACCGTGGAGCAGTCGGATGACGAAGACAACATTGTAGGAAACGATGTGCGCACGGAAGTTTTTGCACGCGGGGTGGGACTCATCAGTCGCGCGGTGAATCAAATCATTTATTGCACCACCCCAGCCTGCCTGGGCCGGCAGCAAATCGAAAGTGGGGTGGTCAGTCAGCAACAATTGATTGAGTATGGGATGGTTGAATAGGAGATGGGCAGTCGCGTTGGCGATGATGTGGGGCCACGCCTTGCAGGCGCAGGTGAATCGCTATTTTGTGTTTTTCAAAGACAAACAAAACACGCCCTACGCCATCGAGCGGCCCGCAGAGTTTCTTTCCGCCCGTGCGTTGCAGCGAAGGGAGCGCAACAGGGTAACGGTGAACGAAGAAGATCTGCCGGTGAACCCCACCTATGTGAATCAGGTGCGGGCAGCGGGCGTGTCCGTGTTTTTTACATCCAAGTGGTGGAATGGCGTGTTGATGGAAGGCGATGCGGCCCAGCTCGCGGCTGTGCAACAACTCACATCCGTGGCGCGCATTGAGCTGGTGGCGCCCGGCCGCAAACTAACGCAAGGCCGCGGCAAACGCGTGCGCGACCGCAGCCGTACCGATGGTGTACAACAAACCGATGCCCAATTGCAGCCACTGGGAATCCCGGAGATGCATGCCCAGGGCTATCGTGGCGAGGGCATTTTGATTGCTGTATTTGACAGTGGCTTTACAGGCGTAAATACGGCTTCCCCCTTTGCTCATCTGTTTTCGGATAACCGCCTCACCTACACGTTTAACTACGTGCACAACGTACCGGATGTGTACGACCGTGACGACCACGGCACCGAGGTGCTGTCGGTATTGGCCGCGCAATCGGGCAGTTATACCGGGGCGGCCCCCAAGGCTACCTACCAACTGTATTTGACAGAGGACGTCAGCAGCGAATACCGAATCGAAGAATACAACTGGACGTTTGCAGCCGAGCGGGCCGACAGCATGGGTGTGGATGTGATCAACACGTCATTGGGCTACAATACGTTTGACGAGGATGTAATGAATTATACCCTGGCCGACCTGACGGGCGAAAGCGCAGTGATCTCCCGGGCGGCCGCCAAAGCCATTGCGCGCGGCATGGTGGTGGTGACCAGCGCGGGCAACGAGGGCAACATGGTCAGTTGGCGCAAAGTGACGCCACCGGCCGATGTGGAGGGTGTGCTGGCCGTGGGCTCGGTTAACGCACAAGGTCTGCGTTCCTCGTTTAGCTCTATCGGCCCCACCGCGGACGGGCGCATCAAACCCGATGTGATGGCGATGGGCTCGGGGACGGCCGTGGTGCAGCCCAACGGCTCGGTGTCCAGCGCTTCCGGCACTTCGGTGGCCAGCCCCCTGGTGGCGGGGTTGGCGGCAGGCCTCTTGCAAGCCTATCCGCAACTGACCGCGCGGCACGTATATCAAGTCATATTGCTGGCAGGCTCCCAGGCAGCCACGCCCGACAATCAAAACGGATTTGGCATTCCCAACTTTACGCGCGTCAACGTAACGGCTATCAACGAAGAGGACTGTGCGCATGCAATTTTTGTATATCCGAACCCGGTAACGCAAAACTCGGTACAGATACGCCTTTCCGGCTGGGGAGAGGAAACGGTGTTCCTCTCGGTGTATAGCCCGCAAGGGCAACGGCTGGCCGAACGGCAACTGGTGTTGCAGGGCCCCAGCCCCGTGGAGTATGATCTGTCGGTGTTGACCCCCGGCACGTATTTGGTGAAAGTAAAAACCGCTTGCACCGAGCGCGTGATCCGTCTCGTCAAACTATAACCTCGAACTCTAAACTTTGAACCTCGAATTTCGAATCTTGAATTTTAAATTTTGAATCTTGAATCTTGAATCTGTAAAATGTCCCTCATAGCCCCCTCCATCCTCGCGGCCGACTTCGCTCATCTGGAACGCGATGTGAAGATGATCAATGCCAGCGCGGCCGACTGGATTCACTTGGACGTGATGGATGGCGTGTTTGTGCCCAACATTTCCTTTGGCATGCCCGTCATCGAGGCCATCAAGCGCCATGCCGCCAAACCGCTGGATGTGCATTTGATGATTGTACAGCCCGAGCGCTACATCGAAACATTCCGGAAAATCGGGGCGGATGTCATCACGGTTCACCTGGAGGCATCCACGCACTTGCACCGCACGGTTCAGCAAATCCATGCCACAGGCGCGCAAGCGGGGGTGGCCATCAACCCCCACACATCCGTGGATTTACTCGAAGATGTGTTAGCACAGATCGACTTGGTGTGCTTGATGTCGGTAAACCCCGGCTTTGGCGGACAGAAATTCATTGAGCGCACCTACGAGAAAGTGAGGCGGCTGCGCACGTTGATTCAAAAAACCGGCTCACAGGCCAAAATCGAAATTGACGGGGGCGTAAACAGCGAAAATGCCCCCCAACTGCTGGCAGCCGGGGCCGATGTGCTGGTGGCCGGCAATTTTGTTTTCGCGGCCGCGAACCCCCGGGAAGTCATCGCCCGTTTAAAGGGGCAACAAGTGGCCTGAAAATTGGTTGTTCTTGCATGACTATGGTTCGCTTCTTCGCCTGGCTGTCCGTTTTGTGGTGTTGTGCCTGCTCGCCCTCGGTTACGCGGGTGGACCCTCAGCAAGCCATTGATCTTAGCGGCCGCTGGAATGACTCCGACTCGCGGCTGGTGGCCGATCAGATGATTGAAGAACTGCTGGGCAGCGCGCGCTTTCAGGCCTACGCCACGGAAAAAGGTCGCAAACCCGCCATCATCGTGGGCACCGTGCGCAACAAAACCAGCGAACACATCGATGCCGCCAACTACATCAAAAAAATTGAATTGGCGATTTTCAACTCCGCGTTGGCAGATGTGGTGGAAAACGATGAGTTTCGCGACAAGCTGCGGCTGGAGCGGGTGCAGCAGCAGGAATTCGCTGACCCGGCCCGCATGGCGCAGTGGGGCAAAGAAGTGGGGGCCGACCTCATGTTGTTTGGCGAGATGACCTCCGAAACCGATGTGGCCCGCCACCAGCGCGTGGTCAATTACATCACCACGCTGTTCTTGACGGATATGGAAACCAACAAGCGCATCTGGTACGGGCAGAAGGAAATCAAGAAACTCGTACGAAAATAGCCCTACCACTTATGAGCCGAGCCTTGGTTGCTTTAACGTTGGTGCTCGTCATGCAGGCGTGCGCCACGTACTACCAAAGCAACCTGGCCTTCAATCAGCAGTTTGAGTCGGGCCAACTGGAACAAGCCCTCAGCACCCTCAAGGCCGATCCCCGGGAGGCCCGGGGCAGACAAGCATTCTTGTATTTTGTGAACAAGGGCTTGGTGCTGTCCATGATGGGGCGCTACGAGGAAAGCAACGACTTCTTCGAGCGCGCCTACCTGTTTGGCGAAGACTACCGGAAAAATATTACGCTGGAGGCCGCCTCGTTTTTGACCAACCCCGCCATTACCCCATACAAAGGCGAAGACCACGAGCACCTGTTGCTGCTCTATTACAAGGCGCTGAACTTCATCAAACTCAACAAAACCGAAGAGGCACTGGTGGAGTGCCGCAGGCTGAACATCCGGTTGCAGCAGTTGGCCGACCGCTACCGCAGCGAAACCAAATTTCAACGCGATGCCTTTATCCACACCCTCATGGGATTGATCTATGAAACCGACAAGGACTACAACAACGCATTTATTGCCTACCGGAATGCGTACGACATCTATCAGACCGACTATCGCCAGCTTTTCGATTTGTCGGCACCGGTGCAGTTAAAAAAAGACCTGCTGCGCACGGCCCACCTGAGCGGCCTCACCGAGGAGTTGGACTATTTCAAAACCGAGTTTGACATGGTCGATTATGTGTACCGGCCCTCGGAAGGCGGTGAGTTGGTGATGCTGTGGCACAATGGACTGAGCCCCGTGAAAGCCGAGTGGGGGGTCAACTTTATGATTGACCGCAGGGGCGACATGGTGTATTTCAACAGCCAAGGCATGAACGTCAGCTTTCCGTTTAGCTTGCGCGATTATGACGAAAACGACCGCTCAAGTTTGAGCAGCCTGGAAGTTCTCCGGGTGGCTTTTCCACGCTACATCGAGCGGCCCGAATACTACCAGCAGGCGGAAGTAACTGGCCACGGCCAGCAGTGGGGGTTTGAGTTGCTGCAAGACGTGAACAAGATCGCTTTCAAAAGCCTGCAGCAGCGCATGGATATGGAATTCAGCAAAGCGCTCATACGGGTGGCATTCAAAAAAGTAACGGAGCATCAACTGAAAAAGGAGAACCGGGCCTTGGGTTCGGTCTTGGGCATCATCCATGCCGCCACCGAGAAAGCCGACACCCGAAACTGGCAAACGCTGCCCCACAGCATCCACTACGTACGCGTGCCGCTGCAGGTGGGCCAAAACGAACTCACCCTGCGGTTGATGGAGCCCAACGGCAAAACAGACGACCATGTATTTACCTATCACGTAAAGCCGGGGCAGTTATTATTTCACACCTTCACATCCCTGGAGTCTTCTTACCCGCGTTATTAGCCTAAATTAAGGGCATTCTATTATCTTTAGCGGTTTAAATTCACAATTCTGAAGCGTTTTATCGTCATGAGCGTGCTGTTGGTGTCTCTCGTACGAGGACATCACCTCGTGGCGCAAGACCGCGACAAAACCCCGGATATACCCCTGGATCGGTACTACGTAGACCGCGACAAGGTGGGATTGTTCAGGCGCATCATGAGCAAGCTGCATTGGTCGGTGGGGTTGGGCTATGGCACTACGTTTTTCAAACATGACCTCACTGGATTTCTGTTGTACAACCCCGCGGGGGGCGGGCCGCAGATTTTTCAGGGGACAGTGCCGCCTTCCGGGCGCTTGACGAATTGGGTGAACCGAACGGAGGCCGACAGTTCCGCCTTTGTGCCTACGGCTTTCTTGGTCAACTCAGACACCGCTTCACTGGGCTTCAAAGGCAGGGCGTGGAACATTCCGTTGAAGTTGTCCGTGCACTATGAGTTCAAGCAGCGCTACCGCATTGGAGCCGGGTATTCGTTTGAGTACATGAACCTGGGCGAATTCAAACCGATGTCCTTCGAAAACGACATTGCCTCGTTCAACCCCGGGCCCGCGGGCGGCCTCATGCGCAAATACTACCTTCTGCTGGGTGCCTCGTTTTACCGGTTCGACAAGTTTCTTTTTACGGGCGATGCCCACATCGGAGGCTTCCGCCCGGGAGGAAACTTCGAGGGGGTGATCAAACGCAGCGTGGTGGTCAACCTGGGTGTCACCATTGAGCGTGAGATGTCTGAATATTTCCGGTTGTACGTGCGCCCCGCCTACGAATTTAAGAGCTACACGCTCGGGCTGCCCGAGGTAGCGTCCGGCCTGAGGCACCGCATGAACGGTGCCTACGTCACGGTCGGGTTGGTGTATCGCATGCCCGAATTGCGAAAGTGTGTATTCAAATCCTGTTCGGCCCAGGTAAACCATGCCCATGGCAACAAAGAATACCGAAGCCGCATGCACCCCATCTGGAAGACACAAGACCCGGGCTATGGCGAAAACTACCCCACGCTCATCAAGTACAAAAAGAAAAACAGGCGCAAGCTCAACCCGTATTGACACGGGGGCAACGGGGCATCACAGGCAGTTGGTGGAAATTTGACCCCGTCCATTTCGGGTGTAGATACCCGCTTTCTTGCCGCAGCCGTTCGCTTCGCCTGACGGCAATGACCAGGGCCGAGAGGCAAAACACCTTCCAAATCAGCCCGCGAAATAAACTGCCGGGGTCCACCACTGCGTCAGCTAAGTAGTGCAACAGCAGCAGGGCGATGGCAAGGGTCAAAAACAGCATTGGCTTTCGGGGAAGAATGATCCCCAAAACCGCAAAGGCCGCCCCGATAAACATTGACAAAATCATACCGATGCCATCGGAGGCGAAAATCAACGCCAGTAAGATGTTCAGTCCGCCCAAAGCGAACAAGATCGCGCGCGCAGTGCGGATGCTTTTCTGGGCTTCTTCCGCGTGCGATGCATGGAGGATCTGCCTCCCCACAAAAGCCGACTTTTCAGCTTCCGTACCCGCGAGGGGATACCCACAACCCCGGCACACAAAGGCAGATGTGTTTTCAGTACCGCAATGAGGACATTTCATGAGAGGGCAGGCGCAGGTTTATACAGGCGGATGCCAAACAGAAAAATGACTGCGTAGCAAACAATCGGAAGCAGGTAGGCCGTGGCCACGTCATACGTATCGGCCACGTACCCCATGATCGGTGGAAACAACGCCCCACCCACCACGCCCATCACGATAATGGATGACGCCTTCTCACGCAGGGCATCGAGGTTTTTCATCCCCAATCCGAAAATAGTCGGGAACATGATGGAGAATGTAAATTGCAAGCCGATGGCGCAGGCAAATGAAAACCAACCCCAGTGCTGCGAGATCACCACACATTGAACGATGCTGCCCAGCGCAAAGAGCGCCAACAACCGGTTGGGCGCGATGTAGTTCATCAAGAACGTGCCCACAAACCGGCCCAGCAGCATCATCACCATGCTCAGCGAAAAATAGAAGGCCGCCCTTTGGTCCGTCATGCCCGGCAGGTAGGTGACCGCGTAGTTGATGAAAAATGCCCACGTGCCGCCTTGCGCGGCTACGTTGAAAAACTGCGCTACCACCGCCCAGCGAAAGTGGCGGTGCCGAAACAACTGGCGGTAAGTAGCGTTGGGCTGGCTGGAGTGCCGCGCCTCCTGTAACGGGGGCACCCGGATAAACCAAAAGGCTACGCCAATCAACGCCACGGTCAGGCCAATGGCGGCATAGAGCATCTTCACGGAAAACAAATCGGCCTGCGTGTTGCCCGTCAAGGTGTCGCCCAGGATGAAGACCCCTCCCAGCAGGGGCCCAACGATGGTGCCAAGTGCATTAAACGTTTGCGAGAAATTGATGCGCTGCTCGGAGCGTTGCTCATGCCCCAGGGCCGCAGCAAACGGGTGGGCCACCGCCTCCAGCGTAGCTAACCCGCAAGCCAACACAAAAAGGGCCAGCCGGAAAAAGTCGAACGATTCCGCGCCCGCAGCGGGCACAAACAAAAACGCGCCCATGGCATACAACCCCAACCCCAACAGCACCCCGTTTTTGTACCCAAAGCGTTTCATAAACATGCCCGCGGGGATGCCCATGACGGCATAGGCACCAAAGATGGAAAATTGCACCAGCCCCGACTCGGCCAGCGAGACGCTCAGTACTTTTTGGAAATGGCGGTTGAGCACATCGCCCATGGAGATGGCAATGCCCCACAGCATGAACAGGCTGGTGACGAAGACGAACGTGGGGATGTAGTGGCGTTCGGTGAGCGGTATCTTTTGCATGCACGCGGTAGGGTAAAAGGTACAAGATTCACTCTTTTTCTGGCCCTCACAAGGGGGGCGAAAAACCGGTTTTGTCGCGATGGTTTGGAAGCCAAAAATCTCCCTCAAAACCGGGCTTCGGCAGCGCTTTTTTGGCACCCGTTTTCGGGGGAAATACCTATCTTGCACGGCTTATTGAAAAGCCCTTTTTTAACTCCAAAATCACGTGGCCGAAGAAACCATTCCCCCCTCCGAAGGACAGAACATCATCCCCATCAACATTGAAGACGAAATGCGCGGTGCCTACATCGACTACTCGATGTCGGTCATCATTTCGCGGGCCTTGCCCGATGTTCGCGATGGGTTAAAACCCGTCCACCGCAGGGTTCTGTACGGCATGCTGGAGATCGGGGTGAACTACAACAAGCCGTATAAGAAGTCGGCCAAAATTGTGGGGGAGGTACTCGGTAAATATCACCCCCATGGCGATGCCTCGGTGTATGATACCATGGTGCGGATGGCCCAGGACTGGTCGCTGCGCTACACGCTGGTGGACGGGCAGGGAAACTATGGCTCGGTGGATGGCGATGCGCCTGCGGCCATGCGCTACACGGAGGCCCGCCTCAGACGGTTGGCCGAAGAACTGTTGGCCGACATCAACAAAGACACGGTTGATTTTCAGCCCAACTATGACGACACCGAGCGCGAACCGACCGTGCTGCCCTCCAAGGTGCCCAACCTGCTCATCAACGGGTCGTCAGGCATTGCCGTGGGCATGGCCACCAACATGGCTCCGCACAACCTGGGCGAAGTGGTGGACGGAATCATCGCCTACATCGGCAACCGAGATATCACCATTCCTGAGTTGATGAAGCACATCACCGCTCCTGACTTTCCCACGGGCGGCATCATCTACGGCACTTCGGGTGTGCAGGAGGCGTACCTCACCGGCCGCGGGCGCATTGTGCTGCGCGCCAAAGCGGAAATCGTCACCAGCGCCAGCGGCAAAGACCAAATCATCGTAACGGAAATACCCTATCAGGTAAACAAGGCATTGATGATTGAGAAAACGGCCGCGTTGGTCAATGAGAAAAAGATTGAAGGCATCACGGCCATCCGCGATGAATCTGACCGGGAGGGCTACCGCGTGGTGTACGATTTGAAAAAAGACGCCATTCCGAATATTGTCCTCAACAACCTGTTCAAGTACACGCAATTGCAAACCTCGTTTGGGGTGAACAACGTGGCCTTGGTAAAAGGGCGGCCCAGGACACTGAACCTGAAAGACCTCATCGTCTATTTTGTCGAGCATCGCCACGAGGTGGTGACGCGCAGGACACAGTTTGAATTGAACGAAGCCGAGAAACGCGCCCATATCCTGGAAGGATACCTGATTGCCCTGGATCATTTGGACGAAGTGATCGCGTTGATCCGGGCATCGCAAGATCCGGAGATCGCCAAAACCGGGTTGATGGAGCGCTTTGGGTTGTCGGAGATTCAGGCCAAAGCCATTTTGGAAATGCGCTTGCAACGCTTGACCGGACTTGAGCGCGATAAAATACAGCAGGAATACAAAGAAGTGATGGCACTCATTGCTTCGCTCAAAGAAATCCTGGGCAGCGAAAGCAAGCGGATGGAGATCATCAAGGGCGAACTGACGGAAATGAAGGAACGCTACGGGGATGCGCGCAGAACGGTAGTGGTGGCCAGCGAAGATGACATCACCGTAGAGGACATGATCCCCAACGAAGAGATGGTGATCACGATTTCCAACCAGGGCTACATCAAACGTACCTCGTTGAGCGAATACCGTACCCAAGGGCGGGGTGGGGTGGGCTCCAAGGCAGTGGCCACCAAAGAAGATGATTTCACCGAGCACTTGTTTATCGCGCAAGCGCACAACTACATGCTCATCTTCACCGGCACCGGCAAAGTGTATTGGAAGCGCGTGTACGAAATCCCGGAAGGCAACAAGGTTTCGAAGGGCCGTGCCATCCAAAATTTATTGAACATTGAACCCGGTGATACGGTACGGGCGGTGATCAACCTGAAAAACCTGGAAGACGAGGAATACATCAACAACAACTTCGTCATTTTGTGCACCGAAAAGGGCATCATCAAGAAAACCTCGCTGGAGGCATATTCGCGCCCACGTGCCAATGGCATTACCGCCATCACAGTCAATGAGGGCGACCGTTTGCTCACGGCTGCCTTGACCAATGGCTCCAACCAGATCATCATCGCCAAGAGCAGTGGTACGGCCGTCCATTTCAACGAGAGCGATGTTCGCCCCATGGGGCGTACGGCCGCGGGGGTGCGCGGCACCAGCCTGGAGTCGGCCGAGGACAAGGTTGTGGGCATGGTTTGCATCAACCGACCGGACGCCAATTTGCTGGTGGTTTCGGAGAAGGGTTACGGAAAACGCTCTTCCTTGGAAGATTACCGCATTACCCGCAGGGGAGGCAAGGGGGTAAAGACGCTCAACATCACCGAAAAAACTGGCAAGCTTGTTGCCATCAAGGAAGTCGGGGATAGTGATGAACTGATGATCATCAACCGTTCGGGGATCAGCATACGCATTGAAGTAGGCGAGCTGCGCGTGATGGGCCGGGCTACGCAGGGCGTCCGGCTGATCAAGCTGAACGATGATGACGCGATTTCTTCGGTGGAGAAAATCCAAAAAATGGCTGATGCCGAACCCGAGGGGAGTTCTGAAAAATAAACCTAATTTTGAACCTTAATTTTAAACCTGAAATGAAAAAGTTAGTTTTTGTACTTGCCATGATCGCCAGCGTGGCAGCCGTGGGCCAAAAGCCGATCAAGCCCAATATCTCAAAAGCTGAAAAGGACTTGAAGGCCGGCAAACTGGACGAAGCAAAGGCCGTCATCGATGCTACCGTGGTGGCACCGGAAGTGATGGAGAGTAAAAAAGGGGGCCCCTCCAAAGATGCTGCCAAGGCGTGGTATGTCAAAGGGATGATCTATGCCGCCCTGGACACTACCAAAGAAGCCAAATTCAAATCACTCGAGCCCAACGCTTTCAACATCGCGAAAGAGTCTTTTGAAAAGGCCATGCAGATTGATGGTGGCAAGTCCAAATCATTCGTGCAGTTGCCCGATCCCGCCATCGGCTTTCCACGCGACTTTACGTTTGACGAAGTATCGCGCAAGTATGCTGACCACTACTACATGAAAGCAGCCAACGTTTACGAGCAGGACAAAGACTATGCCCGCGCATTTGAGGAAATCAAAAAGGTCGTGTATTTCATCCCGAACGATACTTCGATATTGTTCAATGCGGGGGTGTTTTTTGCTTCTGCGGCTAAAGATTATGATGCTTCAGCCGACTACATCCAAAAGTATTTTGCATCTGGAGGAAAGCAGATTGACGCGTACCGGCAATTGATTGCGGTGTATGCATCGCAAAAGAAAAATGAGGAGGCGCTAAAAGCCGTGCGCGAAGCCGCTGCGAAGTTCCCCAATGAGTCGGAGTTTGCACAGTCTGAAATCGCGCTGTTGTATGATATGGGACGCCTGCCCGAGGCCCGTGCCAGTTTGGAGGCAAAAGCCGGCACCGGCAAAGCCGACCGCGCCACCTATTACAATTTGGGAGTCATCTGTTTGAAGTTGAACGATCAACCCGCGGCCGAAAAAGCCTTTAACGAGGCGATCAAACTGGACAAAGATGATTTTGATTCGTATGCTCAATTGGCGGATCTGAAATACAAGGAGGTACGCAAAGTGCGCGATGCCCGCAATGACATTGCCGGTAAGAACGATGCCGAAATCAAAAAGCGTCAAGAACTATTCCAACAGATCAAAACCAAGCTGCTGGAAGCGCTGCCGTACTGGGAAAAATGTGAACAACTGAAGCCTTCCGAAGAATCAGTGCTGTACGGACTGCTCTCTGTGTACGGTGA
This sequence comes from Cyclobacteriaceae bacterium, assembly GCA_025455015.1. Taxonomy (GTDB): domain Bacteria; phylum Bacteroidota; class Bacteroidia; order Cytophagales; family Cyclobacteriaceae; genus ELB16-189. The sequence continues at coordinate 847 of JALONI010000052.1, read as the reverse complement.
ACTTTCGGCTTACGATGAAGCCTACGAGGCAAAATCGAAAAAGCTGGCTGCCAAAATGAAGAGTTTGGGCTTGGAGGTCGATTAATACTCGGGCACCATGGCTACCAAAAAGCCCGCGATGCAATCGCGGGCTTTTTTTATCAATGGTTTTTCGATCAGCAGAACTCCTCAAACACCTCTACCAGGTGCTGGCCAATCATTTGGGCATTTCGGCCTTCGATGTGGTGACGTTCCACAAAGTGGACCAATTCACCGTCTTTGAAAAGTGCAATGGCCGGAGACGAAGGAGGGTAAGGCAGGGTGTACTCGCGGGCTTTGGCCACCGCCTCCTTGTCCACCCCCGCAAACACCGTGGTTAGTTCATGCGGTTTTTTGGATGCGTTTTGCAAGGCCCACTTGATACCCGGCCGCGCAGCACCGGCCGCGCAGCCACATACTGAGTTAATTACCAGAAGGTTAGTGCCTTTTTGGCTTTTGAGCGTTTGGTCGACTTCCTCGGCCGACTTGAGTTCTTTAAACCCTACCGAGGTAAGGTCTTGGCGCATGGGCGCCACTAGTTGTTCGGGATACATATGATTTGAGTCAATGGTTATGGTTCAAAAAAAAATTCAACGTTCGCTATGTAACATTCATGCTGACCTGAAAGTTTCCGCCCCCGTCAGCGTATCCGGGGCGTACATTTTTCTACGTACGATCACATAAAACCCAGTTCCAGTTTGGCCGCTTCACTCATCATATCTTGCGAGTAGGGCGGGTCAAACGTCAATTCAACCTTAACGTCATTTACCCCCTCAATAGCCTTTACTTTTTGCTCCACTTCCACGGGTATCACCTCGGCTGAGGGGCA